>WRGW01000100.1 GCA_009786985.1 Oscillospiraceae bacterium
ATCTTTAAATCTCCTTTGTTTTTTTAATTCTTTTCCGCCACCCTTACCTATGTACACTCGGCAAGCCAAACAAGGGCATAACAAAGGTCGGCTTTGCTGAGCTTTTTATGCCTGCCGTAGGCAGGGTTGGTGAAACAACAACATATTTTTATTTATGCTGTTGTAATATCATAATAGCACGCTCTCTAAAATTTGTCAAGAGGTTTTGTGGGATTTGGATTATACCACAAAAATCGAGGCTATTTTTTTTTGTGCAATATGCACAAAAGCCCCCATTCCAGACTTTAAATCTGGAATGGGGGTTTTTGTGAGCATTTCAAAATTGCATATATCGTTATGTACACAAGCGTGCAATTTTAACACGCTTGTTAGTGCTTAAAAAATCGGATTTAACTTTTTAAATCCCAAATAGTGCGAGCGTAGTCACGAACAGAGCGGTCAGCCGAGAACAGTCCAGCTTCTGCGATATTCACAAGTGACATAGAGTTCCATTTATGCGGGTCTTTGTAGATTTGGCTTATTTTCGATTGTGCGGTGCGGTAAGCATCGAAGTCAGCGAAACACATATAACGGTCCTTGGTTTTGAGTTCGTGTGCAAGTTCGTGGAAAGTCGCACCATTCACGCCGTTATGAATGCGGTCGATTACGTTTTTAATCATATGATGATTGTTGTAATAACCTTCAGGGTGGTAGCCGTTTGCTTTTAGAATAGCCGCTTCTTCAGTGCTCATTCCGAAGATAACGATGTTTTCGTCACCAACCTGTGCGTGCATTTCGACGTTTGCACCATCATACGTTCCGAGGGTGAGTGCTCCGTTAAGCATAAACTTCATGTTACCAGTACCAGATGCTTCAGTTCCTGCGAGAGAAATTTGTTCAGAAACTTCACACGCTGGCATCAAAACTTCCGACATAGACACGTTGTAGTCTTCCAAGAATACAACCGACAATTTCTCACTGATTTTTTTGTTCTTGCGAATTTCTTCACCCAAGCACCATAATAGCTTGATGATTTGTTTCGCTGTGTAATATCCAGGGGCAGCTTTTGCCGCAAAGATATACGTTTTCGGAACAAAGTCCATATTAGGGTTTTCAAGGAGAGCCGCATATTCAGCGATGATGTTCATAGCGTTTAGTTGCTGACGTTTATACTCATGCAAACGCTTAGCTTGAACATCAAAAATGCTATCGAGGTTCAAAGAAATTCCCATTCTGTCTTTGACTTGTTTTGCAAATGCCTGTTTATTTGTTTTTTTGATTTTTGCAAGCTGGTCAAGCACTGCCTTATCGTCTTTGAAGAGATTGAATTTAGAAAGCTCAGCTGCGTCTTTTTTATAACCCTCACCGATTTTGCTATCTAAGAGTTTAGTTAGACCTGGGTTCGCTTGGAGCAACCATCTTCTATAAGCAATACCGTTGGTTACATTTTTGAACTTGTGAGGTCTGTCATCACATTCATCTTTAAAGACAGACACTTTAATTAAGTCAGAGTGTAGTTTGGAAACACCGTTGACCGAGTGTGACGCTTCAACACAAAGGCTTGCCATTCTTACACGGTCACCCGAGATAATCGACATACGCTCAACTTTAGAACCATCGCCCAATCTTTCGTGCAAACCAGTGCAATAACGGTTATTTATTTCGCAGATAATGGTGTAGATTCGTGGAACGATTTGTTGTAGCAAATCTCTATCCCAAACTTCAAGTGCTTCTGGTAATACGGTGTGGTTAGTATAAGAAAAAACGTTTTGAACGATATGCCAAGATTTCGCCCAGCTGTAACCACAGTCATCGAGCAAAATTCGCATCATTTCAGGAATTGCGAGTGCTGGATGTGTATCATTAACATGAATTGCGACTTTTTCGTCGATGTTTTCGAGTGTTCCATATACTTTCATGTGACGCATAACGATGTCACCAATTGATGCCGCACACATAAAGTATTGTTGCCTTAGTCGGAGAGCTTTACCTTCAAGGTAGTTGTCGTTAGGGTAAAGAACTTTGGTGAGTGTTTGTGCTACCAAGTCATTTACAGCGTGTTCATAGTTACCTTCATTAAAGTGTGACATATTGAAGCTACTACTCTCCGCTTTCCAGAGGCGTAATTTTGTAACACCTGGGCTGTCGTATCCAGATACGTACATATCAAAAGGAATAGCGTTTACACTCTGATAATTAACGTGATTGACTTTGTGATAATCATTATCCCATGATTCGTGAAGTTCGCCACCAAAACGTACTTCTACAGCTTGGTCTGGAAGTGCCTTGAGCCAAACGCTCCCCCCTGGCAACCAATCGTCTTTAAGCTCGTCTTGCCAGCCGTCAACGATTTTTTGCTTAAAAATACCGTACTCATACAAAATTGAATATCCAGTTGAGAGATAGCCTTCGGTTGCCATCGCGTCCATGTAACAAGCGGCGAGTCTTCCGAGACCACCATTTCCGAGTCCTGCATCAGGCTCCTGTTCGTAGAGGGTTTCCAATTTTACGTCTTTGAAAATGTCTTTAATTGATTTTTCAGCTATTTCATTTAGTCCTAAGTTAAAAAGATTAGTCTTGAGTGAACGCCCCATTAGAAATTCTACCGATAAGTAGTACACTTGTTTTTTGCCTGAAGAGTTGTAGTCACGTGTGAAGTTTCTACGCTTTTCTTTGAGATAGTTTGCGATGGTTTTAGCTAACGCTTTGTAGATTTGTGCCGCACTCGCTTCTTCGGGAGTGATTCTGAAATCAAACTCAAGCGTGCCGATTATACGCCGTGTGAGTTCTTCAGTAGTCATTGGTGCTTTCATTGGTTATTTTCCCCTTTTTTTGATTTTACATATATATAGATTACATTATACCACAATTTTTGCGAAAAGTCAATGCAATTTAATAATCTTTTTATTTAAAAAGCTTCTCCCAGTGTTCATTATGACGAACACTGGGAGAAGGCTATTGTATTTTATATTACAATCTTTCAATCAAAGCTGTAGCCATAGTTACGCCTATGAATACAAGTGCCACCGAAGACGAGAGTGTAATCAAGATGTTAAATGAAGGACCAGCCGTGTCTTTTAGTGGGTCGCCTACTGTATCGCCTACAACAGCGGCTTTGTGTTGTTCGCCACCTTTACCGCCGTGATGACCAGACTCAACGTATTTTTTTGCGTTATCCCAAGCACCACCAGAAGTCATCATAAAGATTGCGAGTGCGAAACCAGTTATGATTATTCCAGTCATCATTCCTACTACTCCACCTGCACCGAGGAATACACCGGTCACAATTGGAACTACAATTGCGAGAAGTGATGGACCTACCATTTTTTTGAGTGCCGATTTAGTGCAAAGGTCAACGCAGGTTGCGTAATCTGCATCTGCGGTACCTTCCATCAAGCCTTTGATTTCTCTAAATTGGCGACGTACCTCATGCACTACACTTTGTGCCGCTTTGTGAACAGCTTCAATCGTTAGTGCCGCAAAGAAGAATACCGTTACAATTCCGATAAATAGCCCGATTAGAACAGGTATGCTTGTGATTGCGATATCAAGTGTAGCATCTGGTGCTATTGCACAAAGACCTACCACACAATCTTCAGTGCAACCAGTGAAGATACCAGTTTCTAGATAGCCTTCACCGAATGCGTGGTCAACGCAGGCTGATTGAGCAGCAGCCGAACGCTCAGCTAATATATCGTTTGCCATCGCTACGTATGATACTAGTAGTGCGAGTGCTGTAAACGCAGTTGCACCAATCGCAAAACCTTTACCAGTAGCGGCGGTTGTGTTTCCAAGAGAGTCAAGTGCGTCAGTGCGGTCGCGAACTACTTCAGGTAGTTCGGCCATTTGAGCTATGCCACCTGCGTTATCTGCAACAGGACCAAAAGCATCAGTTGCTAAGTTGATTCCGAGAGTCGCGACGAGCCCTACCGCAGCGATTCCTATTCCGTATAAACCAGCATAAACATCTGTTAGTCCGCCAGCGATGATATAGCTGATTAGTGTACCAAGTGCAACTGTTAGAATAGGTCCTGCTACTGATTTCATTCCGAGGGAGAGCCCTCCTATGATAATCGTAGCTGAACCTGTTTCGCTTGATTCAGCAAGTTCGCGAGTAGGTTTGTCAGTGTCGGATGTGTAGTGTTCTGAGAAAAATGCGATTACAATACCTGCTATTGCACCGATTACAATCGAACCGAATATACCCCATACTCTTGAGAAAGTAATCGCTTCTTCCATACTCGCAACCCAATAAGTAATAGGGAGTGCCGCAACAATTGTGAGTGCGGCAGCTAACCACGTTCCTCTATGAAGTGATTTTAGAAGGCTTTTTTGTGACGCATCTTCTTTAGTACGAACCGCAAAAGAGCCGATTATAGAAGCAACAACTCCTACAACACAAATCAACATCGGTAAAAGAAGACCGCCATATCCATATCCCGCAACGACTGCGAGAGCAAAAATTCCGATAATTGCGTGAGCGTATGCCTCATAAAGGTCAGCCCCCATTCCCGCAACGTCACCAACGTTATCACCGACATTATCAGCGATTACCGCAGGATTACGAGGGTCATCTTCAGGGATTCCAGCTTCGACTTTACCCACTAAATCAGCACCAACGTCAGCAGCTTTAGTGAAGATTCCCCCGCCCACACGTGCGAACATCGCCATAAACGCTACGCCGAGCCCGAATTTAATCATTGTTTCGCCGATTACTGTATGGTCTTGGTTAAACACAAATCTAAGAACTAAAAACCAAGCAGTAATGTCAAGTAGAGTAAGACCTACTACCACAAACCCCATAACGCTTCCTGCGGAAAACGATACTCTCAGCCCTTTGTTGAGGCTTTCGGAAGCAGCTTGAGTGGTACGAGCATTCGCACGAGTTGCTATTTTCATGCCGATGTATCCAGATAAGTAAGTGAATAAACCACCGCTGATAAAAGCGAACGGGACAAATCTGTTCACAAGCCCGTATTCAGCGTCTGATACGAGAGGAGGTAAAAATGCTAATGCACAAAGCCCAATAAATACGATAACAAAAAACTTGATTACTGTTTTGAACTGCCGTGCAAGATAAGCATCCGCTCCTTGTCTGATTGAATCTGCGATTTTTACCATTTTTTTGTCACCCTCAGAATAACTGAGAACTTTCTTTGCTTGCGCCGCCGCAAACACAAGTGCAAGAATTGCCCCTGCCAATCCTAAGAAAAATAGATGTTCCATAGCTTGATTACAACCACCTTACAACTTTATTTTTGCCTGATTTCGGAACTAACCAGAACGTAAGTCAAGACCAATCCCGAAAAATAAAAATTAACCTCTATTATATACTACACTATGTCAAATGTCAAGCTATTTTTGTAAAAACTCAAAAAAAATCATGTTTTTGGTTATCTTAGACAAAAACGGATATAATAATTGAATGAATTTTATCCAAAATGTCAAAAATGTAGTTACAAACAATTCCCAAAATGTCGAGCAGTTGTCTTTTTTGCCAACTCCAATTGCTTGGGCAATAAAAGAAATTCGTTCATTTACGAGCGAACTCGGGCGAAATTCTGTCGGGGCATACGCATCAGGAGCGGCTTTTTTTGCAATCACCTCGTTCTTTCCATTTATGCTTTTGCTTATGGCGATGATTTCTCAAACTCCACTCGAAAGTTATATCGCTAATGCTTTGTCTGATAATATAATCAACACAGTCACTGGCGAATTTGTGGGGGTGATTATGCAAGAAGTCGCAGATAATAAGGCCACAATTGCAATTCTTGGAACAGCGGGAATTTCAGCACTCTGGGCAGCATCTAGGTTTATTTTATCAATAGCTCAAGGGCTTAATCGTATTTATGAGTGTGATGTTTTTAGAAATCCAGAAAATCCCCATCTTAAAAAGAAAAGTTGGCTAAAGCTCAGGCTAAAATCGATTGTTTACTTGCTTGCACTGCTTGGAATATTTGTTGTAGCCCTTGTAGTACTTGTCTTTGGCGAAAGCATAAATCAAAATCTTGCAGAACGATTAGGATTGCAGGAGCTTGGAGGAATAGTTTTGGCTTTTAGATGGCTAGTGGTATTTTTGCTACTCAGCGTAATTTTTGCGTTGTCTTATACCTTTATTCCAAGAAGAAAGCTGAAGTTTCGTTTGCAATTAGTTGGAGCAGTTTTTAGTTCGGCAGGCTGGTTAATTTTTTCATGGTTATTTTCACTATACGTCAACAATTTTGCGAGTTTTGATGAAGTGTATGGAAGCCTTTCAACTATAGTAGTTTTAATGCTTTGGTTATACTTTTGTATGTTTATTTTGTTTATGGGTGCACAAATTAACGAATATTTGCGAAAAAAGTTTGTTTTTCGCAAATTATATAGTTGACAATATAGCTTTTATATGTTATAATGTATTGTGTTTGCATTTTATAAACAAAATTTTCAGAAAAATCATAACAGACAATCAGGGTTGATTAGCAGAATATAGTCAATATTATTTTAATTAGGAGAAGAACTCACATGAAAGCAAAACCGGCAAATCCAGAAAAATCTGGAAACACAGAAGTGTCAGCACAAATCGAATCACTTGTGACTAATGCAGAAAAAGCGTTGCAAGAATATGTAAAAATGTCACAAGAAGACGTTGACAAAGTCGTCCATGCAATGACACTTGCGGGGCTTGATAAGCATATGTATCTATCAAAGCTCGCAGTTGAGGAAACTAAACGTGGTGTTGTGGAAGACAAGGTAATCAAAAACATCTTCTCCACTGAGTATATCTGGCATAGTATCAAACATCTTAAAACTGTAGGTGTGGTCGAGCGTAACGAGATGGAGGGTTATATCGAAGTAGCTGAACCTGTAGGTGTAGTTGCGGGTGTAACTCCTGTAACTAACCCGACCTCTACAACTTTGTTTAAATCGATTATCTGTGCGAAGACTCGTAACCCAATTATTTTTGCGTTCCACCCATCAGCACAACAATGCTCGCTTGAATCGGCGAAAATCGTTCGTGACGTAGCAATCGCTAACGGAGCGCCTGAACACTGCATTCAATGGATTGAAGTACCTTCGATGGAGGCTACTGCTAGTCTTATGAATCACCCTGGTGTATCGTTAATCCTCGCAACTGGTGGTGCGGGAATGGTTAAATCTGCTTATAGTTCGGGTAAACCAGCACTTGGAGTAGGTCCTGGTAATGTTCCTTGTTATATCAATAAGAATGTTAATATACAACGTGCTTGTACCGACCTTATGATTTCTAAAACTTTCGATAACGGTATGATTTGTGCTTCAGAACAAGCGGCGATTGTTGATAAAGCGATCGCACCTGAATTTGAGCGTATTTTAAAAGAAAATAGTTGCCATTTCTTGACTAAAGCTGAAATCGAAAAAATCCACAACTATGTAATTAAAACCGACCCCGAAAGCGGACGTGTGAGCGTTAATCCAGAACCTGTAGGTCAAACCGCTAACTGGATTGCTGAAAAAGCTGGAATCAAAGTTCCACCGAACACTAAAATCCTCTTGGCTAAGTTGCCAGAACCGTCAATCAAACATCCACTCTCGCTCGAAACACTTATGCCAGTTCTTGCATATTTTATCGTTGAAGACGAAGTTCAAGGCTTTGAATACTCCAAGAAAATGCTCGAAATCGGAGGGCTTGGTCACTCGGCTGTAATCCACTCTGATGATGAAAAACTCTGCGAAAGTTTTGGACAAGAAATGAAAGTTGGTCGTGTAATCATCAATTCACCATCATCACAAGGTGCGATTGGTGCGATTTATAATGCTAATATTCCTTCTTTGACCCTTGGTTGTGGCTCTTATGGGCGAAACTCGACAACTTCTAATGTATCGAGTGTCAATTTAATCAATAAAAAACGCGTCGCTCAAAGGAGAAACAATATGCAATGGTTCAAAATTCCGCCAAGAATTTATTTTGAAAAAGGTTCTACACAATATCTTCAGCATATGCCGAAAATTACACGTGCGTTTATCGTGACTGACCCAGTCATGGAAGAGCTTGGTTATGTTGATAAGGTGACTTATTACCTCAAAAAACGCCGTGAGCATGTTGATATTGAAGTGTTCTCTGACGTTGAGCCAGACCCGTCTGTAGAAACGATTCGCCGTGGCGTGGATATGATGAATCGTTTTAAGCCAGATGTAATCATCGCACTTGGTGGTGGTTCTCCGATTGACGCTGCTAAAGGTATGTGGTTATTCTATGAACAACCAGATACTGATTTTGACGGTCTTCGCCTCAAATTTTTGGATATTAGAAAACGTGCGTTCCAATACCCGAACCTCGGAAAAAAAGCAGAGATGGTAGCTATTCCGACGACTTCTGGTACTGGTAGTGAGGTTACGTCGTTCTCGGTAATTACTGATAAAGAAAATGGTAACGTTAAATACCCTCTCGCTGACTACGAACTTACTCCAGACGTGGCGATTATCGACCCTCAGTTTGTGGCGACTATGCCAAAATCAATCGTTGCTGATACTGGTATGGACGTACTCACTCACGCAATTGAAACTTATGTTTCTGTTCTAGCGAGTGATTTTACTAACGGACTTGCGTTAAAAGCTATTCAGCTTATATTTAAGTATCTGCCATCAAGTTACTCTGACCCATCTAATGAGTTGGCACGTGAAAAAGTTCACAATGCTTCTTGTATCGCTGGTATGGCGTTCACTAATGCGTTTTTAGGAATTAACCACTCGCTCGCACACAAACTCGGCGGTGAATTCCACATTCCTCATGGGCGTGCAAACGCTGTGCTTTTACCTCACGTAATTGCGTACAACGCTCAAAAACCAGAAAAATTCCCGATTTTCCCGAAATATTCTGAATTTGTGGCAGATTATCGTTACGCACAAATTGCTCGTAATTCTGGGCTTAAATGTGGCGATACTCAAGAAAGCCAAATCGAAGCTTTGATTGCGAAGATTTGGGAACTCATGGAAACTCTTAATATCCCAACTTGTATCAAAGATTGTGGAATAGATGAGAAAGAGTTCTTTGCAAAAGTTCCTATGTTGGCTGAGCGTGCTTTTGAAGACCAATGCACAACTGCGAATCCAAGATACCCACTAATTAAAGATTTAGAAGAAATCTATCGTAAAGCTTATTATGGCAAGAATGCCAAGTAGTGCGAAAAAGACTTACAACATTAAGGGATGGTAAAGCCACCCCTTAATGTTCGTTAAACTTTGTTAAACTTATCGCAAAAATTGACATAATGGTAGGTCAAGGCTCTTACAATAGAATTGCTATATATGTCAAGAATGCGAGTTAAAAATTAAACTATTATTAAGAAGGAGGAAGTAAGATTTTATGTGTGCTAAAATTGTAGAAAATACCATAAATCTTGACGCAGTGCAAGGGATTATTGACAAATATCCTGAGCGTAAAACAAGCGATTTAATCGCAATTTTGGGGGAGATTCAAAACGAATACTCTTACTTACCCGAAGAAGCTATGATTTACGTGGCGGCGGCACTTGAGTTAACACCAGGGAAAGTTTTTGGGGTGGCGACTTTTTATGCCCACTTCACGCTCGAACCTAAAGGTAAATACGTAATCAAAGTTTGTGATGGAACAGCTTGTCACGTAAAAAAATCTGGCGACATCATTAAGATGATGGAACAAGAATTAGGGCTTGGTGGTGACAAGATCACCTCTGATGATATGTTGTTTACCATGCAGGCGGTTGCTTGTGTTGGTGCTTGCGGAATAGCTCCAGTAGTTCTTGTAAATGAAGATGTTTACGGCTCAACTGATGTTGATAAGATGAGAGAGCTTATTCAGAAAATCAAAAAAGAGGAGGGTGCAGCATGAGTACACAACTTACATTAGAACAACGCAAAGACCGGTTTGAACAATCGGCTGCTAATCAAAAACCAAGAATTGTAATCTGTGCAGGTACAGGCTGTGTAGCAAGTGGTTCACTTAAAGTTTATGAACAATTCCGTGCGAGCCTTGCTAAACGCAATCTGGATGTTTCGGTTGTTCTCGAAAAAGAAGATGAGGCTTGTAACAAAGCTGATTATGCAATGGTAGAAAGCGGGTGCATGGGGTTCTGTCAAATGGGACCTTTGGTGACGCTTCAACCTCAAGGCATTATGTACGTAAAAGTCACCGCTGATGATGTTGAAGATATTGTTGAAAAAACACTTATCGGTGGCGAACATATTGAGCGCCTTCTATATGCTTGTAAAGACGATAATAAACCTATTCATGAGATGGCAAAAATCCCGTTCTATGCTTCTCAGAATAGATTGACGCTTGCACTTTGTGGAAGTATTGACGCTCATGACTTAGACGAGTACATTTTCAACGGTGGATATTTTCAAGCACGCCGTGCAGTTAAAGAACTCACTGACGAGCAAATCTGTCAAGAAATGCTTGATTCTGGGTTAAAAGGTCGTGGTGGGGCAGGATTTCCTACTGGGCTTAAATGGGATTTGACGCGTAAGAATAAAAGCGACATTAAATATGTAATCTGTAATGGTGACGAAGGTGACCCAGGTGCATTTATGGATAGGTGTTTACTTGAGGGAGACCCTCATGCAGTAATCGAAGGTATGATAATTGCCGCTCAAGCGATTAACGCTGAACACGGATATGTTTATCTTAGAATGGAGTATCCACTTGCAATCAAACGCCTTAAATTTGCAATCGAAAAAGCACGTGAAGCTGGCATTCTTGGTGATAACATATTTGGTTCTGGCAAAAAGTTTGACATTAAAATCAAAGAGGGTGCTGGTGCATTTGTTTGCGGTGAGGAATCAGCTCTGATTAGTTCAATCGAAGGCGACCGTGGTATGCCTACCCTCAAACCTCCTTTCCCTGCTGAAAAAGGATTATTTGGCTACCCTACTGCTGTTAATAACGTTGAAACTTTGGCAACTATTCCGATTATTTTCCATATGGGAGCTAAAGAATACTCAAAACTCGGAACTGAAAACGCTAAAGGAACTAAAACTTTTGCACTCACAGGTCATGTGGCAAATACTGGTCTAATCGAAGTTCCGTTTAACATCACACTGCGTGAAATTGTCGGAAAAATCGGTGGTGGTGTTACTAATGATGATGGTAGCCTTTGTGGTTGTGATTTCAAAGCGGTGCAAATCGGTGGTCCGTCTGGCGGTTGTTTGACACCAGAACATTTGGATTTGCCTCTTGACTATGACAACTTAGCAAAAGTAGGTGCGATGGTAGGTTCGGGCGGGCTAGTTGTTATGAACCAGAACACTTGTATGGTGAAAATCGCACATTATTTTATGCAGTTTACTCAAAACGAATCGTGTGGAAAATGTACCGTTTGTCGTGAGGGTACTCGTCAGATGTTAAATCTGCTTGAAGACATCTGCGAAGGGCGTGCAACCGAAAA
The DNA here is from genome assembly GCA_009786985.1 of Oscillospiraceae bacterium. GTDB lineage: Bacteria > Bacillota > Clostridia > Oscillospirales > Ruminococcaceae > Ruminiclostridium_E. Next base: position 11,364 of record WRGW01000100.1, read on the forward strand.
AACTGTTACTTTGCTTGAAGATTTAGCTCAAACAGTTAAACATGGTTCTTTATGTGCACTCGGCAAAACTGCTCCGAATCCAGTTCTTTCTACTCTGAACTATTTTAGAGATGAAGTTATGGCTCACGTTAATGATAAAAAATGTCCAGCTGGTGCTTGTGAATCTCTTGCTGAGTTCAAAATCATCACTGAAAAATGTAAGGCTTGTACTATTTGTAAAAGAGCTTGCCCGGTTGATGCGATTGCTGGTGAAGTTAAAAAACCTGAATCATTTATCATCGACCAAGAAAAATGTGTCAAATGTGGTGTTTGTATGCCAGCTTGTAAATTTGACGCAATTGTAAAAGAATAAGGAGGATAGAGAAGAATGAAAGTTATTATTGACCAAATCGAAATGTCCTCTAACGAAGACATTACTATATTAGAACTCTGCCGAAAAGCTGGAATCGAACTTCCGACTTTTTGTTATCACCCTGAAATCAGCATTTTTGGTGCTTGCCGTATGTGCGTGGTTGAGGTTCAAAATGGCAACTGGAAAGGTGTGGTTCCAGCGTGTTCGACTAAAGTAGCTGATGGTATGGTGGTTCAAACTAATTCACCGCAAATCAGAAAAATGCGTAAAATGATTGTTGAGCTAATGCTCGCAAGCCATGACCAACAATGCACAACTTGTCCGAAAAGTGGCGATTGTCAACTACAGCGTGTAGCTACTCAATTAGGAGTGACTGATGTTCGATTTAAGCAAATGCCGTGTGAAGTTCCACGTGATTACTCGTCTGATGCTATTACTCGTGACCCGAGCAAGTGTGTTCTTTGCGGAAACTGCGTTCGTGTATGTGGTGAAGTTCAAGCGGTTGGAACGCTTGACTTTGCTTTCAGAGGTGCTAAATCATTAGTAGGTCCTGGTTTCGGAAAAGGGCTCGGTGAGTTTGAAAACGGATGTGTATCTTGCGGTCAGTGTGTAAAAATTTGTCCTGTAGGTGCACTTACACCGAAACATCACATTGAGGAAGTGTGGAATGTAATCCATGATGAGAAAAAGACTGTTGTAGTCCAAGTAGCACCTGCTGTCAGAGTAGCTTTAGCTGAATATTTTGGCAAACCTTCAGGAACAGTTGCGACTGGTGCTATGATTACTGCTTTACGTAGAATTGGTTTCGCAAAAGTGTTTGATACTTGTTACGCCGCTGACGTTACTGTTGTCGAAGAAGGCAACGAATTCTTGGCACGCAGAAAAGCTGGGAATACTAAGCCTATGTTCACATCTTGTTGTTCTGCATGGGTGAAGTATGCTGAACAAAATTATCCTGAGCTTTTGCCTAACCTTTCTTCTTGTCGTTCACCGCAACAGATGTTTGGTGCATTGTGTAAAGAGCAACTCCCACAAATTATGGGAATCAAACGTGAAAATTTGGTGGTTGTATCGGTGATGCCTTGTACCGCCAAAAAAACCGAAGCCGCTCGTGACGAGTTAAAAGGCGACGTTGACATCGTAATCACCACTAATGAGCTTGCTTTGATGATGAAAGAAATCGGGATTACTCCAGAAAATTTCGATAATCTTCAGAGTGGAGATTTTGATGCTCCTTATGGTTCTGCTTCAGGTGGAGCGGTTATATTCGGTAAAGCTGGTGGAGTTAGTGAGGCTGTGCTACGTTACATCGCAGAAAGCGAAAATAAAGGCGGTGCGAAATCAGTTAAAGCACTTTCAGATAGCAAAGATGGCGTAAAAGTATCGGAAATCTCTACTGGCGGAAACACCTTAAAATTAGCGGCAGTTAGCGGTTTGGCAAATGCGAAAAAGTTAGTTGATAGCATTAAAGCTGGTGAAGTTCATTATGACTTAATCGAAGTTATGGCGTGTGCTGGTGGATGCGTGAATGGTGGCGGTCAACCGATTGCTCCGGTTACTGACAATGCTGCTGCTAATCGTACTGAAGGGCTCGGCAGTTGTGACAAATCAAGTTCTGCTTGTGTATCGTGCGAAAATGCAGAGCTAAAATCATACGAAGATTTAGGTCATGACAAAGCTCATAAAATTCTTCATACTAAATATCAGGATTCTAAAGTGACACTTGAAAAACTTGTACAGAATGCTAAATAAAGGCAAATACTCTAAGTGGCAATCCTGTGTTGCGGGATTGCCATACATAGTTATTGAACGACAGTATAATATAGTAAATCAGTTTTAATAAAAGGAGAATACATTATGTTTTGTGAAAATTGTGGCTCAAGCTTTGAGGTAGGTAGCCAAGTTTGTGGCAAATGTAAAAATCAAAGATTTGAAACAACTGTACCTGAAGTGGGTGCTATGCCTGAAGTAGGCGTTGCACCGATTCAGCATCAACCAGTTCAGCCTGAAATGCAAGTTCAACAGCAGTTCCAGCAACCAGTTCAACCAACACAACCTATGCAGGTGCAGTCTGGAGAGTTTCCAGTGCCTGATGCAAGCCAACCACAGTCTGATGTGGGATTTAGTGGAATCAACATAAACACCGCCGCCCCTACAGAGATGACTGTTCTCACTTCGGCTCCAAAAAGCAGGACTAAAAAACTTATCTTCGCTTGTGTAGGAGGAGTTGCGGCTATTGCGATTATTGCAGTTGTTTGTGTACAACTTTTTTTCGGAAACGACCTTCAAGTTCAGCGTGCTATGAATAATTTCGAGGGTGAGGTTGCTCAAAGACTCGAAAGTTCACCTTTTGGTGCGTTTCTTATGTTGATGGAATCGCTCGAAAATGATATGATGTTTGAAATGGAAGCGAGAGACCTTACGGGAATAATGGGCGATGTAAATGGCAGTATTAGAACTTATTTAGTTCCAAATAGGCAAGAATCTGCTTTTATTGTGGATGTAAGAGCTATGGGGATGAGAGTTGATGCTTCGGTTTATTCAAACCGTGATGGAATGGTTTTTGGGAGTTCTTTACTCGGTCGTGATTATTTTGGGTTCAAATATGACACTTTTGAAAACGGAATGAACTCGTTCGGTGATGCGTTGGGACTTGATTTAGATGTAATCGACATGATTGTTGATATGATGAATTATGTTCAAGAAAGCATAAATAACCCAGTCGATATTGAGGCGTGGATTGAACCGTATGACCGACTAATCGAAAAACATATTCTAAAAGCGAATAATTCGTCACAAAATGGCGTTGAAGTAGGAAATATAAGCACTCGTCGTATTGCATACACTTTCAATAATGCAGCAGTTCTCGCTTTGTTTGAAGACTTGCTCGAAATGCTCGAAAATGACGAGGTTTTAAACAACAGCATGAGCTGGGCTTCTGATTTTGATTTTGTTGATATGTGGGACGAAATGATGCGCCACCTTGTTGAAGACGCACTTGCTGACTTTGATTTAGTACCAGACTTTAATATAGAACTCGCTTTCTATATTGGTAGAGGTAATAGATTGGTTCAAATTAGTGCTGAAGTCGAGTCAGAAGACGAATTTGATGTTTATAGTATAGTCGCAAACTTCGGGGCAAGTGCTGATGATTCATGGACGGTTCGTGCGTATACTAATGATGAAATTGAAGGCTATATAGAATGGCGTGTAAATCTTGACAGAGGTCGCCACGAACTCATAGTTGATGGGCGTACTTATTTTGAAGTCAACTGGAACAGCTCAAATGGTAATTTTACAATCGCTTTTGATGCTGGTGGTTTTGTCGGAAGGCAAGAGCTGAGTGGTAACTATCTGCCGTCAGATGATGGATTTGAGCTTTCTTTTGATATTGAGGGAATGGTCGAAATCAACTTAGTTCTTGAAACTTCTAACGTGACTGTGCCGACGCCTTCAAGTTCAGATTTTATCGACATTGTCGATTGGGCTGATGTTGATTTTGAAAGCATCTTATCTGGTGGAATCCTCGGTGATTTGATTCAAAGTGCAATCGGGCTTGGTGGAATGACTGGGATTTCACCAGTAGCTCCGCCGTGGGATGGTTGGTGTGAGTGTGCCGATAGGGCCGCACGTGGTTTGCCTTTACCGTGCGATTGGTGTCTATGATATTTTAACATTTATTAGTAAATTAAGGCATATAGTACACCGAAGTTGCTCTGTATTGCCACAAAAAAACTAACCCTCACTCTTGCTAGCAAGAGTGAGGGTTAGTTTTTTTGTGGTTGGATTTATCCAATCACTTTTTTTAATTCGTCGACTTTGTCGGTCTTCTCCCATGATACGTTCAAATCTTCACGCCCCATATGTCCATAAGCTGCAAGTTTTGAGTAAATTGGTTTACGCAAATCAAGCGTTTCGATAATTGCTGCTGGTCTTAAATCGAACACTTTGTTTACAGCATTAGCGATTTGCTCGTCAGAGTACTTACCAGTTCCGAAAGTGTCAACCAAGACAGACACAGGTTTTGCTACTCCGATTGCGTATGCAACTTGAACTTCACACTTTTCCGCAAGTCCAGCAGCGATGATGTTTTTGGCAACATAACGCGACGCATATGCCGCACTACGGTCGACTTTAGTAGGGTCTTTCCCTGAAAATGCACCACCACCATGGCGAGAGTATCCACCATAAGTATCAACGATAATTTTTCGCCCAGTAAGTCCAGAGTCACCCTGTGGACCACCTACCACGAATCTCCCAGTCGGATTGACGTAATATTTAGTATCAGCGTCAAGAAGTTCGGCAGGGATAATTGGTTTGATTACTTTTTCGACTACGTCTTTACGAATTTGTTCTAAACTCGCACCTTCTTTATGTTGCGATGAAACTACAACCGCATCAACTCGCACTGGTTTTCCGTCTACATACTCGACTGTTACCTGTGATTTTCCGTCTGGCAAAAGGCATGAAATCTCGCCATTTTTACGAACTTCGGTAAGTTTTGCCGACAGTTTGTGTGCAAGCGAAATCGGCATAGGCATAAGTTCTGGAGTTTCATTGCAGGCGTATCCGAACATCATTCCTTGGTCACCCGCACCAGTATCGTTTGAATCGTCAAACGAGTTATTTACGCCTTGAGCTATGTCTGGTGATTGCTCGTCAATAGATGTCAGTACAGCACAGGTATTGTAATCAAACCCAAATGCTGCTGAATCATATCCGATTTCTTTTACTACACCACGAACGATACTCGGAATATCGGCGTATGCTTTGGTTGTGATTTCGCCCATTACAAGTACCATCCCTGTAGTAGTACAGGTTTCGCACGCTACACGTGACATAGGGTCTTGCTCGAGGAGTGCGTCCAAAACCGCATCAGAAATTTGGTCGCAGATTTTATCTGGATGCCCCTCAGTAACACTTTCGGATGTAAATAAGATTTTTGCCATAATTTTAATTTTTTCCTTTTTATTTTTATAATATAATTAGAATTGCTCTTTCTATATTATATCACAAATTTTTTATTATGTCAATAATTTTTGATGAAAATATCACTGGGGTCTGATATATAGTCGTTTAACTATAGTCGATTAAATCAAGAATAGGCTTGTCTTGTCGGTCTATTTTCCGCCATACTGCGTTGAAAATTTCTTAAATATCAACGGATATTCGCTAAATTTTCGCCTTGTCTGACGAAAAATATCCTCGAAAATCCTTCGCCCATTCTCGATTTAACCGACTATAAATGAGAAACAAAAATTTATGGTGAGGTTCGAGCATAGAAAAATCCGTTTATGAGTGAATCTCATAAACGGATTTTTTGCTTAGCAGGGGAAAATCCGTATTAGAATGGGTGACTTGCCGACCCAGTTATCTCTATTAAATAGGAGTCAATCACTCATCCACATAAAAAGCCTTAAACCCACGATATGCCATATACACATCGGCTTTTGAGGTAAGTTCCATAGGAGAATGCATTGAGAGTACTGGAACACCTACATCTACTGTATCAATATTCATTCGTGCGACATACATAGCAACTGTTCCGCCACCACCTGCATCGACTTTGCCGAGTTCGCCAGTCTGCCATACAACCCCTGCATCGTCATATAATTTGCGGATTTTTGCGAGATATTCTGCACTCGCATCATTAGTGCCCGACTTTCCTCTTGAACCAAAATATTTGCCGATTACTGTACCATGGTTTATAAAACCGCAGTTGTTTTTTTCTACCACGTCTGGAAAAGTCGGGTCTAAAGCGGCACAAACATCGGCTGATAGGCATTTTGAGTTCTCAAAACATCGCCTTGCATTTTGCGAAAAATCAGTATTGTTACAATCACTACACGCTGCAACTAAGTCCATAATAAAATATTCAAGATAGTTTGAACCAAGCCCAGTATTTCCATAACTACCGATTTCTTCTTTATCAGCGAATACACAAAGTGCGGTTTGAGCAGGTGTTTTTTCTTGTGCAATGCCAAGAATCGCCATGAGTGACGTATACGCACACACCCTATCATCCTGCCCGTACCCGCAGATTATCGAACGGTCAAACCCTACATCACGTGATTTGAACGCTGGAACAGCCTCAAGTTCAGCTGTAGTAAAGTCACGTTCGGTAATGCCGTATTTATCATGAAGCAGTTTCATAATTGCGAGCTTAGCAGTCCCGCTCTCCTCATCAGCCTTAAATGGGCGTGAACCGATTAGAATATTTAGCTCTTCGCCTTTAATCAAATCTTTTGACGGGCGTTTGTACTGTGCATCAGCTAAATGCGGGAGCAAATCGGTCACTGTGAACACAGGGTCACAGTCATCTTCACCGATGGTTACTTTTACTATGCTTCCATCGGCTTTGACGACAACTCCGTGCAAAGCAAGCGGAATTGCAGGCCACTGATATTTTTTGATTCCGCCGTAATAATGCGTCTTAAAATACACAAGCCCGTTATCTTCGTATAGAGGGTTTTGCTTTAAGTCAAGGCGTGGCGAATCTATGTGTGATGCTATTAAATTGAGACCATCCACAATTGGTTTTTCGCCGATTACACAAAGAGTAACTGCTTTATCTCGGTTAATAGCGTACAGTTTATCCCCGTTTGAATACTTTTTACCAGTTTCAAACTGAACAAATCCAGCTGATTTTGCCATTTCTACGATTTTGTCGCAAGCTTTTCTTTCGGTTTTGCCTTCGTCCAAAAAAGTTTTGTAATCTTCACAAAAGTCATCTGCTTTTTGTATTTCTTTTGTACTCATCGTTTTACAAACATTTTTTCTTTTGTATAATAGTTCTTTTTCTAATTCTTTTACAACACTGTTTTCTTTTTTAGCCACGTTATTTCTCCTTTATTTGAGACAATTATATGATTTTTGCGATTTTTTTGCAATCTTTAAGAAAATCGTCAAGTTTGCCGTTATTTGTTATTACATAGTCACAATTTTTGCGATAGAAATCAGCGTGCGGCTGATTGTTCAGTCGCATTTTAGCATCTTCAACGCTGATTTTATCACGCTCAGTAATGCGCGAAATGCAGGTTGATTCATCGGCGATTATTGCTATAATAATTGAACACAAGTTATTAGCACCGCTTTCAAACAGAGTCGGGGCATCAAGTACAATCGGAAGTGTCGAATCGTTAGTAGAAATTTCACGTAAAATCGCATACATTACGTAAGGAAAAACGATTTCTTGATAACGCTCAATCTCTGCTTTGTCAGAGAACAGATGTTTCCTTGCTTTAATACGGTCGAACACGCCGTTTTCGTTAAAAATTTGCGGGAACACCGCTCGAACTTCATCAATACAAGGTGGTTGTGTAATCACTTTTCTTGCTAACGTATCACAGTCTACAATACATTTGCTGATGTCTGATAAGATTTTTGAGGCTGTACTTTTCCCAGACCCCGACATTCCAGTTAGACCTATTATTGTACTCATAATTTGAGAACCTCAAATTCTGCCGCTCTGATAATGCGATTGCGAAGTGCTAAGCCGATTCCATCAGATTTAGGTAGCTGAATATAGATTGTTTTTGCTCCTAATTCGTCGAGTGTCCTTAACTTTGCGAACAAAGTTTGGCTGTCTGGGGTTTCGATTATATGCTCACCTAATCCTGTAACTTTACCTTCAACTGCGATTACTTTTGCTTTTGGCGAATAGTGTTTATACCGAGTACCTGGGCTTAGAGGGCTTTCGTTATCGGAGAGTACAACCTCACCAAAAGCCGATAACATTTCAGGTGTGACAGCACCTGGTCGTAAAATTATGATTGTGTTCTCGCTTTTATTATTGACATGATTATCATTTTCAAACATAACAACTGTGCTTTCAATTCCAATTTGGCAAGCACCACCGTCTATAATTAGGGGGATTTTGTCATGCAGGTCAACGTATACGTGAGCGGCAGTCGTCGGACTTGGGACTCCAGACAAATTCGCTGATGGGGCAGCCAATGGTAAATTTGAAGTTTTGATGATTTCAAGCATAACTGAGCTATTCGGAACACGTACTCCTACCGACTCAAGACCGCAACTGATTTCAGGAGGGAGTTTGCAATCATCTGATTTTTGTAAGACCATAGTTAAAGGACCTGGCCAAAATTCATGAGCTAATTGTTCAGCTAAAGGGTGAACTTTTAGTCCGAGTTTTCTTGCCATTTCGATGTCGCTGACATGAACGATTAGTGGATTATCCTGCGGACGATTTTTAGCGACATAAATCTTACTAATTGCATCTTTTGAAAGGGCGTTCCCTGCGAGCCCGTAAACAGTTTCAGTCGGTAACGCAACGATTTCACACGCTTGCAAAAGTTCGACTGCTTTGTCTAAATTTGTGCTGATTATGCTTTTCATGATTCACCATCGCTATTTGCGGTCAGCTTTGCTGCTTTGTCGGCTACTGCGAGTGCATCAAAAACTTCGTCACAATCACCGTTCATGACTTGTTCGAGCTTGTACAGCGTGAGACCGATTCTGTGGTCGGTGACTCTGCCTTGTGGGAAATTGTAGGTGCGAATTCGCTCAGAACGGTCGCCACTTCCTACCTGGATTTTACGTTCTTGTGCGATTTTATCGTTTTGTTCGGTAATTTTGGCTTCGTACAGTTTGCTATAAAGCATTTTAAGAGCCTTGTCTTTATTTTTGTGCTGTGAGCGTTCTTCTTGACATTCTACCACAACGCCAGATGGTTTGTGAATAATCCTGATTGCGGATTCAGTTTTGTTGATGTGTTGTCCGCCAGCTCCAGATGCCCTAAAAGTTTGAATTTCTAAATCCGCAGGGTTGATTTCAACGTCGACTTCTTCGACTTCGGGGAGAACTGCTACAGTTACTGTTGAAGTATGAATACGCCCCTGTGCTTCAGTTTCAGGGACACGCTGAACTCTATGCACGCCACTTTCGTATTTGAGTTTGGCGTACGCACCTTCGCCTACTACTGAAAATGCGATTTCTTTGTATCCGCCAAGTTCAGTGGGGCTTGAGTTGTTGACTTCGATTTTCCAGCTTTTTAGTGTGGCAAACATCGAATACATTCGATAAAGCGAATTAACAAACAATGCAGCTTCATCTCCACCAGCACCGCCACGAATTTCGATAATTACGTTCCTATCATCATCAGGGTCACGCGGAAGGAGTAGGAGCTTTAGTTCTTCTTCACAAGTTTCAATAATACCACGATTTTCGTCAAGTTGGAGCTGTGCCATCTCACGAAATTCAGAATCTAATCCCGACTCTGCGAGTAATTCTTTAGCTTCATTAAACGCTTCCCCTGCCTTGGCATATTCTCTATATTTTTCTATCAGCGGAGTTAGCCCTTTATACTCACGCATACAATCACGGTATTTTTTTTGTTCATCAGTGATTTCTGGGTCAGAGAGCTGTCCTTCGATTTCTATATATCGCTTTTCAGCGAGCTTTAGTTTATCTATCATATATGATGTTTTACTCCATTAACACTAAATTTGCCCTAACTTTACTTAATTATACCATAAATTTTAAGATTCGTCAAGCAAAACAAAGCCGAAGCATAGCTCCGTCTTTATTGAAAGTTCGGGTGTAATACCCCGACGCTCTGCGTCGGTTCTCACGCGCGAAGCGAGAGGGGAGCAGGGCTTGCCCTGCGGTGTTACCGAACATTCTGCTCTTGTTTTGCTATTATACCACAAAATCAAAAATTTGTCAAGCGTTGCTAACTATTCTTGTCCGCGCTTTTCACGAATAATTCTTACAACTCCAAGTGCTGAACCAAAATTGATTACAAGCGAAAGTAAAAACAATGCCCCCAAACTGATGTAATAAGCAAACGTATCTTGAACACCGATTACAACAACAGTCATTGCAAGTAAAATTACAGAATTAACAATAATCTTAGGTGTTTTTAAGTTCATACGCACGATTTTTTTTGTATCAACTGCTCTAATTACAAAAATCACCATATAGCTTACAAGAATTGAAATTGCCGCACCGTATAGTCCCCAAATCGGAATTAGTGTGAAGTTTAGAATAACGTTCAAAATCGCACCAGATAATGCAGTAACTAATGAACGCATTGATTTTTTTGATGCCATATAAACACTTCCAGTAAAAGTTGAAAAACAAGTGAATACCACTGCTATAATCAAAATTGCTGAAATCCGGTACGCTTGGCTAAATTCGGCAGAAGTCATAATCTGTAATATAAATCGTATTGTTAAGAGTAATCCTGCTGCCATAATATAAATAGCGGATTGGAAAATATTAAATACATTAGAATAAAATTTTGCAACTGTGCGTGAATTGTTTTCGGTAATCGCCGACATATTCCACGCTTGAGAAAAAATCACTGATATAATTACAATCACGTTGGGTAAACGAAAAGCCGCTTTATATAGACCAGTATAGTCAATCCCGAGCATTTGTTCAATAAAGAACCCTGCCGACATTCCAGTAACCCACCACATTACCGCAGTCGGAATCAAAGGCAAACAAAAGCGATACATTGACCCCCTCAAATGCCTTTGTAACCCAAAAATTCGCAGATATTTCTTTAGATTAGCAGCGCTCGAAACAAAGATGATTGAGGCTATATCAGCTAAAATTACCGATAACAAGAAACCCCTCACACCCATATCTAACCCCCACATGAACAGGAGGTTAAATGAGATATTCATAATGGTAGTAAAAAGCCCGTCAATCGCAAACAAACGAATAAATCCTGCCGAACGCACAAATAATGAACAACAGCTTTTTATACTTCCAACGAACACATAGAAATAAATCCAAGCTGCATATCCCTCGAACATTTCGATTCTATTTAGGAGTGGTGCAAACAAAGCAAAAATTGCAAGCCCACTCAAAACAGTAGTGAGCCCGATTGAAAACACCTGCGACTTGTCGTATTTATCATCTAATCCGAATCTAATAATTGATTCGTTAATTGAAATGGTGACAACTGCCATTAAAATTACACAACTGTCGATAATCAGCCCTACTGTTCCGTAACCATCGGTGCTGAGCATCCCAGTGTAAAATCGCATCATAATTATAACTAAGAACCGCGAGCTAAATTGTCCCGCGGCAAGTATTAAAGTATTAGATGCGAGCCGTTTATATTTATTCATTTGTTTATTTAAGTTCCAGTGTATTTTTAGGTCTATTTAGGGAAATACTATCCTCATACTATTAATTCGCAACAAATGTCTTGACATTTTTGTGAATTAATATCTGCCCAGCCGTTTCGGTTGTTTGCCGTAGGCAAACGAGAAACAGGGGCATTTTGAGCAACGAAAGTCACGAGCGGCTTTGCCGTGAGTGTTAAAACTTTCGTTGCGGAGTAACACTATAGGCTATAATGCAGGAGGGAAAGTTATGTTTACGAATACTTTAGTTAAATCTGTCACTTTTATCGCTGGAATGGTTATTGCAACTGCTCTTTCAGAAATCTTTGCTAACGCTATTTCGGTTGATGGTCGCAAAATCACTAAGAATTATCGCAAGCTCTCAAAGCGTTGCCGAAACGGTTCATCAAAGCTCTACAACGGTCTTCAAGAACTCCGCTCTTAACGCGTGGTGAGTAGCCAAATCCAAGTTCGTACACGTTTTCGACTGAACTTAACGCACCAGTTTTTTCAGCGAATGCACCAAATACCACTCGTTTTAGTCGAGCCTGTATAATCGCACCCGCACACATCAAACAAGGCTCGAGTGTTACGTAAAGTGTACAATCATCAAGTCGCCATGTTTTAAGGAATGTGGCGGCTTTTTCGATTGCGATGATTTCCGCATGAGCAGTGGGTGACTGTTTTGATTCACGTTGATTATACGCTTCTGCAATCATTTTTCCGTCAGAATCAACCACAATCGCCCCAATCGGAGCTTCTCCGAGAAAATAGGCTTTTTCCGCAAGAATAAGTGCTTTTTGCATATTTTCTTCATCAAGTAGCATCAGATTTAACCTCTGAATTATTTTCTTTTTGCGAAAAATAGATTTCGGACATACACGAGAACAGAGCTTGTTTGTCGCGAACGCTCAACGCATTTTCGTCAGCACAGTTCCTGAATATACGTTTACAGTGGTCTAACAAAGAAAGTGCTGCATCAATCGCCGCTTCTGGTGATTCTGCATTACAAGTGAATCGTTCCTCACTTGAAAGAATCAGTGAGCGATTTTGGTCTTGTAAAAATTCTGGCGTGGTATCAAGAAGTTCAGCAAGTTTTTCGAGTATGCTTTTACGAGGATTACGCCCACCTGAAAGATAATTCGCCAAAGCACGATAAGTGATTCCTGCAAGTGAGGCTAAATCTGTTTTAGATATGCCTTTACGACGAATTAAAATCTCGAGCTTTTCTGGCATTGTCATAATAGTCCTCCCTTTCTTTTGTCGAGTTCTGATTGCGAGAAATGTTCGGTAACACCGCAGGGTAAAGCTCACGAAGAGCAGGCTTTGTAAAGCGAGAGTTGCCTACTTGACCGTGTCGCTCTTGCACCCCTCTGAGCAAAGCTCGAGAGAACCAACGCAGAGCGTTGGGGTATTACACCCGAACTTTCAATAAATCTTTCCATGGTGGAACTCTTATTTAACTATTATACCGCAGTTGAAGTCAAAAGTCAAGGCTTTTTTAGGTTATGAGGTAGCAGGTTTTTTTTTGAGTTGTCCATAAGCTCCCAAAAGTAAAAGACCACAACATGGCATAAATGCCTTTGTTGCAGTCTTTTTAACCAATTTTTTTGTATAACCCGTCATCTATTTATCTGAAATAGACTATTTGGACTAAATTTATTGTTTGTTAGCGAAACATTCACTACAGTAAACTGGTCTTTCATCACGTGGTTTGAACGGAAGGCGAGCTTCGCCTCCACATTCAGCGCAAGTTGCGATGAATGGTTCTCTGTTTCTCATTGAGTTTCTTTTCGCATCACGACACGCTTTACAACGTTGTGGGTCGTTAGTGAATTCTTTCTCTTTGAAAAATTCTTGTTCTCCTGCTGTAAACACAAAATCTGCGCCACAGTCTCTGCATTGTAGGGTTCTGTCTTCAAACATGGTATACCTCTTCCTTCTTTTGGGTTTTTATTTTGCGACCTTGGACGGATTCACACCGTCACCTTTGCATGGAAGTAGGATACCATCGCTAAAATTTTCTTGCATAAGTTTTTTATCAATTCAACTGAACTCACTTAAACTTAGCCAAAAATTCACCTGCGAACACTATCGGAATCTCCGAACTCCTTGAACTCCATTAAACAACGCTCTTCTTAAGCTACTGGTCATAATGTCAGTACTATCTTCCTCTAAGATACTTTATTGAAAGTTCGGGTGTAATACCTCGACGCTCTGCATCGGTTATCTCGAGAGAACCGAGAGGGGTGCAGGGCTTGCCCTGAGGTGTTACCGAACATCAAGAATGCCATAAGGAAGACAATTTACTTTAATGATTATTATATCATGAAATTCAACGAATGTCAAGACAAAATGTAATTTTCGGCGTTTCGCACAAAAATCACCTTGTAATCATACTTGATTTGTATGATTTGCATAAATCATAAATTCTCGCCACCGACTTTGTTTTCTTCAGCTGAGTGCAGCATAAAGGATTCAAAATCGCCAATATCGGTAGAAATATCGTTAGAATCGGCAGGATTTAAAAGTATAGAATCATCATTACCAACTGTAAAATCCGTGAATGCGTTTAGTGCATCATCATCTGAATTTAAATCATTGCCATCAATTGCGAAATCGGTAAATGCACTAAGTGCATCATCAGGGTTTGTAGTCGAAACATCAGCGGTATTAGTAGCATTTTCGCCACTTGTGGAATCGAGAGAGAAATTCGAGAATTGATTAAACACATCATCGACAGAAGGAGCTGCTGGCGGGGCATAAGTCCCAGTTGTAGACAAGTTTGCAGCGGCGTTTAGTGCGTCATCAATTGTAGCAAAAGTCGGCTCATCAGCTGCTTTTTTGAACTCGTTCACTGCGTTTCCAGAAGCGGGTGCAGGTGCTAATTCTGCCATAAAATCTGCCACTTCGGTTGGCATTTCGGGGGTGAACGCAAATCCCATGAAATCGTCAGCAACACCAACTTCTGGCTGGTTTTGAAGCGGTGTGGAATTTTCATCATCACCAATTCCATCAATCGAGAAGTCAGCAAAAGCACTAAGCTCATCTGCACCCGAATTGTTTGAAGAAACCATAAAATCATCAAAAGACGTAATTGTTTCACCTTTTTTCACAGTCGCCGAAATTGGTGGAATTGCCACGGTTTCAGTGTCACTACCAAGTGGTACGATTACTTCTTTAGACAATGTTGTGATTGCTTTGTTGAAAATGTCAGTAAGGGTGTTATAATATTCGTCGAGCTTTTTTTTGCCGTCTTTTAACTCATAAATTATTTTTTCGCCATCAGCCATACTCAATGTAGAAGGTGCAGAATCGTTATTAGCCTTTTCGTTTTCGCTGTTTTCAAGAACTTCGATTTTATTCTCAAGTTCGGCATTTTTTGAACGTAAAGTAGCGAGTTTTTGGTTGAGTTCTGTAAATTCATGAACAGCCTCAGGTTTTGATTCAATTGAAACAGCTTCCATATCTACTGGTGGATTTTCAAGTTTATTTTCGAGCTGTTCGATTTTTTCTTGCAATTCTTTAATATAAGTGTTCACCTCACTTTTATTAAATCCCATAGGAGCACTTTTGAAATTTATCGCATCACCCATATTTATAACCTCTCTTTATCGTATACTTGTTAGGAAACAAGTATATCACACAAATCACAAATTGTCAAGAGGGAACTTTTTGAGGGTGTGGACAAACGAACACTTAAATAAAATCAAACATAGAGAATGGGAGTTCATGCGATTTCAGGTTGCGGTTCTACACGAAGACTATGCGATATTTAACGTCGCCGTTACCTATGTCTTGACTTTTAACAAGGCTCTAACAAGTTTTTTTGAAATTTTTGTTGACAATCTCATACAAATATGTTATACTGAACATAATTGACTGAAAGGGAATGGGTTAAGATTAAAATATGGCAACAAGGCGAGTAGTTATGTTCGGAGAAGCGGGGCTTAGGAAGAAGAGTCGTGATGTTGAAATTTTTGACGATAAGTTGTGGGTTCTTATGGATGATATGCGCGAAACCGTCGAGCGTTTTGGTGGAGTGGGTTTAGCTGCACCACAAGTTGGGATTTTGAGACGTGTAATTGTGATTGAAGATGACGATTCAATAATACATGAATTTGTGAACCCAGTCATTACATCAATGAAAGGCAAACAACGCGAAATCGAAGGTTGTCTTTCATCACCTGGAGAATGGGGATATGTTGAACGCCCCGATAAAATCAAAGTAAAAGCATTAAACCGTTACGGTAAGGAGTTCACTACTGATGCTGACGGTGTGTTTGCGATTGCCATTTGTCACGAAATTGACCATTTGAACGGAATTTTGTTCACCGACCTGACTGATGAAATGGTTGAGGATGAAGACGAACTCGAAAAAGCAAAACGTGCGAGAAATCGCCGACGCAAAAAGAAAAGAAAGTTGTAAGAGTAGACAAAAGCGGTATGACTGTTCGGTCATACCGCTTTCAGAGAAGATTGTCTTATGTCCGCCCCTTGTTATTTCGTAAGTTATGCCTAATCAAATTTTTTAAAAAACTTTGATTTTTTTTGAAAAATTCAGAAAATTTATGAAACTTTTTCAAAAAGCTGTGTGACTGCGTATATGGACGTACAGAATGTTGTGTTGGCTTACCAGAATACACCAATTAAAAGTTTGAAACTTTTTTAGTATGTTGTGTGACTTCGTATGTGAACGCACAAGATTTTGTGTGAACCCCCGAATGAGTGTTTTTCAGTTATAAGTTGTTTCAGTTGGAAAGATATGAATTCGGACAAACTATGTTTAATGTCGCTATAAAATCTAACTGTAGTGGTGTTATAAATAATTCTATAAATAATTTTTTTACATGATGAAGGAGTAAATTACTATGAAAAAAACAACACAAAAAAGAAAGCAAAAAATTATCGCAATTGCGGTTGCTTGTGCACTACTCGCTGGAAGATTTCCAATGAACGCATTCGCTAACAACGAAGCTACTGAAACAGCTCCAATTGAAGGAAGACTTCTTGGTGACATTAATAACTCAGGCGACATTAATATTGGTGACGCACTTCAAATTCTACGTTACCTTGTTGACCTTACAACTCTTATGGATGCTGAAAACTCTCAAAGACTTGAAGATGATGAAGAAGAATGGGATTATGAACTCGCTCGTAGAGCAGCACAAATCAGCGAAGATTCTGTTGAAAACGACGAAGTTACAATTCGTGATGCGTTGATAGTTTTACGTTACCTTGTTGACCTTCCAATCGAAGTTGAACTTGGTGAGTTGGTAGTCGAACTTGAAGAAGAACCTGTAGAGCCAGACGCTGATGCAGATGCTGAAACTGAATCAGGCGAAGAAACTGAATCAGGCGAAGAAACTGAATCAGGCGAAGAAACTGAATCAGGCGAAGAAACCGAATCAGGCGAAGAAACTGAATCAGGCGAAGAAACTGAATCAGGCGAAGAAACTGAATCAGGCGAAGAAACTGAATCAGGTGAAGAAACCGAATCTGGTGATGCAGATGTAGACGCTGAATCTGGTGATGCAGATGTAGACGCAGACGCTGAATCTGGTGATGTAGATGTAGACGCAGACGCTGAATCTGGTGATGCAGATGTAGACGCTGAATCTGGCGATGCAGATGTAGACGCTGAATCTGGCGATGCAGATGTAGACGCTGATGTAGACGCAGACGCTGAATCTGGCGATGCAGATGCAGACGCTGATGCTGACGCAGACGCTGATGCTGACGCTGAATCTGGTGACGCTGATGCAGACGCAGACGCTGATGCAGACGCAGATGCTTATACTGGTACAGATGATTAATTATATTGTAGTATAATTGGTTTTAATTACACAAAAACAGCGTGACCGTTTGTGGGTTACGCTGTTTTTTCTATTCGAGTTACGGAAAACAATAAATGCTCTTCAAGACTTAATAATCTTGAAGAGCATTTATTGTTTTGAGAGTTTATATATAGTTTTTAAGTTCTTTAATTAATCGACTATATTATCCACTATTACGAAGCATAGAAGCAACGGCGTTAATTGATGTATGAACGCCTTTACGAATTGTTTCGCACATATCCGCATCAGAGCCATCACGATAACGGCGTAACATCTCTACTTGTAGATGATTAAGTGGGTCGAGTGAAGGTAAGCGGTCTTCGATTACTTGGCGTAATACGACATTACGTTCCAGTAAAGACTCCTGTTCAGTGACAATTAGGATGTTTTTTACTGATAATTCATACTCAGCTTTAATGCGTGAGAAAATCGAATTCCTGACTTCTTCGTTTTCCACCAATGCAGCGTATTGTTTTGCAATGTTCATGTTCGCTTTAGCCAATACCATCTCCATGTTAGACAATAAAGTAGTGAATACTGGTAGCTCTTTGTACATTTTGCGTAATTCGCTGAGTGCTTTTTCTTCACCAATCGTTTCAAATAGCTTTTGGACTGCACTTCCGAATCCGTACCAGCCTGGTAGCATTACTCTACACTGTGCCCATGAAAATCCCCATGGAATTGCACGCAAATCTTGGATTTTTGTACTCTTTTTCCTTGATGCTGGGCGTGAGCCTATATTCAAAGATGCGATTTCGGTTATAACGGTTGATTGCCAGAAATAATCCTCAAACCCATCTGTGCGGTATACTAAATCTTGATATGCGTCAAACGCAAAATCAGAAAGTTTACTGAAAGTGTCCATAAAATCAACGTCTGTCTTTTTTGCGTTCGCTGATTTTGCAGTCGCAGCAAGAGTTGCAGCTACAAATACTTCTAAATGTCGTCTTCCGCTATCAGGATTATTGTATTTTGCGGCGATGACCTCACCTTGTTCGGTTAGACGAATTTCACCTTCAACTGCACCTTGAGGTTGTGATACAATCGCTTGATAGCTCGGTCCGCCACCACGTCCAGCTGCTCCTCCACAACCATGGAAAATCCTCAGCTTAACGCCATGTTTTTTGAAGACTTCTACTAAAGCGGTAACACCACGATATAGTTCAAAACGAGAGGTGACGTATCCACCATCTTTATTACTGTCGGAATACCCGATTTGTACTTCTTGCACGTTTCCGCGTTTTTCGAGTAGACGGCGGTATAGAGGTAGCGATAACAGTTCATCCATAATTCGTGGGCTGTTACGCAAGTCACCGATTGTTTCAAATAGAGGGACTAAGTTTAAATCAAGCTCTTCTTCTTTGATGCGTAAGATGTTCGCTTCTTTGAGCAATAATGCGAGTTCCAACAAGTCAGAAATTCCGTGTGTCATAGATATAATTGACGTTCGTATACAACCTGTTCCATAACGAACGTGTGCTGTGCGTACCGCATCAAAAATCGCTAATTCTTTTTCAGTTTCGTCAGAATATTTTGCGTTACGCGAAATTAGAGGGCGTGCCGAAGAAATTTCTTTGAGTAATAGCTCGATTCGTGATTTCTCGTCTAAATCAGTGTAATTATCGATTCCTACTTCTGCAAAAAGTTCCGCTACAACGCTTTCGTGTACGTTTGAGTTTTGACGAACATCAAGTGGTGCGAGTGTCCATTCAAACACACGTGCGGCGTATAATAGTTTGCCTAATCGCCCTTGAGCCAATGGTTTTAAACCGTGGAAGACTAAAGCATCTTTCACAATTGTGAGGTCTTTTATAAACTCATCTACTTTTTCATAAGGGGCGAGCTTTGCAGTGCGAATCGCAGGGAGCATATATACGTGAGGTCGCCGTCTAAGCAGTGAACGATAGGTCGCTGCGAGGCGCGCTTGGATTGTCGCCATTGCCAATCTATACGGTTCGTCCGCTGTGTGGATTGAACATTCAGGTGAGTTGCTAACAAGTTCTTTTAACCCTACAGGTATTTCTTTTTTTAGAAGGCTCATAGAAAACTCTTGGTATAGCTTACCAGCTTGTGCTATATAGAAGTTGAACACACGCTCAATGTGTAGTGCTAGTGCTTGTTCCATAACATCGGCATTAACAAAAGGATTACCGTCACGGTCGCCACCAATCCAGCTTGCGATTTGTAGGAACGGAGGGGCTTCAAAATTATCATCGCCGATTTTATTTTCAACAGACGCATAAATTTTTGGAACAGCTTCAAAAAAAGTTGTGTCAAAAAACGCTAGTAAATTCTCTACTTCATCTAAAACCGTTAGTTTAGTTTGACGAAGAATTCGAGTTTGCCATAAAGTCAAAATCTGTTCGCGTAGTTCGGTTTCGATTGTCTGAAGCTCTTCTTTGGTTGGTGTAACACAGTCACGCTTTACCAAAAGTTCAGAAATCGTGCGCAAAATATCACGAATCGAACGCCTTTGAACTTCGGTCGGGTGGGCGGTTAATACTGGTGCGATATATGCTGTGTCAAAAAATTCTTTGAGCTTTTCATCAGTATAACCATGCTCTTTAGCCAGAGTTATGCCCGATTCGAGGCTACCCTCATATGAGGTGTCACAGCTTACTCGTTGCGCTCTCCAGCGCTTTAGGTGGTGATGGTCTTCAACGATATTAACGAGTACCGAAAAATACACCGCTACCCGTGTGACGTGGTTCATAACATCGTCCGAGAGGCTACCTAATAGCTTTTTGAGTTCTGTGTGATTTCCAGCTTTGTAGGAATCTTTTAGCTTAAGGCGGACATCTTGTATGAGGGTGTACGCACTTTCCCCTTCTACTTGTTTGATTGTTTCACCCAGCAACTGGTCGAAAAATCGTATATCTTCACGCATGGCTTTTGTGCTTTTGCGTGCTTCTTCTTGTGTATACTTAGTTCCTTCACTCTTGAAGTTGTTAAGCAAATATAACATATTTAATCTATTCCTTTCAATTCACAGTTCTAAATTCATCAAGTACCAACAACTCCATAAACCCAGTTGATTAAACTTTCGTTATTAATCAAAGCATAGTTTACAACCCCCATTACTGCGGCGATTACGAGTACTACTGGGATTAGCTTTTTCAAAAGCTGTGGAACGTTTTCAGGTTGTTTAGTGGCAAGTGCCGCCATCAGAATAAGAGTAGGTCCAATTGTTACACCAAGCCCTGCTGACATAGTCTGAGACGCAGTCATCATTGCGGTGCTGACATCGAGCCCAGTTGCGATTTCGTATTGCAAGTTACCGAATAACACATTAGCGTTAGTATTGTTACCAGTGAGAAAGCTCGCAAGTACTCCTAACAGTGGCGACATAAACGGGAAGAATCCACCAGTTGCATCGGCAGTAGCGTTCGCTAATCTATGTGTCATGCCTGAATCCATCATAATCAAAGACATAGTTCCGAGTGATACGAGTGCAAGTGTCGCTGGAATACCCTTTTTGATTGTTTTGTCAACCGCTCCGATAAAGACTTTTTTGTTCCAAATGCCAGCACCTTTGTAAATAAGACAAGCGACAATCGATGCAATAACAAGTGGCATTACTGGATGCACGAACAATCTAATCGGATTGTATCGCTCAACTGCTGAAGCGGTGTATACTTCATCAATATGCAAAGCTCCGAATTCATACGAGTGTTCGCCGAAATTGAAGATGTTTTCACAACTTGTAACAGTTTGCGTTTCAGGAAACGCTGGTGAAATTGCCAACCTGTGGCTTGTGCGTATTTCGGCTGGAATCGCTTGAAACGATAGTAATAAAATTAGGATTAGTGCATACGGTGCAATCGCCTGTACAATCCCGAGTTTGTGATTAGGTTGTTTAGAATCTGATGTTTCAGCTTTGTCAGATTTAGCAGCTTTAGTGACTTTGCCCACCACTTTCTTTTCAGGTTCTGGCTTAGTTAGCCCGACTTTCTCGAAAACTTTGTAAAGTGTAAACATCACAATAAGTCCGCAAGCTGCCGTAACAATTGACGCTAAATGGAACATTTGATTCGCCAGTAATGCAAATTGCACACCAGCCATCACTATAGATACTGGTAGCACGTATTTCAAACCTTTTGCAATGCCTTTTAGCCCAGAGAACAAGAAGCATACACCAAGCCCAGTCAATAAATGAATAGTCGTGTTAAAAATCCATAATGGGAATCTTAGGTATTCAGGTTCAATCCCAGTCAAACCTTGAATTACAAAGTATGCTGCCCCCATGCTCCCGAAGGTTACTGCCCATGAGTGTCCTAAAAGTGCAGCTGCTACTGATTTTACTGGATTAAATCCAAGTGCAATCAAAATTGGTGCAACAATTACCGCTGGAACGCCAAACCCTGCCAATCCTTGCAGTAGACCAGTGAACAGCCACGCCAATAGAACAAATGCTACAAACTTGTCTTTTAAGATTTTACCTAAGTTGTGATTCACTACGTCAATCGCCCCGAAGTCGCTTACTAAATGGTATAGCATCAAAGCGCTCCAGACAATTAGCGATACAAATAGTGCGAGCCAGAGTGCTTTCCCGACTGCGACTACTAAACCATCAGCAGTCATCCCGAAAAATCCGATTGCTAATCCTAACGCAAGCGCCAACGAAATTGCACCAGATTTTGGCACGGGGAGTTTTAGCACCATAAGGCAAATCAGAAGTGCTATGAGTGGAATTAAAGTTAAAAACGTCATCATTTCAAGCACCACCTATTGCCCTTTCCCTGATTTGGCTTTAACCATAGCAATGAAGTCTTCCATCACGCTTTCCATGTCTGGTTTACCGATTTCTTGTAGTGAATACTCTACACGAGTATACGGCTTTTGAATTTTGATTACACGCGAAAGGTCAATCGGTGTTGCGATTACTACTGCATCACAGTCAACTTTGTTGATTGTCGCTTCTAAATCACGCATTTGCTCTTCGCCATATCCCATTGCTGGTAGTACGTTTCCGATTTCCGGATAAACGCTAAAAGTTTCAGCGAGTTTTCCCACAGCGTACGGGCGTGGGTCGATAATCTCAGCGGCTCCAAAGCGTTTAGCAGCAACCACTCCAGCCCCGATTTTCATTTCACCGTGAGTTAGTGTAGGACCATCTTCTACTATAAGAACACGTTTTCCTTTGATAGCAGATGAGTCTTCAGCACTGATTGTAGATGCAGCATCAACTACAGTTGCATTGGGGTTGACGAGTGCGGTATTTTCACGCACAGCCTGAATTCCGTCAAAATCAGCACTGTCAATTTTATTGATTACAACTACATCAGCCATTCTGAGTGTCGCTTCACCAGGGTAATAAGCGAGTTCATGCCCTGGTCTATGAGGGTCTACCACAGTTACCGTAAGGTCTGATTGGTAGAACGGGAAGTCGTTGTTACCACCGTCCCACAAAATGACATCGCAACCATCAGGGTCGGATTCAGCTGCTCTCACAATTGCCTCATAGTCTACACCAGCGTAAATGACGTTGCCACGTGTGATGTGAGGTTCGTATTCTTCCATTTCTTCGATTGTGCATTTGTGAGTTTTTAAATCTTCTAAAGTTGCAAATCGCTGTACTTTTTGAGCCTCCAAATCTCCATAAGGCATTGGGTGGCGGATTGCGATTACTTTTAGCCCCGCTTCAATCAAGATTTCTGCGATTTTGCGTGATGTTTGGCTTTTTCCGCAACCAGTACGGGTTGCACCTACAGCGATTACTGGTTTAGTGCTTTTAATCATGGTTGTTTTATGTCCGAGTAATGTGAAGTCAGCACCAGCTGCGTTTACTGCTGCCGAGATATTCATAACCGATTTATAAGGAACATCACTATAAGCAAACACACATTCATCAACATCAAGCTTTTTGATTAGCTTCTCTAAATCTGATTGGTCGTATATAGGAATCCCGCTCGGGTAGAGATTTTTGTTTTGGTTCGCTAAACTTGGTGGATATTTTCTTCCTGCAATATCAGGAATTTGTGCTGCAGTGAATGCAACAACCTCATAATCCTCGTTGTCTCTGTAGAAAGTGTTGAAATTGTGGAAATCTCTTCCGGCCGCTCCTATGATAATGACTTTTCTTGCCATAACTCTTACTTCTCCTCTTTTATCTTATTTTTATACACTAAATCGCTTTATTATATCACTAAATGTTCTATTTGTCAAGTTTTTTTGTAATTTTTTTTGCAAAAATATTGACAAGCACTTATTTTTATGTTATACTATGTATTATCAAGAATGAAAACCAATATTAAAATACGGAGGAAACTTAAAAATGGCAGTAAAAGTAGCAATTAATGGATTCGGTAGAATTGGACGTTTAGCGTTTAGACAAATGTTTGGGGTGGCAGGGTATGACATCGTTGCAATTAACGATTTAACTAACCCTAAAATGCTCGCACACCTTCTAAAGTATGACACTGCTCAAGGTTCATACAAAGGAGATGTAAAAGCTGGTGACGATTCGATTACGGTTGACGGAAAAACAATTAAAATCTACGCTGAAAGAGATGCTAAAGATTTACCATGGAAATCACTCGATGTTGATATGGTTCTTGAGTGTACTGGTTTTTATGTAACTAAAGCAAAATCTCAAGCACATATTGATGCTGGTGCTAAAAAAGTAATCATTTCTGCTCCTGCTGGTGATGATTTACCTACAGTTGTATTTGGTGTAAATGAAAACGTGCTTGAAGCAAGTGATACTATTATCTCTGCGGCGAGCTGTACGACTAACTGCTTAGCTCCTATGGCAAAAGCATTGAATGACCTTGCACCAATTCAATCTGGAATTATGTGTACAATCCACGCTTACACTGGTGACCAAATGACACTTGACGGTCCTCACCCTAAAGGTGATTTGAGAAGAGCGCGTGCTGCTGCTGCAAACATTGTTCCTAACTCTACTGGTGCGGCTAAAGCGATTGGTCTTGTAGTTCCAGAACTTAATGGAAAACTAGTTGGAGCTGCTCAACGTGTACCAGTAATCACTGGTTCTGCTACGATTTTGACTGCTGTAGTCAAAGGTTCTGGTGTTACTAAAGACAGTATCAACGCCGCTATGAAATCTACTGCAAATGCTTCTTTCGGTTACACCGAAGATGAGCTTGTATCTTCTGATATCATCGGTTGCGAATACGGTTCATTGTTTGATGCAACTCAAACTTTGGTAACTGATATGGGTGATGGAAGTTATCAAGTACAAGTCGTTTCATGGTATGATAACGAAAATTCTTACACTTCTAACATGGTTAGAACTATTAAATATTTCGCAGAGTTGAAATGAATCTAAGCCAAAACAAGAGTTTCTAAAAACAAAAAGACTGTTTCGTGTTATCGAAACAGTCTTTTTTATTAGTTGTGTAATTAAGTAGAGTGTTAAAAGCCAAGTGTAGAGATGTTTTGCAAAACAAGAGCAAAGCCCGTCTTGCTGGGGGATACTCTTGTTTTGCTTTGCTTGTCGTCGAGATACCCCCATTCCAGACGGGCAAAGCCCGTCTTGCTGGGGGATA
>WRGW01000101.1 GCA_009786985.1 Oscillospiraceae bacterium
TTTGTACGAATATTCGCTAATATTCAAACAAAAATTAACGTAGTATGGTGTCAAAAAGACCGAAAAAACTTATAGGTTTTTATGTTAATCGACTATAATAGTATTAAGCCTCCTAGCTATTAACCGAAATTCTTGTAGTATTAACTCCAAGTAATCTCGATGCAAGCTCTGTGATTTGTGCTTTGATTATTGGGTTATCCGCCCCCTCGGCGATGATTGCTACTCCGCGAACACGTGGGGTAATTATTGTGCGAACCCCTGAACCACGCTCGGCATAAACAGTTTCAGAAACACTATCTAAGGTGACAACTATTGTAAGTTCACCCACCCCATCAAGTGCCGAAACTGCACGCTTTAGTTTGTTTTCGAGTCTGATTTCGTACTCTGACACAGTATCATTAGAAATTTCACTTTCTTGACTATGCCTATTATAAGATGGTGTATTATCTCCATCAAAAATCGATGACAAGAATAACATGGCGATTAAAGCTAATCCGCCTATAATCATGGCCTTGAGGCTCTTTTCATTTGCGAAAAGTTTTTTTAGATTTAAGCCTTTATTTTCAAGTTCGTTCTTTTTTTCTTTCATTATTATGACCGTTCCTTATTACCTCGTGCTTGGCTAAAATACCCTGCCACAAAAACTTCGTTTCCTACCTCCTTTTGAATTATGTTTATAGCTTCCCTTAGCTGGTCGAAATGCTGTTCCTCGTTTGAGAATACAAGCCTAACTTCACTAATAGATATGCTATACTTGTCTGAAATAGTACTAGCTTCTGTAGTTTTGTTTTCGTTTGTTTCAATGAACACATTGACGCGAATTTCTTCTGGAAAAATCTCATGCTCCGCTAATAATTCAGTCAAATATTCGTTTGATTGGGTTATGACTTCTCGTTTAATTGCACGTAATTGTGCGGATGTAAGTTCCTCTTCAAAATCGATATATGGGAATTCTTTTTGAACAAAGTCTGAAAAATCTATGCCATAAACAAAATCAATTCTCCCACTTGTGAAAAAAAATAGCATACTTGACAAAAAAAACAGCGCAATCAGAAAATTTGTTTGCTTTTTCATGCTATTTTCAGGCAACAGCATTTTGAACAAACATAAAGCAACTGCAATTAAGCAGATATTTAATAGAATTTCACGCATTTTTGTTATCCCCCAGTTCCAATTCTGAGCATTAGTGCGATTGAAACGACCATAATTAGCATAAAACATACCAACATAGCGAGAATAATTGATAAAACATTTTCGCCGCTTTTGAGTAGGGAGGTAAGTCTATCTGCCCCAAAAAGAGAACTCACTCCTGATGCTAACGATAATGCAATCCGAAAACCAATTGTCGATATAATCGGAGGTAGGCATACAGAAACGATTGCGATAATTCCGAAAGCACCAGTGCTACTGCGTAAGACTGCGACGCTCCCGTTCACAACTCCTAGTGCATCGGAAATAGCACCGCCGATAAACGGCACTCCCCCTGAAATGGTGAATTTTACGGCTTTCATTGCTACTGAATCTGCACTCCCAGATACTAAACTTTGAATGGTCAATAACCCTGTAAACACAGTCACCGAAATGCCGAGTAACCAGAGAACTGCTGTCTTAATGCTTCCAGCTAAATTTTCAGTCTTTAAATCTGGATTAACTGCACCTGCAATCGACACACCGAGAATTGAAGCTGATAACGGCATAAGTGCTAATATCATAATTTGCGAAAAAACCTGTGCGGCGATTACTACAGCGGTGCTAAAGAGATTCGCAGAAACAAACTGTCCCATCATCGCCATTATTCCAGCGAGAATTGGCACAAAAGTCAGCGTAAATGCTCCTGCGGCGGTAAGAGTTTGATTTGTTCTGAGTACTGTTTCAGCAATTGACGCACTCATAATTGCCGCACCTGCAAGAACACCTACCATCTCAAATGCAACAACCGCACTGCTTCCACCTCCACCCGAAGAATCTCTAAGCGTGTTAGCAGCGGCACAAAGTATAATTACTCCGACCAGAGAAACAAGTAACCTTAGCGGAGCAGTAATTTCAGTTTTTACAAGCCCCCAAATTTCCGCCATGATTGCAGTGAATGTAAGTTCTAACGGCTGAACGCCCTCGATTAAATCACGTGCTTCATGCGGGAGAGCGTCAAGAATTTCATCCTGCCCGAAATCGCCGTATTCGCCCAAAATTTCAGGAAAATCTGAGACTTCTGGAGTTTCACTCGACAGACTCGATGTAATAGCTATAAAAGCTGGAAAAAACAATACAATAAGTATAATCGTAATCAAATATTTCATTTTACACGTCCTTTTATGGTGAAATCAGAGATTTATGAGTTCACTAACAGTATTAACAACCGATGCAAATAGCGGGAGAGATACAAGAACAATCGCAAGTTTTCCCGCCATTTCGATTTTTGAAGCGATTGCTGTTTCGCCAGAATCTCTACAAGTATCACACGCAAGCTGTGTTATATAACAAATCGCCAATGCTTTTAGCAAAGCAGTTCCATAAGCTGCGTTTAAGCTAACCACTCCGATTAGCTCACTAATTGTATCAAGAATCGGAGTAATTGATTGAATAATTGCCAACAGCATAATCACCCCAGCGATGAGAGATATATACATTCCGAACTCAGGCTTATACTGTTTTATAACAATTGAAAGCAGTGCGGCTATAATTCCAGCACCTACAAATGAGATTAAATTCATTAGACCTCCATTAAAATCTGTGAGTTTGATGATTAAAACCCAAATACATTTTGAATCGTATCAAAAAGTACGCTGATTTCCCTAATTAGCATTAGTAAGACTACGATAAGCCCCGCAATATTTACCATCATTGCTTGTTCTTCACGCCCTGATTGTTTTAATAGCTGTGAAAGTACTGCGACTATAATTCCGACCGCCGCAATCTGAAAAATTAAATCTAATTCCATTGTTATAACCATCCTTTAATTCAAATTACTATAATCGCTAAAAACAAACCACCGAGAATGCCACAAGTTCGATAGAGTTTTGCTTTTTTGTTATACTGTTCGTGTGCATCGCTTACATAGGTGGATAGCAGTTCTATGTTGACTTCAAGCATAGATAACTGCCCTTCAATATCACTTGTCCCTAAAGAAAGCCCTACCGATTTTAAGATTTCGCGTTCTTCAAATTGTAGTTCACTAAGCTCATTTACCGACTTTAGCCAGCAACTTCTGAAATCGCCAATTGCTTCGGGGTCACAGATACTTTGAATAAAAGTATACCGTGACAATTCATTAAACAATTCTTCAACCGTCAAAGCACGGTGACGAATTAAAAGCGACATTTCTCGTAGAAGTTGTATAATTTCTTTTAGTGTTTCTTCACGGCTTTTCAGGCGTTGCGAAAAATACAGACCTGCCACTGTCCCCGAAATGATTATTACAATCGGCACTCCGAAATTCATTAGGTTTATTAAATTCATTAATGCGTCCATAATATTTAACCCTCCCTAATTCTTTGTTTGAGCCTAATAGTGCGACGTGAGAAATCCCGCCAGTGTTTAATAACTTGCAAATTCGAGGCGATGAATAGGCTTCTTTTATGCTCCCTGAATGTGCAGTAAGCACCATTTTAACCCCCGAATTAGTGAGGGATTTGAGTGATTTAAGTTCGGATTTTTCCCATCCTATTTCATCACAGAACAAATATTCTGGCGAGAGATTTCGCAGAGCTGTCATAATACCATCTGATTTGGGGAAATTATTCAATACATCGGTATTTTCGCCGACGTTCAAAGCTGGAACGCCGTCATGCACCGCTGCAATTTCTGAACGCTCATCAATTAACGCAATTTTGTGATTCTTTGAGAGTAATCTGCACAAATCACGTAAGATTGTTGTTTTTGCACTCATAGGCTTGCCGATTAGCAAAAGTCCGTGCAAATTTTCACTTGAGATAACTTTTGTGTAAAGTCCATCAGCACAATCGATGTATTCTTTTGCGATTCTAAGATTTATCGATGAAAAGTTTCGTATATTTTCGACATTGCCTGCTTTTACAACAGCAGTTCCAGCGAATCCGACACGATGCCCGCCTTTGAGAGTGAGCCACCCTTCCTTGAATTGCTTTTCATAACTATGAATAGATTGTCCACAAAATTCACACAAGCAATCGTTTATATGAGTTGGTGTAACAGTCTTGTTTAATCGAATCCGTTTACCACTCGCAAGTTCGAGAGTTAGAAGTCGCCCTGCACGTAATCGTATTTCACACACCTGCCCACTAAGTTCTCGTGGCAGTGAGAGCAGTTCTTTTCTAAAATCTAAAACGATGATTTGTTCTACCGCTCGTTCAAACGGGCTTTTTTTAGCGATGACCATATTAGACCTCCTTTTCACTTCGCGCAAATGAGCTTGTTCGATTATACTCAAATCAGTGCAAAAAAATAACTTGACGAGTTCGATTATTTGTGCTATAATAAAAAAACACAGTAAATTTTGAAAAGGAATGACGAATGTTAGTAACTTTACCCGCACTGCCTACGTTCACTTCAGTACCATCTTTGCCGACTATTGAAACGTTTCTATACTGGCAATTTCTATTCTTTACTTTTAGCGTTTTAGGCTGGATTTTAGAAAGCATTGTTGAATCAATAAATCATAAGCGACTGATTAATCGTGGCTCATTATCTGGACCATATATCCCTATTTTCGGAATAGGCGGACTGTTATTTTCAATCGTAGGTCCTCCGCTTAGAGATGCTTATCCTAATCCACGATTAAATATACTTGTTGTATTTTTAGTCGGAACGCTACTAGCAACTGCTTTAGAATACATCGTTGGCGGAATTATGGAAAAGCTATTTAAAAGGCAATTTTGGGATTATAGTACAATCAAACTATGTTATAAGTTCACTTATAAGAATCGGATTTCGCTCATTTCGTCGCTGTTTTTTGGATTATGTGCTCTTTTTGTCACTTTCTTTTTTTATGACATCATTTCAGCTCACACACTTTTATTGGATTTTAGAGTAATTTCGATTGTCAACGCAGTATTAACAGTGATTATGGGGACTGATATAGTGCTACAAATTCATAAGCATACAAACATTCAAATCACTTTACAAAAACTCTCACGCGAGCAGTTGCGCGAAGCACTACTAAAATCAATGTTACGAATGGGTAAAAGCAGTCAAATCTATGAATTTAGAGCCGCAATGCAAAAAAGCACCTTAAATCTTAAAAATAAAATTAAAAGCAAATTCAAAAATTCAGGTGAATCAGAAAATTTCGAAATTTTTGAAGACCAAAATTAGGAGTATGAATAACGATGGAGCATCTGATGAATTATGAAAATAGCAAAAATAACATCACCGAAATTTTAAATAACGAAGAGTTCAGAAAATCTGAAAATTATACTCAACATGGAAACGTATCAGTTTTTTCACACAGTGTAGCCGTCGCCGAATATAGCTGTCGATTCGCACAAAAACTAAAATTAAAGGTTGACTTTTTGAGCATGATTCGTGGTGCATTATTGCATGATTTTTTTCAATATGACTGGCATGATGACTGGAATTTATTGCATGGGTTCAAACATCCGAAAATCGCATTAAATCACGCAGTTGAACGATTTTCGATTAACAAGCGAGAACGTAATATAATACGAAAACATATGTGGCCGATGACACTACTCAATATCCCAACTTGCAAAGAAGCGTGGATTGTCTGCTTAATCGATAAATACTGTTCTTTATTAGAAACATTTAAGATTTTTAAGTATAATTTTCATAATTTGAATGAAGAAACGGTGAAACAGATATGACAATAATAGATATTTGCAAAGAAATGCACCACCGTAACTGGGGTGCAAAAAATGGTAATGTTTCTAAGAGAATAGATGATAGAACTTTTTCCGTTACTCCATCTAAAATCGCTAAAAACGACGTTACTGACAAAAATCTTGTAATCGTTGATTTGAGCGGAACTCCTCTCGGTAAGTGTAAAAACCCTACATCTGAACTAAAAATGCACCTTCAGATTTACACTTGTCGCCCTGATGTTAATGCAATCGTCCACGCTCACCCACCGTATGCTACAGCGTTTGCAGTGACAGGGAAAAGCATCGACAGCTCGAATTTAGTAGAAATGTCGCTTACAATCGGTGATGTCCCAGTCGCACCCTTTGCTGAACAGGGCAGTGATGCGGTTGGCGAATCGCTTGTCCCTTTTCTTAAAGCTGGTCATGACGTGATTTTGCTCAAAAATCATGGTGCGATTGCAGTCGGCGATAACTTAACTTCAGCGTTTGAAAAGTTAGATACGCTTGAACTATGTTCAAAAACATTGTTATATGCTAAATTGTTAAAATAAAACACAAAATTTATCTTTATCTATATCCGTTTACTGGCAAGACAAGGACTGGTGGGGTGGCTTTGCCAACCCCGAAGCTCGACGGAAGCAAGCCAAACAAGAGCAGAATAAAGACGGAGCTATGCTTCTGCTTTGTTTTGCTTGACGAATCTTAAAATTTATGATATAATAAGTCTAAGCTAAATGAAGGAATGGTAACAAAATTGAAACTAAGCAGAAGTCAAAAACGAGAAGGTTCGTTCTTGTTGTTGTATCAGTCAACCCTGAATGACTCGTCTATAGATGATATAGTCAGTGCTAATGTTGAAGAGTTCGAAATGCTCCTCGGTGGTGATGAGGTGATTGTTTCTACTGCAAAATTAGCCCTCGATAATACCAAAAAAGCTGATGAAATCATCAACAAATACTCACCTAAACGAAAAATCGAACGTATTTCAAAAATCCCTTTGTCGATTATGCGTTTAGCATTGTACGAGATGGATTGTCTTCCAGATACAGGCGATGATGCGCTCCCAGACAAAGTCGCAATTAATGAAGCGATTGAGCTTTGCAAAAAATACGCTGGCGAAAGCGACAGTAAATTCATAAGCGGGCTACTTGGTAATTACTATCGCGAAAAACATGGTGGAAAATTTGAATGAGCTAAATGAATTGAATGAATTTTCAATAAATCAGATTAAGTTCACTGTATCAGAACTTAATCAAAAATTCGCTGAACATATCAAAAATGACAGCACATTTTCAAATATTAGCATACATGGCGAGATTTCAAATTTCACTAATCATCATAAGACTGGACATCTTTATTTTACGCTTAAAGACGAAAAAGCCTCAATCGGCGCGGTGATGTTTAAGTGGAGTGCTAAAGACTTATCTTTTACCCCCGAAAATGGTATGAAAGTAACAGCCGTCGGCGATGCGAGCGTGTATGAGCCAAGAGGACATTGTCAGCTTAGAATAAACTCTATGCAGCCAGAAGGTTTAGGTGCTTTGTATATCCAGTTTCTACAATTGCGCCAGAAATTAGAGTCCGAAGGGCTGTTTTTACAGAAGCGAACACTTCCTAAAAACCCGAGTAAAATCGCAGTCATTACCGCTGAAACTGGTGCGGCTTTACAGGACATCTTGAATATATTAGGAAGACGCAATCCACTCGTAAAAGTTTTGCTTTTCCCTGCTTTGGTTCAAGGGGTAAACGCACCAAATTCTCTGATTTTTGCATTGTCAAATGCACAGAGTTCAGATGCTGATGTGATTATATTGGGTAGAGGTGGTGGCTCGTTAGAAGACTTGTGGGCGTTTAACGATGAGGCATTTGCACGTTCAATTTACGCCAGCAAAATCCCGACAATCAGTGCGGTAGGGCATGAAATTGATTTCACAATAGCTGATTTTGTGGCAGACTTGCGTGCCCCCACTCCATCAGCGGCAGCAGAACTTAGTGTCAGCGATGTAAATGAAATCTATGATAACCTGAATGTGTTAGAACAAAATCTACACTCAAACTTAATACGAAATTTAGAAGGCAAGTTTGAACGTGTGAACGCTTTTTCGCGCGAAATAGAAGCTAAATCTCCGTTAGGGCGATTAGCGACTTATGAAACGCAATTAGAAACTCTGCAAAACCAAGTTGAAACAACTATTAACACAACCATTTCGAGTAAACGACAAAGACTCATTGCTCAAATGAAACAAATTGATGCGTTAAGCCCACTAAAAGTCCTCACACGTGGATATTCGATTGTTACGAGTGTTGATAACAAACCGATTATAAATGCAACCGATGTAGAAGTCGGTTCTCGAATAAGCGTAAAATTGCACAAAGGAAAAATCACTGCGGAGGTTAAAGAACGCCATGGCTAATAATACAGGCAATAAGATGGATTTTGAACAGTCATTATCAAGACTAACAGAAATCTCCGCTTCTATGAATGATGCTACGTTACCATTAGAAGAATCAGTCAAACTCTACGGTGAAGCAGTAGGGCTGATTGATATATGCAAACGCAGAATCGAGTCCGCTAAACTTGAGGTTGAAAAAATTACGAGCAAAAGCAATTCGGATAATTCAAATGTTCAGTAACACCGCAGGGCAAAGCTCTCGAAGAGCAGGTTTTGCCTGCTTGACAGAGTGCCCTGCACCCCTCTTTTGCTTCGCGCGCGTGAACCGATGCGGAGCATCGGGGTATTACACCCGAACTTTCAAATAAAAAGAATAATGAGAGCGCCTAATGAATAAAACTACAAAAAGAAGTACAAGCCCTAATGGAACACTAACAGATATATTAGATGAATATAGGGCAATAATCGAAAAAGAATTAGAAATAGCATTAACAGGAAACAATGCAAGGTTTACGGTCGAAGAAGCGATGAAATACAGCACACTTGAAGGCGGAAAACGAATCCGCGGGGTATTAGTGCTTGAGTTCTGTCGGATTTTTGGTGGTAAATTAGAAAAGGCAACCCCAATAGCTGCAGCAATCGAAATGATTCAAGCGTTTTCTTTAATTCACGACGATTTACCTTGTATGGACGATGATGATTTCCGCCGTGGGAAACCATCATGCCACAAAGAATTTTCGGAACCAGTAGCACTACTCGCTGGAGATGCACTTTTGGCTAATGCGTTTAATACCGTTTCAGCGACAGCGTTTTTGTCTAAAAAAGAAGCAATTTCTCACAAAAACACTGTATTGGTGATGTCGGCGTTATCAAATGCTATAATGGAAATGGTGAGAGGGCAACAACTCGATATGGATTTTGAAAGTGCTAAATCAAACACGCTTGATGAAGACGCTATAATCGGGATGTATAATCGGAAAACGTGTGCTTTGATTAGCGGTGCGTGCGTTTGTGGGGCAATTTGTGCAAGTGCAAGCGACAAAGACATTCATAAAGCTAAAAGTTACGGCATAGCACTCGGCTTAGCTTTTCAGATGACTGATGATTTACTCGACTTGGAAAACGAAAGCAAAGACAAAAAAACTTTTGCAACTTTATTCGGTGCAAAAAAAACAAACGAAAAAGCTGACGAGTATACCGACATGGCACTAAAAATCGCAAAAAGCATTCCAGATAGCGAATTTTTACAACAATTAGCGACAATGCTGATTAAAAGAACAGTTTAAGGAGATTTGTTTTGATAGAATATTTTAACGCTAATGCACTATGGGCTGTACCTATTTTCAGTTTTATTGTTGCACAGCTTCTAAAATATGTTGTGTATGCAATCCAATACAAAGTGTTACGAAAAGAAAGGCTTATGGGGGCTGGCGGAATGCCATCATCTCACTCATCAGGAGTATGCACGATGATGGTTATGATGGCGAGAAATTTTGGTATGGATTCGCCGTATTTTGCACTCGCTTTACTCTTTGGTCTAATAGTTATGTATGACGCTGCAGGTGTTCGTAGAGCGGCGGGGCTTCATGCTAAGGTGATTAACGTATTAAAAAAGAGCATGGATGAATTGGACGGAAACACAGAGCATAGCACAAAATCTAAACAAGACGCTCAGCAAGAATCGCTCAAGACAGGCGACCCGCGTATTCACGGTCGAAGAGAGGAACGACCACTCAAAGAATTTGTTGGTCATACTCCGTTAGAAGTAATTTGCGGAGCGATTCTCGGAATCGGAATTGGATTTATGTTTACATAAACCGATTTGGTGAAATTATGTATAAAATATTAAACAAAAACATCTCGCATGAAAAATTGAAAAATCTGTCAGAATCAGAACTAAAACTACTCTGTAAAGAAATTCGTCACTTTTTAATTAAAACTGTTACTAAGACTGGGGGGCATTTAGCTTCTAATCTCGGAATAGTTGAGCTTAGTGTTGCAATCCACAAAGTTTTTAAAACTCCTATGGATAAAATCGTATTTGATGTAGGACATCAATCGTACACACACAAGTTGCTTACTGGAAGATTTGAAAAATTTCACACTCTGCGACAAAAAGATGGAATTTCAGGATTTCCGCGACAAGCCGAATCTGAGCATGATGCTTTTATCGGAGGACATTCTGGAATTTCGATTTCAGCGGCACTCGGCATTGCTGAAGCTAATCGCAAAAACGGCAACCCTCGTAAAACAATCGCAGTGGCTGGTGACGGTTCGTTCACCGATGGTGCAATTTACGAGGGGCTTAATAATGCTGGAAAAAGCAATGCGAATCTACTTGTAATTCTAAACGATAACGCTATGAGCATTTCAAAAAATACGGGGGCAATCGCATCATACTTATCTGGACTTAGAATCAGTAAAAAATACCATGTGGCTAAATCAGATGTCAAGAACTTCCTCGAAAAAAGCAAGACTGGGGAGGCTGTTAGTGATGCGGTTTCGGCGACTAAACGAATGGTCAAAAACACAGTGTATTACAAAAACTCTAACGGGAATATATTTGAAAATCTCGGCTTCAAATATTACGGACCGATTGATGGACATAATCTAGACGAATTGACTAAGGCCTTACAACAATGCAAACGAATTAACGTGCCTTGCCTTATTCATGTTAAGACCAAAAAGGGCAAAGGATATAAGCCAGCCGAACATAATTCAGGGGCGTTTCATGGACTACAGAGAACTGTATTAGAGAACGCAAAAACAGAAAGTTTTTCACAAGTTTTTGGTCGTGAGATTGCCGCTTTAGCTGAAAAAGACGAGCGTATTCTGCTCGTTTCAGCGGCAATGAAATATGCGACTGGTAGCAATATTTTTAACGACCAATTCCCTGAACGTTTCTACGATTGCGGAATTGCGGAAGGTCACGCTGTGTCGTTTTCATCTGGGCTTGCTTCACTACCTGAGTTTCAGAGATACCTACCAGTATTCGCTGTGTATTCGACTTTTTTGCAACGCGGATTTGATAGGCTATTACATGATTGTGCGATTGAGAACCAACACATCGTCCTCGCAATCGACCGTGCTGGCGTGGTTGGTGAAGACGGCGAAACTCATCAAGGAATATTCGATGTAGGTTTTCTTTCGCTTATTCCGAATTTTACGATTTTTTCGCCGTCTAATGCCTTGGAACTAAAAGTCTGCTTACGAAAAGCACTGTATGAGGTTGAAGGTCCAGTCGCAGTGAGATACCCACGCGGACAAGCCGAACCTGGTGATTACGTCGGCGAATGGAGATTGATTGAACAGGATTCGTCGAAGCTAATCTTGACGTACGGTAGAATGTTTCAAAATCTAAAACTAAAATGGGCGAATTCTAATTATGATTTACTACAATTAATAAAAATCAAGCCGTTACCTGACGAGGTATTTGAAGTCGCTTTAAATTATAAAGAAATTGTGTTCTATGAAGAAGGTGGTGAGCGTGGAGGAATAGGCGAAGCGTTCCTGCTCGAACTAATCCGCAAAGGGTGGCAGGGGCGTTATGATGTAAAAGCAGTCACCGATTTTATCCCTGCTGCTGATATAAATCATCAGTTATCTGAAATTCTTGGCGAACGCTCGTGATGCTCATCGTGTTGTGATTCTCGTAAATGTTCGTGGCGAAATTCACGTGATTCTCGTAGATGTTCGCATTCAAGAGAACTTCGATGCTTGGACTCACAATAGTCTTTACAGAACGCCTCACGTTCACGACATTTACGTTCGTGAAATTCCCGCAAATGAAAACGCCTTCTCTCAACCCGTGCAATTGCGTGAATCGTTTCAGTGAACATCTGAAAAAGGCTCGCAAGCACTTCGATTTCTTCAACCGATTTCCCTTTGCAAAGCATAGCAGCCGCCGTGTTAAGCATGGCGGCGAGTTCAGGTGTATCTGGGAAATCGTTTTGAGTACAATTGTCCATATTATTACTCCGCTCGCAATGTCTTAGAAGGAATCAAAAACGACTTTGTGGCACACTTTTTAGAGCCTGTTGAAGAATTGCCACAGCTCCATTCAAGTTGTACAATATTAAGCCTTACAAAACGCAATAGTTTTGTTGCGGTTTAATATTATGATATGCGGAGGGTTTGTGAAAAGACTTGATAAAATTATATACGAAAAAAATTTAGCTAAAAGCAGAACCTCTGCCGCTGAATTGATTTCAACTGGTAAAGTAACTGTTAATGGCGAAACTTGCACTAAACCATCACAATTAGTATCCGAAACTACAATAATTGAGCTTTGCGGAGAAATGCCAGAAAGCTTAAAATATATCTCACGCGCGGGACTAAAACTCGAACACGCACTAAATAGTTTTGAGGTTGATTTACAAGGCAAAATCTGTTTAGATGTAGGGGCAAGCACTGGCGGGTTCACCGATTGTATGTTAAAACACAGTGCATTCAAAGTCTACGCTGTAGATGTTGGGACTAACCAGTTAGACGATTCTTTACGTCACGACAAACGTGTAATTTCTCTCGAACAATGCGATATTAGAACAGTTACGACAGAAATCCCTGAAAAAGTAGATTTTGTAGCGGTTGACGTATCGTTCATTTCACAAAAACTGATTTTGCCAGAATTAAAAAGATTCATTTCACCAAAAGCGACTTTAATCACACTGATTAAACCACAGTTTGAGCTTGGTAAAAAACATACTGGCGTAATCACTGACAAAAAGACTAGAGGTGAAGTAGTGGATAAAGTTTCTAATTTCGCAAAAGATTGTGGATTTTCGGTAAAAGGTTTGATTGAATCACCAATTTGCGGAAAATCCGGCAATCACGAATTTTTGATGTGGCTAGAGGTGTGAATCTGTGAAAATCTATGTATTTACTAGAGAAAAAGGCAAAATTTATGATTTAGTAACTAAACAAATCATAAATTCTCCTTTAGAACTCAGTCTAGTTGACGACGTTTTAAATTGTGATATAGTCATCACAATCGGAGGTGATGGAACGATTTTAGAGGTCGCCAAAGAAGCAGCTGAATTGGAAAAACCACTGCTCGGAATTAATACGGGACGGCTAGGATTTATGGCGAATCTCGAAACGAGTGAGCTTACCTCCCCCCACGAAACTGACTGGTTACAGAGGCTCAAAAACTCTGATTATTCTATTAGTGTACGAATGCTCCTGAACGTGATGGTCGATAACAAAAACTATACTGCGTTAAATGATGTAGTGCTTCATAGAGAAGCTACTTCTCGTCTACCTGAATTTGCGGTTTTTCGAGGAAACCACGAAGTCTTAAAACTCCGTGCTGATGGAATGATTGTGACGAGCCCTACTGGTTCAACAGCGTATTCATTATCAGCGGGCGGTCCTATTATCCAGCCAGAGTTAGAGTGCTTTATGGTGACAGCGGTATGTCCACACACCCTATTTAATCGCCCGATGATTTTCCCAACTAATACACCTCTCTATGTTCGGACTAAAAATGTTTCAGCAATTGTTGATGGTTACGTTGTCGCTGAACTTACCGTGGAGAGCGACATAACAGTCTTAAAATCAGATGCTTGTCTGAAACTAATCGACATTGATGGGAATAGCTTTTATAATAGTATTCATAATAAATTGATGCGTCCGCTTAAATAAGAGGGTTATCAAATGGTAAAATGGGGTAATATAATGACGTACTCGGAGATTATCTCTAAACGAATTCTTTTTCTGTGCAACGAGCGCAAAATTACGGTCAACAAACTTGCCACATTATCTGGAATGAAGCAATCAACTCTTGAAAATGTCATCAAATGCAATACAAATTCGCTTGATTTTGGGCTCAATATATGGTATAATTGCTTTAATACAGTACAATTGCAAGGAGAGTAATTTATGCTGACATGGGACATAATCCAGTCAAACGCTGTGGCTTTCTCGAAGAAATGGAAGGCTATTGACGGAAAAGAACGGCAACAAGCCCAATCATTCGTTCGTGAATTTTTGGGTGTTTTCGGCATTGACGACCCGCTCCAGAGTGGTGAATCAGAGTTTGAATACACCATCAAAGGCAACTACATCGACTATCTTTGGAAAAAGCAAATCGCCATTGAGATGAAAAGCAAAGGCAAGGACAACGACCTCAAGAAAGCGTTTGTGCAGACACGCGAGAAGTATATGCCGCATTTGTCAGACGATGAATTTCCTGATTTGTGGATGCTGTGCGATTTCGAGAATATTCATATAACTCGGCATTCCACCAAGGAGACTTTCAAGTTTAAGACTGCCGACCTCCGCAAGCATATCAAAAAATTCGCTAATATTGCGGGTTATGTTACCGAGCGGATTCGTGAAGACCAACTTGAACTCAACGTCCGTGCCGCCGAAAAAATGGCGAAGTTGCACGACGAACTCGAATCGCACGGTTACGAGGGCAACGACCTTGAAGTCTATCTTGTGCGACTGCTTTTCTGTATGTTTGCAGGCGATACTGGAATTTTTCCGCAAGATAATTTCTATCATTACATCAAGAATTCTAAGGATGACGGCAGTGACCTTTCGCACAGAATCTCCGACTTATTTGAAGTTCTGAATATGCCCGACGAAATTCGTGCGAAAAAGAAACTGCTCTCTGACGAACTGAAAGCGTTTCGATACATCAACGGCAAGCTGTTTGAAACTCGACTTCCGCCTGCTGATTTTAATGCAAAAACTCGGAAACTCCTGCTTGAATGTCGTGAGTTTAACTGGAGTGAAATTTCCCCTGCAATTTTTGGTGCGATGTTCCAAGGGGTCATGGACAAGACAAAACGTCGAGAACTCGGTGCACATTATACAAGTGAGGAAAACATTCTAAAGCTGATTAATCCGCTGTTTTTGGACGAGCTGTACAAGGAATTCGAGCGGGTGAAAACTGACCCTATTGCACTTGACAGATTCCATGACAAGATTGCAAAGCTTAAATTTCTCGACCCTGCCTGTGGGTGTGGGAATTTCCTCATCATCACTTATCGTGAGTTGAGATTGCTTGAACTCGAAATCCTAAAAATGAAGCAGAATAGCGGACAGTTGCAGCTTGATATGCACATGGAAAATCTGCTGAAAGTTAGCGTGGAACAGTTTTACGGAATTGAACTCGATGACTTCGCTTGCCAAATCGCCACCGTCGGAATGTGGCTTGTTGACCATCAGATGAATCTGAAAACGTCGGATTTGATTGTCTCGTATTACGCACGATTGCCATTGACGAGGAGTGCGACTATTGTTAATGGAAACGCACTGCGCATTGATTGGGAGAGCGTTGTTTCTAAACTTCAGCTGAGTTATATTTTAGGAAACCCGCCGTTTGTTGGCTACTCTTATCAGAGCGATGAACAAAAGGAAGATGTAGCATTACTGACTAAAAACAAGAATTTAGATTATGTTACGATGTGGTATATTAAGTCCGCCGATTATATAAAAGACACTTGTATTAAATGTGCGTTTGTTTCGACAAATTCCGTGTCTCAAGGTGAACAAGTAGCTATATTATGGAAACCGCTCATGAAAAGCGGAATTTATATAAACTTTGGAATTCCAACTTTCAAATGGAGCAATGAAGCCAAGGGAAAAGCGGCTGTTCATTGTGTGATTGTTGGGTTTAGTTACGTGAAATCAGAAAACGACCTAAATCCGTATTTAGTAAAAGCTCCTGTCGTTTTTATCGAAAAACGAAGAAAGCCTTTATGTAATATTCTTGAAATGCAAAAAGGAAATATGCCTAATGATAATAAAGGGTTACTTAGCAACTATTCAACTGCACAAAAGCATGAAATCATAAAAAACCACCCTGAAACCAAGAAATGGTTCCGAAAATTCTTGGGGGCAGATGAATTTATCAATAATATTGACCGTTGGTGCTTGTGGCTAAAAGACGTTTCGCCAGCGGAAATTCAAAAGTCTGCTTTCATGAAGGATATTTTGGCAAAAGTCAGAGACTGTCGTGCCAAAAGCAACAGACAAGCCACACGCGAATTAGCTGAAACACCATACTTATTTGGTGAGATACGACAACCGATTACACCATATTTGCTTATTCCTGAAACCTCTTCGCAACGACGAAAGTATATTCCTATTGATATTTTATCAGCAAATGTTATCGTTAGTAATGCAACTTTTTTTGTTTCGCAAGCTGATTTATACCACTTTGGCATTCTCACCTCGTCTGTACACATGGCATGGATGCGGACGGTATGCGGGCGACTGAAAAGCGACTATCGTTATTCAGCTACGCTCGTCTACAATAACTTCCCATGGGCAA
The DNA here is from genome assembly GCA_009786985.1 of Oscillospiraceae bacterium. Taxonomy (GTDB): domain Bacteria; phylum Bacillota; class Clostridia; order Oscillospirales; family Ruminococcaceae; genus Ruminiclostridium_E. The sequence goes on from WRGW01000101.1 coordinate 16,473, forward strand.
AAGTTAGCGATTCGCAGAAGTCGGCGATTGAGAAGTTGGCACAGGCTGTTCTGAATGCTCGAGCGGAGTCGCCGAATTGCAGTCTGGCTGATTTATATGACCCGCTTACCATGCCACCAGAGTTGCTGAAAGCTCATAAGGCTTTGGATAAGGCGGTGCTCAAGTTATATGGATTTTCGGCGAATGCGAGTGAGGCGGAGATTGTGGCAGGGCTTATGGAGAGGTATCAAAAGTTGGTGGAGGGGTGAGATTCCTATTGAAAATTCCGATAAATATACTGTGTTAAGTGTTAAAGGCAATATTGAATCAAAATAAGCAGTACAAATGACAATTCATTAGGATTACTACTTGAACCATTCCGACTATTAAAAATCTCAAAATAAAGATAATCGGGCATACTAACCATAAAAACCCAAAGGAGTTCATGGTCATATGGCTACACATCACATACAACTCAAAAACAGCATAGGGTTCACTGATGAGATGATTGAGTGTCTACAAACTGGCGACCAAGTTCTGCTTTCGGGTGAGATTTATACTGCACGTGATGCCGCTCATAAACGAATGATTGAGTTACTCGATTCAGGCAAATCACCCCCGTTCGATTACATAGGGCAGGCGGTTTATTACACTGGACCTTGTCCTACACCACCGAACGCTGTAATAGGTTCATGTGGTCCTACCACGAGTTGTCGTATGGACAAATATTCGCCAAAATTGATTGAATCGAATTTGCGTGTAATGATTGGCAAAGGCGAACGTAACGACAAAGTGTTCAAGGCAATCAAAAAACATAAAGGGGTTTATTTCACGACTGTCGGAGGAGCGGGAGCGTTGTTGTCGTTATGTGTCAAAAAAGCAGAAGTAATCGCTTTTGAGGATTTAGGGGCAGAATCTATTTTTAAGCTCACTGTAGAAAAAATGCCACTTACTGTTGCAATTGACTCACACTAACACGTCCATAAAACACAGCACACACCAAAGTAGTAATCGGAATTGCAAGGAGAATGCCAATGCTACCTATAATAGCTTGAAGTAATTCAACTGCCACAAATTCACCGCTCAAAAGCATTCCGAGCGTGTCGGTATTATAAACATATAGAAGTAAAATTGTTGACAGCGAACTTCCGATATAAGCTAACACAAGCGTATTAGTCATAGAACCCATAATATCCCTACCAATATTGATTCCAGACTTGATTACCTGCCTAAAAACCAAATGATTAGATTCAGATTTAAGCTCGGTGAGTGATGATGCGATTGATACCGCAACGTCCATAATCGCACCTAGTGCACCGATTACAATTCCCGCAAAAATCACACCCCTTAATTCGATTGGATTTTCTTCATGAACACTCCATAAAATCAGAGATTCACTATCTAGCATACCAGACATTTTTAGTATAGCATTCATCGAATAAGCGAGTAATCCTGCTGCCAATACTCCACCGAAACACCCCGCAGCAGCAGCTAACGATTTTTTATTTACCCCATAGATTAAAAATAGAGATATAAAAATCAAGAACAGCGAAACTATGATTGTAGTGGCATAAATATTCCTCCCAGTTAAAATTGCTGGAATTAATACAGCAAAAACCACAGCACAAGTGTAACCGAGGGAAACAATTGCGTTTAACCCTTTAATATTTCCGAATAGTAGCATTAGTGCCACAAGTACAATTCCGAGAGCGAGAATTGGGCTTGTTCTCGAATAATCAAGGAAAACCCATGCGAACTCATGCTCGTCTAACACTACAAACACCCTGTCACCAACCTCGACTGGTTCTACCGGAGCTGAGAATGCCCCGTCAACAAGTTGTCGTGCAAATAAGGACTGTCCACGCCTCAACGTTTCACCTTCTAACACTGTGCCTTGAAACAATATCGAAACGTCGTATTCATTACTCCATTCGTTTGATTCTTCGAGAATTTCGATAATTTGTGTTACGCGAATTTCTGCAAAAACGCTATTATTATGCTCGTTATTTTGAAAAATGTTTTCTATGCCAGCCGCTGCAATTCGATTGCCGATTAAAAGAAACATCACGGCAAAAATCACCACCGCAAAATGGATGGCGATTTTAGTTATATTAGATTTAGTGAAAATCGAACTCAAATAATTTTTCATGCTACTTTTACAGTTCCCCCCTACTTTTTGCGGTCAAGTAAGCATTGATAAACCCATCTAAATCGCCGTCCATAACAGCGTTGATGTTACCCATTTCGTATGACGTTCGATGGTCCTTAGCAAGGGTGTATGGCATAAACACATATGAACGGATTTGTGCCCCCCATGCGATTTGTAGCTGTTCACCTTTAATGTCAGAAATCTTATCAAGATGTTCACGTTCTTTAATTTCGATTAGCTTGGATTTTAGCATACGCAATGCATATTCACGGTTTTGATTTTGGCTTCGTTGCGTCTGACAACAACAAACAATCCCCGTAGGTTTGTGGATTAAACGGACAGCAGAACTCGTCTTGTTGACTTTCTGACCGCCTGCACCAGACGCACGATAAAACTCAGTTTCAAGATCATCAGGGCGAATATCAATCTCTACACTATCGTCTATTTCAGGCATAACTTCAACGCTAGCGAAGCTAGTATGTCGCCTTCCAGACGAATCAAATGGAGAAATTCGCACCAAACGATGCACCCCATTTTCAGACTTCAAAAACCCGTAAGCATTTAATCCTTTAATCAAAATCGACGCACTTTTGAGCCCAGCTTCCTCACCGTCCAACATATCCAAAAGCTCAACCTTAAAATTATGTCGCTCACCCCAGCGAGTATACATTCGGTACAGCATCAAAACCCAGTCCATAGCTTCAGTTCCGCCAGCCCCTGAATTAAGACTAACAATTGCGTTCTTGCTATCATATTCGCCTGTGAGCAAGGTTGACAGCGTCTGCATTTCAAGTTCAGACTTAGTCTTTTCGGAAAGTTCGCGAATTTCTGTTAGCATGGCTTCTTTTTCAACAGCGTCGCTCTCATCGTCCAATTCCGCCCCAAGTTCGAGCATAGTAAGAACGTCATCAAAAGAAGTTTTGAGCTTTTCATAAACATCAGTGGTGTTCTTCAAATCGCCGAGTTTTTGCTGAATTTTTTGAGCTTCTTCAGTGTCATTCCAAAAGTCTGACTCTGACATTTTTCCTTCGAGTAATTCTATTTCTTTTGAAACGCTTTCAAGATTTAAGGCTTTTCCGAGTTCATCAAGTCGTGGTAAAAGTGATTCAAACTCTAAACGCAATTCGTCATATTGTAATATCATATCTATTTATTACTCCCTGTAAATTGAAAGATGCCCTATTTTATCTTATCTACCAGAATTTCTAATCGACATACGTGCTTTTTTAATGTCAGATAAACTATGTGCATGGAGTTCTTCATTTTTAGCGAGCATTTGGTCGATATAATCATTAGTGGTATTACGGAGTTCGCGCGATTTTTGTTGAGCCGCGAGCATAATTTCTTCCGCACGAGCCTGTGCCAACCGTGTGATTTCTTGATTTTTTACGAGTTCCCTCGCACGTTCTTCGGCTTTCCTAATGATGCGGTCAGCTTCACGCCGAGCATCATTTTCAATGCTTTTAGCTTCTCTAACGATTTTGCGTGCTTGTTCTATTTCGCGCGGGAGATTAGAACGAATTTCATAAATCAAGCTATCCATTTTTTCTATGTCAATCAAACTTTTCTTTCCACTAAATGGAACAGCAACAGCTCTATCAAGAACATCACCCATCATATCAAGAGTATTTTCTATATTCATTTTCAACAACCCTTTCCTTATTATTAATTATTTTTGTTCAAGCACTCTTCGAGCTGTAAACTCTTTTGCTTTCATTTTTATATCGTCAACTATTTTAGGTGACACATATGCACTCACATCTCCACCGAACATTGCTATTTGTTTTACGGCACTTGAGGAAAGAAACATACTCGCTACATTTGCAGTCAAAAACACAGTTTCAGCCTCATGAAACATATCACGATTTATTAGTGCCATCTGAAATTCATACTCAAAATCAGACATAACCCGAAGCCCCTTGACAATCACATTAGCTTTACAATTTTTGAAATAATCAATGAATAATCCGCTGTGTTCATCAATTACAATATTGTTGTCAACCTTGGAAAGTTGACGAGATAAACTCCGCTTCAAAAAATCCACACGTTCATTTGGAGAAAAGGTCGGTGGTTTTACTGGATTAGTTAAAACTAATACTATGAGCTTATCAAACAATTTCGCCGCCCTTTCAATAATGTCAATATGCCCATAAGTCACGGGGTCGAAACTACCAGGGTAAATCGCTACTTTCAATGTTACTCCTCTCCATTCATACGAATGTCAACTTTTTTAACTTGTCACAACTTTTGCCTATAAATCGTGATTGCAATAGTTCCATAAGTGAAATTTTTGACGACTTCAAAACCGTCAACTTCTTTAGGTAGACAGAGTTGCTTTTCATGTTCGCAAACGATGAGTGGGTTCTTGTTTTTTGTGTTCATTTTCGGAATTAATATCGGTAGTGTTTTTGCAATCAACCCTCTTTCATATGGAGGGTCTAAAAACGCTATATCGATTTCGCCCTTCAATAATTTCAAAAAAGCATGATACGGGAGTTTGTCAACTCTAAAAGGTTTAATATATTCGCCGAATTTTTCAACATTTTCAAAACAGCCGAAATTTTCAAGTTTTGCGAGATTAGATTTTACAACATTCACCGCTTTGAAATTATTATCGGAAAAATAAACAAATTTTGCACCTCGGCTAAGTGCTTCAATTCCAAGTTGTCCCGAACCCGCAAACAAATCAAGAACAACTGCATCTTCGACATCAAACTGGATTGCAGAAAAAATCGCTTCTTTAATTTTATCAGACGTTGGTCGTGTTTCATTGCCAGATAAAGTGTTTAAGTTTACACCTTTAGCTATTCCAGTGATAATTCGCATATGCTATTTTCCTAACTAGCTTCATATCAAACCTAAAAAGGTTTACATTCGATTTTACATAGTCTTAACAAACTCAAATAGTACTTGTGCTTTTTCAGAACTTAGTTTTGCAACACATGAGAGTTCTTCAAATGTTGCAGACTTAAGTGCTGTCTTGGTCTTAAAATGTTTCAAGAGAAGAGTAGCTTTAACTTCGCCGATTCCTGGAACTTGTCTTAACGATAAATCAAAGCTGGATTTCTGATGCCTCTCGCGTGCAAATGTAACTGTAAATCTGTGAACTTCATCTTGTAATTTAGTCAAGAAAGTGAACACTTTCTTATTAGCCTGAATTTGAATTTCAGTACTTTCACCTTCACGGTTTGAAGTTGCAATCGCACGCGTTCGATGTTTAGAATCTTTGACTAAACCAAAAAGATTTACAGATTTTCGGATTTTATCATTTGAATCGGATTTCGACAACCCATCAAAGTTTACACCAAAACCAAGCTCTTCAAGTACACCTTTAACAACCGAAACATGACCTATCCCTCCGTCAACTAATATTAGTTGCGGTAATTCCAATCTGTCGTCATCTGATTTATATCGACGTTCGATTATTTCGCGCATACAACCATAATCATCAAGTCCATCTACTGTTTTAATGGTGAATTTACGATAATCTTTTTTGTATGGTTTACCATCACGATAAGTTACCATTCCGCCGACTTTCACCGATTCACCGATATTTGATATATCAAAACACTCAATACGTCTCGGGAGTTCTGTCAACCCGAGTAGGTTGGCGAGTTCTTCAAGAACTAATGTTTCTTTTGTGGTTCGTCCGAGTTTTAATGCCAGAATTTCCTCAGCATTACTCCGTGCCAACATGATTTGTGATAAACCCTCCCCGCGCTTCGGGATTTTTAGGGAAATTTTCAGATGTTTTTCGAGTAGTTCCTGGTCAATGATTTCACTTTCAATGTAAACTTCAATAGATTTATCTAAATTTCCGTCTATCCTCGAAGAGTAATATTCCAATATAAAATCACGCAACATTTGTGATTTTTCATAGACATCACCAAGTTCAAAACTTTGTTTGTCAACCAATCTGCCGCCTGAATATTTTACCACCGCCACCGCAGTCAACCCATCGTAGTTTACAAACATTCCGATTACATCGTAATCTGTCAACTTAGAAGAGATTACACTCTGTACAGTATCTGCACGTTTCATCGCCGCAATTCTATCACGAAGGCGTACAGCTTTTTCAAAATCGAGAGCTTCTGCAGCTTCATTCATTTCATTAGTGAGATTCGCAATGCTCGCCTTGCTACCATTTTTGATATAATCAACCGCCAAATTAACAATGTCAGAATATTCATCTCGAGAAATTGTGCCTTGACAAACCCCCATACAACGCTTGATTCTATGATTTAGACATGACCTTATTTTCCCAAAACTTTCCGGAAATTTTCGATTACAAGACGGCAAAAGAAATATTCGATTCGCATCTTCAACTGATTGTTTTACAAAAAATCCTCCAACATAAGGGCCAATATATTTTGCTTTTTTATCATCAGCATTTAAAGTATATTGCAATCTCGGATACTCATCTGCAGTGATTTTTACATAATTAAAACCTTTGGCATCTTTCAACAAAATATTGTACTTCGGGCGATACTGTTTTATTAAAGACGTTTCTAAAACAAACGCATCGATTTCTTTTAGTGTCACTATATAATCAAAGTCGCGAATGTGTTCAACTAATTTTGCTGTTTTACGGTCACGTTTAGCGTTACCAACAAAATAGGTTGACACTCGATTCTTGAGGTGTTTTGCCTTGCCAACGTAAATTACTTTACACTTAGGGTCGTCATTTGAGCGATTTTTCATTAAATAAACCCCTGGTGTTGCTGGAAGTTTAGAGCATTTTTCTTTTAAAAAATCAATCTGTTCATTCATAACCACGACCTCATATCCAAAAGTATTCCTCTTGACATTTAACGCAATATGTGATAAAATTATTAAACAATAGAAACTAAAGGAGTCTTACTATGAAAAAATCGTTCTCATCTCTAATAATGGCAGGCTTGATATTGTTCGCTGCCTGCAGCCCTAAACCAGACACGTCTGAAAATAGCAGTACAGAAGGTGATATCCACATTCTCACAAATGAGTCTGAATCAATTCCTGACAATGAAAACACCTCCACAGAATCTGCGATAATTCAGCTTCCACCACCAATTTTATACGGAGAAATGAGCCTCGAACAAACTCTCTATGAACGACGCTCGCATCGAAATTTTGCCGAAACCACTCTCACCAAAGAACAGTTGTCGCAACTTTTATGGGCAGCATACGGCATTTCCGAACAAACACAAAATCTAAGAACTGCACCATCTGCAGGGGCGTTATATCCTCTTGAAATTTATTCAATCATCGGAGAAGTTTCAGGCATATCCGCAGGTGTGTATCGATACAACCCATTAGAACATCAACTTATTAAGGTTGTCAGCGGTGATGTGCGTTCTGAGCTACGAAGTTCTACTTTTGGAAACCAACAAATGGTAGAAATCGCACCACTAACAATCTTCTACACTACTGTATTTGAACGTAGTACTGCACGTTACGGCGAACGCGGAATCATGTATACTCATATGGAAGTAGGGCATTCCGCGCAAAACGTATACCTACAAGCAACAGCACTCGGACTCGGAACTTGTGCGATTGGTGCGTTCCATGAAGACATCGTGAGCGAACTTCTTCAACTCTCCGAAAACGAAACTCCGTTATATCTGTTACCAGTCGGGAATTTGGAGTAAACTAATATTGGTTTACTCCAAGCCGAATGCAAGCAATTCCCCACCAAAACCGTAAACCAATTCGAGTTTACTTCTCGTTTTCATCAATCAATTCGTTTAGCAGTTTTGAGAGTTGCTTGTCAACGTCGATGTCCTCACCGAACTGACAAGTTCCTACCGCCTTATGACCACCACCACCGTATTTAAACATCAACTTTCCAACGTTTACATTACTTGTGCGGTTGAGAATCGAATACCCAACAGCGACCGCACAACCTTTTCCGCCTTTACCATCGACTATCCAAGCAGAGATATTTTCTTCTGGATATAGACTATAGATAAGAAATCGATTTCCGGTGTAAATCGGGTCAACACCTCGCAAATCGGTGATGATTACACCAGATTTTGTACGCGTGTGTGCTGCAACCATTTTTTTGAATTTTTCAGTCTGGTCATTATAAAGCTCAATTCGTTCAACAATATCTGGCATCGCAAGAATTTCCGCAGTAGTCATAGTGCGACAACTCACGAGGAGTTTTTCCATTAGCTGGTAATTACTTATAGAAAAATCACGAAATCTCCCTAATCCAGTTCTCGGATCCATTAAAAAACCCACTAAAATCCAACCTTCAGGATTCAAGATTTCTTCTTTGGTGAGTTGCCCCGAATCAACTTTATCAACAGCTTCCATTAAATCATCAAACTGCGGAAAACGTTCTTTCCCACCGTAATATTCATAGATAATCCTTGCACAGCTTGGAGCACTACGGCTTTCGCCTTCGTATTTTCCTTTATATTCGTTACGCTCATATTCAGACGAGTGGTGGTCGAACCAAAGACCACAACCTTCTACAAATGGAACGTTTGCAAGACAATCATTTTCAGTGACTGGCACTAATCCATCTTGCAAATCTTTTGGATGTGCAAAGGTGTAATTATCGATAATTCCTGCTTCGAGTAACAGTGCACCACATGCGAGTCCATCAAAGTCAGAACGTGTAATCAAACGCATAATATCATACCTCTATAATAAATATTATTAATCATTGTAGCATAAAAAAGACAATTTGTCAAGAACTTTCATATAAAAACGATGTAAACTTATTTCGTTTCAATGTAAACTAATTTAAGTTTACACTAATGTTTTATGCCAGTTCAAAGTCAACTTGTCCGAGCGGCACGCTGCAACCAATACACTTGACAGTCACTTTATCACCAAGTGTATACCGCATTCCAGTCGCCGAATTTGCGAGTGTAACACCATTTTCAATCGTTGTTTCGCCTGTCAACCCCGAGAACCTGTCACCGCTTCTAAACGAAACACGACCCTCGACAGTGTTCTGAAGCATCACAAAAACACTCGTTTCAGTGACGCCAGTGATTACGCCCTCAAACACTTCGCCGATGCGACTTGACATATATTCAGCAGAGTAAAAACCATTACAATCTCTCTCAGCGTTCACCGCTTTCATTTCAGCAAAAGTGGATTTAATCGCAGATTCATGAGCGAAATTTTCGTGCTTTTTATTAGGTTTACCACTCTTGACGTAGTCGGACAAAATCCTGTGAATGCTAAGGTCTGGGTAGCGACGAATTGGGGAAGTAAAGTGTGCATATTCCTTCATCACAAGCCCAAAATGCCCAAGCGGTTCATCAGAATACTTAGCTTTCATCATTGAACGCAATACCGCCATATTCACCACAGCAAATTTATCACCGCTAAACGCCTCCAGCTTTTTTGCCACTTTCAAAGCGTTCGATAAACTCTCAGCAGTAGGCTTAAGTTCAGGTACAGCAATCCCGAGACCTGCAAGCGTTTCAGAAAGCCGAGTAAGTTTTTCGGCCACTGGTGCTTCATGAACACGGTAAACGAACGGGAACTTTTTTTCCATAGCAAGCCGAGCCGCAGCGTTATTCGCAAGCAACATAAATTCTTCGATTATACCCTCAGAAATTGCATCTTCACCCGAACCCCGCCTTTGAATATCAAGACAATCGCCAGTTTCAGGGTCGCAGATAATTTTGCTCTCCGCTGACTCAAGCGATGGCGCACACCTACCCTCACGATTCTTTTTTAAAATATTGGCAAGCTCATACATAACTGGTATTTGCTCAAAGACTTCTGAATACTTTTTATATAATTCGCTTGGAATATCACTCTGTCTTTTAGCGACTGTTCCAGCCTTTGTCATTTTTATGTTCTTTAGAATCTCGTTGATTTCGCTGTAAACACCCTGAACTCGTGAGCTGATTATGCTTTTTTTAAACTCAAAGTTCTTTAATTCGCCACTTTTGGCAACTTCCATTAAACAAGAAAACGCAAATCTCTCGACTTGCGGATTAAGAGAACAAATCCCATTAGAAAGAGCTTTAGGGAGCATTGGAACAACTAAATCAGCAATATAAACACTCGTTCCACGTGCGAACGCCTCTTCGTCCAACGCACTCCCTGAACGGACGTAATGCGACACATCAGCGATATGCACACCGAGCCTATATCCACCTCTAACACGTTCAATGCTAATTGCATCGTCAATATCTTTGGTATCAGCACCATCGATTGTAAAAATCGGAACATCACGCAAATCAAGTCTATTTGGAATTTCTACACTATCTATTTCTTCACCGCAAGAGCGTGCCTCTTTTTCGCATTTGCGTGAAAACACTGTAGAAATTCGCTTTTCTTCTAAATACGCTTCAACACAGACTCTTGCTTTTTTTGAAGAACCATATACTTTTTCAATTTTTGCGATATGATGGTGATGTTTATCGCCACGAGAAACAATGTTAAAACTCACCTTATCGCCGAGTTTTAACGCCTCCAAGTCTACATCATCCACTAATTTGAGCGGATACCGTGAACCAAAACTGTCTGGTGATATGCCGATTTCCTGCTTATCGTTGTACTCATCGAGAACAACTGTCCCAGTTAACATATTATCGCTAGGTTTTATGACTTTGGTGATTCTAACTTCATCTAATCCCCCCGGTTCGCGTGGAGGGGCGTGTTTCACAAATTCGACAATATCGCCAGTAACAGCACCCTTCATATCACGCCCAGACACAAAATATTCGGTAAAATCGGGAGCGTTATCAGCTTTTCTTATAAAACCATGAGTTCGCACAACACGCATAACTTCCCCAGTTAGTACCAAAGCGGCATTAACGTTTTGATTACGCTCCGCCGCTTTTGAGTTATTATTTTTTGTGGACTTTGAAGCCTTTCCCGATTTTCGAGCTTTTACAGACTTGCCAGACTTTACAGATTTTCGAGGCTTTTTAGGCATTACTCGTCACCATTAGTGCCGTTATCAGATTCACCGCCATTAGTGCCGTTATCAGATTCACCGCCGTTAGTGCCGTTATCAGATTCACCGCCGTTAGTACCGTTATCAGATTCACCGCCATTAGTACCGTTATCAGAGTCACCGCCATTAGTACCATTATCAGAGTCACCGCCGTTAGCGCCGTTATCAGATTCACCGCCGTTAGTGCCGTTATCAGAGTCACCGCCATTAGTGCCGTTATCAGCAGGCGCTGGTCCAGCAGGTTGCTGTTCACCTTGATGCCCAGTGCCTCCGTTTGTTGCGTTTTCAGTGTCTGTCGCTTCGTTATCTCCCAAGCGTGCAGCAATCAAGTTTACAGCAATCGCCACACTAAAGAAAAGTACCGCTAATACAGTTGTGCCTTTTTTGAGCCTTGCTTCTTTTGAACGACCCATATTTCTTTGATAATAGTTATCAGACCCCTGCCCAGTAATCGACTGTGACATTCCTCCTTTTTGTGCCCCTTGAAAAAAGACGATTATTATAATCAGTATACAAGATAAAATCAATAAAATCGCACTGACAATTTCAATTGTACTCATTTTTCGTTATTCCTCTCTTTAGTTCCTTGTGTAGTATAGTCAAAATTTTATACCACCGTTAATTATACCTCAAAATATATGAATTGTCAATACTTTTTGAAGTTTTTTGAAAAAATATTTTTTCAACCACCCCTGATAGGAATCGAACCTATAATTAATCCTTAGGAGGGAACCGTTATATCCATTTAACTACAGGGGCATACTTAGGGCAACACCACACCAACCGCTTACACGCTGGAATTGTGTGGTATTGCCTTGGAACTATTTCCCTAAATTATCTTCAACCCATTTAGCTGCCAAAAGTGGCGAAAGTTCAAAATCAATCGAAGTTTGTGGAGTCGAAAACGCTTTTCCGTGTAATCTATCCAAACCAAATACTGGGATTTCATGGGTGACACGTGCAGTATAACGAATGCTACAGTGCAAAAACTCTGGCGAAATAATTTTGGCAGAAACTATTTCTTTTAGCCATACAAACGGGTTCATTCCACCAATTGCAACATCTTCAATCACCCACCCGTTAGAAGCGTGAGCATCGTTAGCACACATATACAACGAGAAATTCCAGACTTTTTCTTTCTCTATTTTATCGGCAGTTGAAATGATTTCTACCAGAAAATCTTTAAACACAAAGCTGTTAATAGTTTCAATTTCAGCTTTGCAGACTGGACAACAACCACCGTATCCGAATAGTTTGTGATTAACATCTTTTGCAAAATAATTGCGATAAGGATTCTTGAAAGCGTGATTTTTAGAAATCGTAGAAGAAACAGTAGAAGTGTTTTCGGAATTTTCAACATCCTCACTTGGCTTAACCGAATCAACCAGTGATTTTAATCGGCGGAATTCTGTGCGAAGATACTCAAACTCCTCACTCGTGATTTCGGGGAGAGGGCGATTATAGTAAGGCATCTGGTCTGGCAAAACAATGTTAGGGCGAACATTTTTAACAAGTGATTGTGAGATAAGCCCATGACATTCACCAGTCAACAGTTTTTCGATTATATCTGCAAATTCTGCCTTAGTACAGTCATCACGTAAGACAACCATTCGCACGATTTGCCCATCGAATTCTTCAGGAATAGCCTCATCCGCTTCAATCATCGCCAAGAATTTATCGCCAACTCCGAGTAGTGCAACTTTGTCAACCCCTAAAGGCGATACAAACAAACGTGGCAAAATATTTTGCACGTCCTCAAGATAAACATCTTCATTTTTTAACAGTTTTTGGATTGTGTTAGCATCGAACGAATATTTTACTTGCGAAATCGGGAAATCAAACCGTCTGCCAAAAAGCATTCCAGTTTCAATCATAGCGTCAATATCTCCAACGATTTCATACATCTGTGAGTTAGTAATCCTGCTCGGAATAATAAACTGATTCCCGTAAACAGAGAAACGATATTTTTTGTTCACATCAAGAGAAAGCGTAACTTTTCCGCCCTGTGATTTTATTTCTTTAAGAAAAGTAATCGTATCTTTACCAGAAGTGAACACGTTCAAAAGGGCTTTTACAGTATCACCAAACGCCCCCGCCGTATCAAATCTATGACGACGTGTCTGTAATGTTTCGATTGCGTTTCTAATATTTCCAACTTTGATTTTAGAAATGTCAACCGTGTGTGTTTCATCGCTATCTCCATCCCTTGAAATGAATAACTGATAATATTTCATAGTGACTCTATAGTCTTCATCAAAAGCATCGTCCATAAAAGCAAAGACGGATTCAAATGCGTTTTCATCTTCAATGAAATTGCCTTCACCGAAAAAGCGGTTTAAAGCCATGCCAACAATGCTATTAAATCCGTGTCGCAAGTTATAATCCTGCAAACCCGGTTTAACTTTTGATTCTACGATATAAGTCCCGCTACCACGTACAAATTCATAATAAAACTCACGCCCTGAAACAAGTGAATCTTTTGATTTAGCAGGCTGGCTCTGCTCTACTTGTTCTAACGCAATATCAGATTTTGTGTTAGAGTCTGATTCTGAATTAGCCTCCCACTCATATACAAGGCAGAAGGTTCTATCACCCACGCCATTTGCATGAGGCAACTGAGCAATCATCTTATTGCGTTCGCCAATGATATATTTATCATACGCTTCACCCGAATGATGTTCCTCACCAGAAACGCCACCTTTTTCAGAAAGATACGCCGTTTCTTTGAGTGCAAGATAAGGCACTGGTTTAGCCTCATTCGGGAACTGGATTGAAATGTTCTCCTGAAAAGTATTCTTTAAGTTTTTAACTAAACTTGAACTCACAATAAAGTTTTTAATAAACTCAAAAGCGTAAGATTTTGGTCTAAAAGCATATCTGTCTTCACCTTCCGATATCGCATTGGGGAGCTTGAAAATATCTAAAATAAAATAATCACTATACGCTTCAATAAGGTCTTTTACGCCTTTTTCCACCATATTCGCCACGATTTGCTCAGAATCGGCTTTAATTCCAGTCCGGTGTGACGTTATATAGTCGTTAGAAACGCTTATAAAAAACGCAGATAATTTCTCATCAATAATCCGTTCACTCGTATCGGCTTTGATTAAACCAGTAAGCTCATAAGTCGAGAAAAAATTATATTTCTGCATGAAAACACGAACAATACTCTGGCGTTTAGATGCAGCAACCGCAAATGGAATTAGATATGAAAACCCTTCCTGCTCATAACAAATAAAGTCAACAACGCTTTTATTATCTTGGAAAAAACGTATGATTTTATTAGGGCTTTCTCTGTTTTCTTTGTTTTCACCAGCATATGAAATTTTATATAAAGTCGCAATTTTACCTTTGTCCATAACAGCAATGTTAAAAGTTCGATTAAGTTCTTCCACATCTTTTTCTTGAACATTCATCACCTTTTTACGATTGAACGCAAAACAAAGCTCAACCAGATTGATGAAATCACCTTTTTTATCACCTAAAGTCATAAAATTGTCTTTCATACGCTCATACTGTTCTGGTAAAACTTTTATATTGATTTCGGTGCCTTTTACAAGTTCGCGCAAAAGGTCAAGCTCGGTGATTTTAAGTGTACCATCTTGATTTTCGATTTTGAAACCAAAATTGTTAGAACGCATAGTAAGCATTTGTGTATTCATGAACACACTTTTTGCACCTATACCAAAACGACCTTCTTTATATTTGTCGATTTTATTACGTCCAAAAGCAAGATAGTATAAAAACTGTTCCATGGTAAATCCAATTTCGTTGTAAGACAAAGAAATAATATTGTCTTCTTTGAAATTTACGATGATTTTTACATCTGGCGTGTCGTAAAAACAGTCAAACGTGTTTTGCAAAAGCTCCCTAAACACGCTTTCAAAAGGATAGTCTTTAACACTTACAAGTGCGTTAAAAGATGTTCGACCGCTAAACATATTGTTATAATAAGCAATAAAAGGTTGGCTGTCAAGATTACCTTCAAAAATTTTGCGTTGTAAAAGTTTGAGAGGACCTTCCATACCTTCTTTATCGCCGTTAGCGTGTGCCTGATAAAAGTCACCTATTACTTCTGGTATAGGCTTTTCAACATATCCCATATCATGACCATGCCTTTCTCTGTGTTATTTCGCAAAACGAGAGTTGCAGTGTCGACGGCTTCGCCATCGAGCAGGCAACTTGAAGAGCAAAACGAGAGTTGCAGTGTCGACGGCTTCGCCATCGAGCAGGCAACTTGAAGAGCAAAACGAGAGTTGCAGTGTCGAGATAACCCACTACAGCGAAGCAAAGCTCCGCTTTCGGGGCATACTCTTGTTTTACCTTGCTAAATCACACCATTATTATAGTCGTTCATAAATTCTCTAAGTTCTCTTTTATTATCTTTGTGCAGTTTGCAATATTTCCATATGTTATACAAAGTAGGAGTTTTGAGAGCCTCGGGTAGCTTTGAGAGAACTTCACGAACTGGCGGATATTCGCCCGATTTAGTTTTTGAAATCAACCTTTCAAGTTCTGCTTTTGCCATTTGAACACCTTTGACAATTTCGTGTGACGAATATTCACCAGTCAGCTTTTCTAAATTGTTTGAGTTTTCGACGATTTTCGGAACATCGCTTGCTTCTTCATAATAAACATATCCGCTTTTGATTCGGTTAAGGCTTTCTCTAATCTTTTCGTGTAGAATGTCAACCTGTTTTGCACTTAGATTTTCATTTTTCCCGTTTTCAAAAAGCAGTGTTTCAACTTCGAGGAGGCGGGATAACTTCTCTAAAAGTTGTTCGGCATAAGCGGCGGATTTTGCCACAGTCGAAACCAGCCCTCTATCAGCGATATTGTATTCCACACCGAATTTTTTTACACCTCCTCCACCAGATTTTAAATCAAGCAAAGTTTTTGAGATATATTTCTCAGCTTCAGGAACCCAGAATAACACGTTTTGAGTAGGGATTTTTGTTTTGATACATTTGTGTAATTGTCCGAACATAACTTTAGCCAAAATTCGACCATCAAACTGCATTTCTTTGTCAGCAAACATAATAAACTCTTCAGGAATGAGGAGATTTCCACAACCTGCACGTGCTGTTCTGAAAAATCTCCTCTCTAATTCAGCTGGATTTTCTGGATATTCATAATTGAAGACGTGAGTGACCTTTCCCATACCATGATAATGCTCACCAATAGAATCAGTCGCTAACGTAATTCGCCCTACATCTTCGTTTTCGCCACTGAACCTTAATTTCAAGAAACGGCTATCTAAAACTGAATCAGTACGAGTCAAAATCGCATTTTTGTCTTTTAATTCTGGATAAACAGCGTTTAAAACTTTTGAAATATATTCAAGCGTTTCACCAGCAGTAAAGTATATAACAGCGTTATTACCCTCATTAACTAAGACCGTATCGAGCTTTGTGAGAAAAGCATCCAGCTTAGCATCAGCTTTTCGTAATGTCTCAACATCTTTTTGATTATACCGTACGTGCCAATATAAGTTCTTGAGTTTTTGAGGAGCCTCAAACTCCTCAAAAAGATTACCGCCATACGTATAATAAGGAACCCCGCTTTGAATATCAACAATTCTATTTTTATCAGAGAACATATCACTGTCAACCTCATACTCACAGATTAAAACATTAGGGTGAGTAGTGTTCAATTTCCCGACTGTGTAATAACGAGTGACTGGTGTTTCTTTAGAAAACGCAACTATTTTTTCGTCAATAACAAGCTCACTAATCATGGATTTTTTTGACTCGTCATACAAAAATGCTTTAAGGAACGCCTTCAAAAGTGGTAATGACGCAATAACACCATAATCGTTAGAAAAAGGACACGGTGCAAATACGAGTAGCTGATGCGCCTTGTTCTTGCAAGCATCATACCCCGCAAAATCCGCCCCATCGGTTGCGAGTGCAGCATCAATAATCATCAAATCCCATACAATATTAGCATCAGTAACAATCCCACTTGGAGGTGGAGTTTTAACACGCCTCTGACTATCAATACCTCCAGCCTCGCCATACTCACTCGACACGTCAAGCTCTTCCGTAGTCGCAGGGACTGTTGCTTTAACTCTGAGGCTTTCTTCACTAACAATCATCAAATTAGAAGTAGCCGACGAAAAGAAAGCAACAGTGCTATCCGTACCAGAGATAAACTTAAAGTCAGCCCCGATTCCAGATAAAAGCGACGAGTACCACTTTTGCATGAGGGACTGTGGGCAAACAATCAAAATATTAGGTTTTTGATTTTCGCTAAGCACCCTATGAATACAAAGCTCCGCTTTGTCGACTTTTCCGTTACCAAATTCATCGAAAATCAAAGCATAACCATACTTATTTAGCCTATCGCATACAGATAGGTTGTACGGGTTCAAATCTACACCCTGGCAAGCGAGCCATTTCAAATCACTCATAGCTTTTTCCTTTTTGTTGAATTTCTTTTCTTGTGATAGTCGTTTAACTTGAAAATCTATAATGGTTTGCGATAATTTTTGGCATCAGACAAGGCAATTTTTGTACGAATATTCGCTAATATTCAAACAAAAATTAACGTAGTATGGTGTCAAAAAGACCAAAAAACTTATGGATTTTTATGTTAATCGACTATATAGTCGCTTTAATTCAAAAGTGAGTCTTCCCAATTAGAATTAGGCTTCAGCCCAAACAGTTCTGCAACAGTAGGTGCAACATTAGCGAGACCCCACTTTTCTTCGCCACCATCTTTTAGCTTAACCGATTTGTCACAAACGATAAACGGAACAGGGTTTAATGAATGTGCAGTTCTTGGTGCAAGCTCACCCTTTTTGTTTTTCTCGAACATTTCATCAGCGTTACCATGGTCAGCAGTAACTAAAAGAGTAAAGCCGTTCTCGGCACAGGCTTTTTCTAATAGTGCTAAAGATTCATCAACCGATTCAACACCGATTACAGTAGCTTCAAGGCTTCCGGTATGCCCTACCATGTCACCATTAGGATAGTTACAGCGAATAAAGTCATACTCACCAGATTTGATTGCGGCAACCACGTCATCGGTAATTTCTTTTGATTTCATCTTAGGTTTTTGGTCAAAGCTGATGTTATCAGACGGGATTTCTTTATACGTTTCAAGCGTTTCAGAAAACTTCTCACTTTTGTTTCCGTTCCAAAAATAAGTCACGTGTCCGAACTTTTGCGTTTCAGAAACAGCGTATTGGCGAACGTTATTTTTCACCAAAAGTTCAGAAAGCGTTCCAGTAATTTCTGGTGGGTTTACAAGATAAAGTTCTGGTAGCTTTAAGTCCCCGTCATACTGGAGCATTCCCGCATACACGACATCTAGTTTAGCTCCTCTATCAAATTTGTCAAAGCTATCGAATGTAAACGCCATCGAAAGTTCAATTGCACGGTCGCCTCTAAAGTTAAATAAAACTACACTATCACCATCGACGATTTTGCCAACTGGTTCCGCACCATCAGCGATTACAAAAGGCGGTAAATCCTGGTCGATTATACCCGCTGTTTCGCTACGGAAAGTTTCAATCGCTTCTTTAGCAGAGGCAAAAGCACGACCCTCACCTTTAACATGAGTCTGCCATCCACGTTCAATCATAGGCCAATCAGCTTCGTATCTATCCATAGTGATTTTCATACGCCCGCCACCAGACGCAATTTTTGCACTAAAACCACTGTCATTTAATTCAGCGATTACAGTTTCGAGTTTTTCGACATAATCAAGTGCAGAAGTTGCAGGGACATCACGCCCATCAAGTAGAATATGCACACGAACTGTCTTAACACCATCAGACTTAGCACGACAGAGCATATCAAACAAATGTTCAATATTAGAATGCACATTACCGTCTGAAAGTAATCCAATCAGATGCAAAGTGCTATTTTTATCTTTCGTATTACCAGTGATTTTTTTCCAAGTATCAGAGCTGTACATCTTACCACTTTTAATCGATTCGTTCACAAGTTTTGCACCCTGTGAATAAATCTGACCACACCCTAAAGCATTGTGACCAACCTCAGAGTTACCCATATCATCATCAGAAGGCAGACCTACCGAACTTCCATGTGCTTTTAATCTCACGTGTGGGAATTCTTTATGAAATCTATCGAGTGTAGGGGTCTTTGCTTGTTCAACAGCGTCACCCACTCCTGTTTTTGAATATCCAATACCGTCCATTACTACTAATAAAACTTTTTTCATTTTCTTTGATTTATACCTTTCTTTTTATGAGTATGTACTCCCCCATTCAGGGGGCTGTTGTCACCCACTAACAGCGGCGTTAATAATAGCCTTGAAATCATCAGCAATAAGCGACGCTCCACCGATTAGTCCACCGTCAACATCTGCTTGAGCGAGTAGTTCGGTAGCATTTTTAGCATTCATGCTTCCTCCATACTGGATTGTAACAGCATTAGCGACATCGTTTCCATGTAATTTCGCAATTACAGAGCGTATAAATCCACACGCTTCGCCAGCCTGTTCCGCAGTAGCAGTCTTTCCAGTTCCGATTGCCCACACTGGTTCATAAGCGATTACAGTTTTCTTAACTTGGTCAGCAGTGAACCCTGCCATGTCCAATTTAATTTGTCTTGCAAGAACTTCTTCTGTAATACAAGCCTCACGTTCTTCCAAAAGTTCGCCCACACACATCAGTGGGATTAGACCAGCATCGAGTGCCGCTTTAGTTCTAAGATTAACTGTTTCATCAGTTTCACCAAAGTATTGACGGCGTTCGCTATGACCGATTACGACGTATTCTACTCCGAGTTCTTTAAGCATATCAGCAGAAATTTCACCAGTAAACGCACCATTTTTCTCAAAATGAACGTTTTGTGCCCCTACTTTGATTGCAGTGCCTTTAGTAACCGCTAAAGCAGTTTCGAGGTTAGTAAACGGAACACAAGTTACTACAATTACATCGTTATTCGCCGAAATATCACTAAGCTGTTTTAAAAGTTCGGTTGATTCTGAGCGAGTTTTGTTCATTTTCCAGTTGCCCGCAATGACAACTCTGCGTAAATCTTTTTTCATTAATTTGATTCCTTCCTTCGTAATTCCCATTTTTGCAGTTCATCAATTACTGCTTGAACGTCTTCCTTATCCATTGACGCTTGTGCTTGTGCAATTGCAGCATCTAAATCGCCTCCAAGTGCTTTAATCATATACATTGACGATAAATTTACTTTTTTTGTGTCGCGAATTTCAGATTTGTTTGCCATACAATCACCTCCGATACTTTTCAAATGTTCTACATCAGATGTAAAACAAAGCAAAACGAGAGTGCGTCCCTACGGGGTGGCTCTGCTACCTCGTAGGGATTAGCTTGAAGAACGCTTGCTTCAACGAGTTTCGAGGAAGCCAAGCTTCCTCTTGAACTCTTATTTTGCTTTCGTCAAGCAACCTGCTCGTGGCATAGCCACGACCTGTTGCTCTTGTTTTGCTTTCGTCAAGCAACCTGCTCGTGGCATAGCC
>WRGW01000102.1 GCA_009786985.1 Oscillospiraceae bacterium
TTTGTGCGAATATCCGTTGATATTTAAGAAATTTTCAACGCAGTATGGCGGAAAATAGACCGACAAGACAAGCCTATTCTTGATTTAATCGACTATAATTTCTAAGAATCAGGCAAAAAAGTAGCACGTCTCGGTTCGTTGACACGAAGCACTCCAGCTTCATTCGCTCCGATTTCGTCTGCAATCAACCTTGATGCGATTATGATTTTTTCAGAAAGCTCAACCGGTACGCCAAGACGAATTTCTACACGTTCAAGATTCACGTCAGATTCCATGTAATCAGATTCATCGATTTTAACGACTTCTCCGTAAAACATCTTTACATCAAATCTATCCGAAATGTCAATACGGCTAACCGCAAAATCGTGTTCTGTGAGCAACTCACTAAGTTCAAACAAGAGTTCAGCTTTTTCTTTTTGTCTGTTCCAGTCTTCATACTCGGCATATTCTGAATCATGTTTCGGGACTAAAACACCGCCGATTTGTAATGGCATTGCTGATGAAAATCCAGTCACCAACAATTCATCGCTTTCGAGAGGGTGAGGGCGTGTTCGATTAACATTTATGATTCGCCCGTTTTGCGAAACACACCAATATTCGCCATCATGTACGATTATGAATTTGCGTACTGCGTTTTCAACCGTCACCACGATTGTAGAAGGAAATCGCCGCTCGACTTTTACATTATCGAGCTGTACCAAAGTCGTAAAAATTTCTTCGCCAGCACGTGTACTGTCAAATCGAATCAGGTTTTGACCAATTTCAATACCGCCAGCTGCAAAAATCTCTTCATCAGAATAATGAGGCTCACGCCCTATTTGCTCGGTTATTTGAATTGGTTCAGTTGTTTCTGCTGAATCGTAGCTATAACCCACGGTTGACTGTGTATTCTCGCTATGAAGACCGTCGTTAATCACTAAAATCGTTTGTGCATTAAATAAAACCGTGGTAGAAAGTGCCGAAAACACGATTATAAACACAATTCCAAGTAACGCAAAGTGAATTACGTAATTTTTACGAAGTCTGCCACGCCGCCTTCCCACGTCAGAAAAATCACTATTTGAACCTCTTCCGCCACTACTCAGATGTCGCCCGTGCGACGAATTACCACGCTTACGATTGCGTGAGAGTTTTGGGGGCGATGCAAGTTCATAACGTCCATTGTCCGAACGCCTTTTATCGCCATCAGACTCACGCACTTTAGGAATCTGTTGCGACATAGTGGGTCGCTTACTTCTGTTGTAAGACTGATAATCTGGCATAGCTTTTCACCTTCCTTTTGTTCTACTAAATGGGGGAGCAAAACAAGAGTATCCCCCGCAGAGCGGACTTGCTCCGCTCGAAGTGGGGTAACTCGCCGACAGTTTCGAGACTTCAAGCTAATCCCTGCAAGACGGCTGAAGCCGCCTCTACAGGACGCACTCTCGTCTTACAAAACAAGAGTAATCCCCTCCCCCTCGGACTACATCATCAGCTTCGTTTAATATTAGCACCGACTGAATGCAAAGCATCTTCGATTGATTCATAACCCCTATCTATATGATGAATGTTCCCGATTTTTGTAACCCCTTCCGCTGCGAGCCCAGCGACAACTAATGCCGCACCACCTCGTAAATCTGTAGATTTTACTGCCGCACCAGACAATCGTTTGACACCTTCAACAACCGCAACACGTTCTTTTACATTGATTTTTGCACCAAGTCTGCCAAGTTCGCCAGCGTGCTTGTAGCGACACTCAAAAATGTTTTCTTCAAAGATTGTAGTTCCGGGCAACACAGTCGTCAACGCCATGAGCAATGCCTGTGCATCTGTCGGAAAACCAGGGTGAACATGGGTAACTATTTTCTTTGGAGAGCTGAGTGGCTTTCTTGCGTTGATATAAATTTTGTCATCAGAATAAGTATAAACACTACAACCGATTCTTTCAAAAACAGGCAAAATCGGTGACAGGTCATCTTGTTTAGTTTTTGTCAAGAGCAGCTCACCACGTGTAATAGCTGCACAACACATATATGTAGCCGTAACAATTCTGTCTGGAATAACTGTATGTTCCGCGCCGTAGAGTTCTTTTACACCCTCGATTGCTATAGTTGAACTTCCTTCACCCGAAATTTTAGCACCACACTTACGTAAGAAATTCGCCAAATCAACGATTTCGGGTTCTCTTGCCGCATTATGGATTTCAGTGCTTCCGTTCGCTGTCACCGCCGCTAACATAATGTTTTCGGTTGCACCAACAGACGGGAAAGGCAAAGAAATTCTCGCACCTTGAATGCCTTTAGGAGCGGTGCAATTCATAAAACCAGCATCGTTTTCAACTTCTACACCCATCTGGCGAAAAGCCTCAAGATGATAATCAATCGGGCGTGCTCCTAACTCACAACCTCCCGGAGTAGACCAGCGACAATTTCCGCATCTCCCGAGGATTGCACCTAAAAACACAATCGACGAACGCATCTCTTGAATCACGCCATCTGGAACTTGATTGTTACACATAGCCTCTCCGTTTACAGTAACGACCGACTTTTCTCGTTCACATTTACAGCCGAGACAATCGAGAATCCGAAAAGCCGCATCCGCATCGGTGAGTTTTGGGCAGTTATGTAAAACCGCCGTCCCTTTACACAAAACCGTCGCCGCTAATAGAGGGAGTACAGAGTTCTTCGCACCTTGTACTGCGATTTCACCCTGCAATTTTCGCCCTCCAGCGACAATCAATCGCTGAGAATTTCTATGTTCGTTCATAATTCACACCTCATCAAAACATATTTTTCGGTTAGTTTTGATTTACTATATGCTTTGATTGCAAACAGTGTGAATTAACATAGGTATAAGCGAGTAGAAATAAATTATTAAACCGCAGCAAAACTCTTGTCAAGAGTTTTGCGGTTTAATCGCGGCTACCTGTGGTGGTTGCCTCGAAGAGGCGAACCACAGAGCCACTTCAAGCAACGAAAGGCAAAATCGGGCTTTGCCCGATTTGACAAGACTTTCGTTGCGGAGTAATATTCAACAGCCCTATTTCAACAAATCTATAATTTCGCTGACAATCACGCCAGCCGCATTTGGTTCTGACATTTCTTTTGCTTTTTCTTCCATTAAGCGAATCCTTAGCCTATCATTATACAAACGTGATACTGTTTCGATTAGCTTTGCCCCACTGATTTCGTCATCTGTGATTAGAATTGCTGCACCTGCGTTTTTCATGGTTAGTGCGTTATAATACTGGTGATTTTCTGCCGCACCAGACCATGGAATTTGGATTGACGCACGCCCAAAAGCCTTGATTTCAGTTTGCGACATTGAACCCGAACGACAAATCACCAAATCCGCCGCAGTGATACAAGTGTACATATTGTGAATGTATTCGCTGAATATATTACGACCATTTACTGCACTGAGCCCGTTTTGCAAAAGCAATTTTTCAAAAATCGCCTTGCCGTTTCCACCGTATGCGTGAATATGATTAATCGGCTTGCACTGATTGCTCTGATTATTTTGCTCACGCTCCCACTTGAGCAGTTCTACCACAGCCTCGGTGATTTTATTTGCACCAAGGCTTCCTCCGAACGATAAGATTGTCATGCCTTCTTTGAGATTTAGTTTCGTCAGAGCATCGGTTCTGCTTTGATTTTCGTTAGACCCTTTGTCTTTATAATCAATCTTGCGAAACTCCTTCCGCAAAGGATTACCAGTGATTACATACTTAACATTTCTATTAGCTTGAATTGGCGGGAGATGTTTCAAAGTATCGCTACTCGACACAAATACCCTGTCAACATATCGTGTAAGCATTTTTGTCGCCATACCAGGGAGAGAATTACTTTCATGGGCTACTGCCTTGATTCCAGCTTTAGAAGCCGTTCGCAATACTGGAGCAGTGACATATCCACCAGTCCCGATTACTACATCTGGCTTAAATTTGTCGATAATTTTTTGAGCTTCTAGGTTCGCTGTCAAAAAATAATACACGGCTTTTGCATTTCGTCCAATATTTTTCGGTGTGAGTTTGCGTTGAAACCCTGCAGATTTAATCGAAGTAAAGGCATATCCCGCCCGCTTGACCAACTTTGATTCAAGCCCACGCCCAGTCCCGATAAAAAGAATTTCGCTGTCTGGAAAAACCTGAGCTATTTTATCAGCAATAGCCAAAGCAGGATTTATATGTCCAGCAGAACCACCTGCAACTAAAATTGCTCTCATATGACCACGAACTCCTTTCACCACCTAGGGGTTTGAATGGGGCTGTTGAATTTCAATCGTCAAACCCAACTCGGGCTTTTCGCGAAATGTTCAATAGTACACCGATTTGTGCTAATTGCATTATAAGTGCTGTTCCTCCATAACTGAAAAACGGAAGAGATACACCAGTATTCGGGACTGTGTTGGTAGCGACCGCAATATTCAAAAACGCTTGAATTCCTATTTGTGCAGTAATCCCCGCTGCCAGCATTGCACCAAACCTGTCTGGTGCGCGTGAGGCAATATAGAATCCTCTCAACACAAAAATAGTGAATAACATAAGAACCGCAATTCCGCCAACAAAACCAAGCTCTTCTACTATGACCGAAAAAATAAAGTCATTATGTGCAGCAGGTAGATATGAGAACTTCTGACGTGAATTGTCAAAACCAAGCCCGAACCATCCGCCCGAACCTATGGCAACTAACGACTGAAATGTCTGAAAAGTATCGCCTTGAATATCCTCGAAAGGGTTGCGCCAACTCGTAAACCGAGCGTCAGAATAAGTAAACCCAAACGACTCCATAATAGCAGGTGTAAAAGCCGCCGCTATTATAATCAATGCAACAAGTAATCCCACCCATCTTAGCTTACACCCGCTAATAGTCATAAGCGAAAGCCCGATTGCGAGCATGATTACCGTTCCGGATAAGTGTGGCTGAATAATTGTCAAAAGACAAGCTATACCGATTACAAAAGCGATTCTAAACGCACCGCCAAAAGTTTTTATGCGTTCTGGATATTTATGTGTCATCCACGCTAAAACAACAATCAATGCGAATTTGAGAATTTCGGACGGTTGGAACGTAACCCCAAAAAGCGTAATCCAACGTTCCGCACCGCCCTGCGTAACGGCGGCATCTGAAAACTGAACAGCCAGCATAAGTGCCAGCGAACCCCCAACCAAAGCAAGCAAAACCCATCGGTTCAAGAGCAAACGATAATTAAAATAAGAAATCAAGACCGCAATCCCTATTCCGACCGCCATAAACACTAACTGCAGGTTAAAAAAGTGATAACTATCACCATGTTCCCGCAGTGCGAATGAATGGCTCGCCGATAAAAGCATTCCAAGCCCAAACACCGCTAAAATCAACACGATTACAAAAAGAGGCATATCGAATTTAGCGAACGGCTCTCTCTCCCTCGCAAGAACTGATGTTCGCGGTTTACGTCGCCTGCGAACTTCTCGAATTTGACGCACTTCACGTTCAGGGCGCGCTGGATGTGAAGGTGCTTTTGCTGCACGATTAACACCACGCGAACGGTTAGGAGCGGTTCGCCCCGAAACACGACCAGTCGGCGGATTAACAGCAACCGCAGCTCTGCCATTAGCCCCTCTTAGAGAGGGTGTAGGCGTGTTCACACTTGAGGTAACACGTGGAAAAGTTCCTGTTCTTGCACGTGCCCTCGCACGGGCATCAGCTCTCCGGTCACGATTGTTGTTACTATTCATCTGCTTTACCACTCCTTTCTGAGGCTGTTGAATAATTCATTACCAAGCTATATCGCTATAAACTAAAAGAATCGCAATCAATCCAAATACTGCTCCGATTCCCGAAAACACGAGTACAATTTTAGTTTCTTTCCAACCCTTCATTTCAAAACTATGGTGAATCGGTGTCATCTTGAACAGCCGTTTGCCACCAGTAATCTTAAAATATGTGGTTTGAATCATTACTGTAAGCGCTTCCCAGATATACACTGCGGCGGCAATTACCATTACAAACTCCGCACGTGCCCCTACCCCGATTGCACAGACAAGCCCTCCAAGAAATAAAGAACCTGTATCACCCATAAAAACTTTGGCAGGGTTAAAATTCCAAATCAAGAACCCAATACACCCCCCAGCGAGTGCTGCCGATAAAATCGAAAGTTCGTGTAATCCAAGAAGCCCACAAATCACCATAAAAGCCGAAGCAAACACAACAGTCACTGAACTACAAAGACCGTCGATTCCATCAGTCAAGTTCACAGCATTTACAATATAGATTATTCCTAATCCCATTACAATATAGTAAAAATACCACAAGTCCAGCGTAAAGCTAAATTCTCCTGGTAGCGGGAAATGTATTGCCGTGCTAACATCTCCAGCGATTATGCGTGAGGTGAAGTAAACCGATACAATAAGCGTCTGCATAAACAGTTTTTGATTTACAGTAAGCCCTTCGTTCTGCTTTTTGCGGACTTTAATCCAGTCATCCAGAAAACCCATAAACCCGAACGCAAATGCCATCGCAAAACCACTAACCGCATTCCAGAACCGCAATCGCCCGAACCCATCAAAGCTAATAAGCCCATTTTGCCATAACATAAAAAGCCCTAATCCGAACGCCAGCGTAATTCCGATTATGAACATAAAACCACCCATAGTGGGCGTGCCTTGTTTTTTATCCTTGTGCCACTTAGGCCCAATATCCAAAATAGTCTGCCCAAACTTTAGCCGACGCAAAGCAGGAATAATCGGAAACCCCGCCGCATATGTGACTATAAGTGCAACAATTGCAGTAACTGAAAGTGCCCAGATTGTTTCAGTGTTCATATTAACCATGAACTCCTTTCACTACTTTGTCCTCTCGTAGAATACCTTCACAATTTCTCGTTCGTCAAACGGCTGTTCTTCGTCACCAATTACTTGATAGGTTTCATGCCCTTTTCCTGCAAGTAGAATTATATCGTCTTTAGTAGCGCTCGACAACGCATATTCAATCGCCTTTTCCCTAAGCACAAAAGCCTTGCTTCTTTTAAGTTCAATTTTTGCAATGCCAGACATCACTTCTGCGATAATCGCTTCTGGGTCTTCAAAGCGTGGATTGTCTGATGTTATGACCAACTCATCAGCCAATCGAGCAACAATTTCCCCCATTTCTGGGCGTTTGTCGGCATCGCGTTCGCCAGCTGCTCCGAACACGCATATAATTTTGCCACTTTTGGCGGCGTTGTTGTGAGCCTTATTCTTGAACTCATTTATACAAGTCAAAATCTTTTCGAGTGCATCACCAGTATGTGCGTAATCACAAATGACTGTTGGGTAGTCATCGCCAGACCATATAACCTCACATCGCCCTCGAACACCAGTACATTCGGCGAGTGCCTTTACACAATCTCCCCCCGATATATCACAAGCTTTTTCGCAAACAATAAACGCCGCAATCGAGTTTGCAACATTAAACAATCCGGGCATTGAAAGTTTGACACTGTGTGACTTCTCGGATTCAGTACAACTAAGCCAATAAGAGATGCTATCACTATTCAGCTTAATTTTTTCAGCAAAATAATCAGCTATCTGCCCAATTTTAGGTTTGACACTATAAGTAATTACTGGAATTTCCCCATCGGACTTCAACTCGGAAGCGAGCCGTGTTCCCCATTCATCATCAATACAAACAATCGCTGATTTACACATAGTAAATAATCTCTTTTTTGCTTGATAATAATTCTCCATCGTTTTATGCCAGTCAAGATGGTCTTGAGTTAAATTCGTAAAAACACCAATTTCAAAGCGTTCGTTAGCAATTCGATACTGGTCAAGTGCTTGAGATGATGTTTCCATAACACAATATTCTACACCGTTTTCCACCATCTCTGCAAACAGCCGATACAACTCATCTTGGCGAGGAGTAGTGAGGTTAGTAGAAACCATTCCAAGCCCCGTATCATTACCAGTAGTTCCGATAAATCCGCATTTACCTTGTTTAGAATCAATAATCGCTTTTACAAGAGTAGCAACTGTACTTTTACCGTTAGTTCCAGTAACAGCAATCAATTTTAGCTTACTGGTAGGCTCTTTATAAAAAGCAGAGGCAGCTTGTGCAAAAGCTAATCGAGCGTTAGGAACAACAATCTGATTTTCGCCTAAACCCAAATCGTTTTCAGAAATTACAGCAACTGCCCCACGTCCAAGCATTTCAAAAGCCACTGACTCACCATTAAAGTTTGCCCCTTTAATAGCAATAAACAAACTACCCTTTACAACTTCACGACTATTATCGGTAACATTAGTTACACCCGAAAACGAACGACCGAAAATCTCCATAAATACTCCCTTTTCCAATGTCCATGATTTGCGTAATGTTCGGTTGACTGCGTATACTATATATACGCCACGCAAATCATCCTCCGTGTCCTTCATCGACCGTGAACCGAACTTCAACAACTGTTCCTTTCGGAAGAACAGTCCCAGGTTCAATGCTCATATATACAGCGACTGCGTTTTCATTCCCGACCGCTCCACCTGTTAGCCTGATATTTAACCCTGCATTTACAATCGCTTGATTAGCGGCATTCACGCTCATTCGATACACGTCTGGAACGACTACTTCGTGCGGCTGTTCGGCTTCATTTGTATCAAAATATAAAACTATAGTCGAACCACGCCTAATTGTAGTTCCAGCTTCAGGCACGGTTTTGACAACGCGTGAACCCTCACCAATTTCGTGCGAAAGCAAACCAGCTCTGCTAAGTGCTGTACCAGCATCAAGAATTGATTCACCGATTACATTTGGAACCAATGTATCCTGTAAAGCCTGTTCTTCCGCTGTAAATTGTGGAAAGATTTCTAAATGCTGAAAACTATCTCTAAGAACTGCCGATACTACCGGTGCTGCGACTTGGCTTCCGTAAATCGGACCGTCGCAATATGGATTAGGCTCGTCTACTACCACGAGTAAAATCACCTGCGGATTATCGGCTGGTGCAAACGCCCCGAAAGACGCAACATAACGCATTTCATACGGCGAATATTCGTCGATTTTTTCACTCGTTCCACTTTTTCCGCCAATTCTAAATCCAGAAATGTACGCATTTGAACCACCATTAGCTCTAACAACGTCTTCCATCATTTGACGCATTTGAGCTGAAGTTTCACTACTCAAAATCTGGCGTTTTACACCAGCATCATTACTACTCACCACATTACCGTCATTATCAGTGATTTGGCTTACTACATGAGGAGTAACTAAATATCCACCGTTTATACAAGCCGCAAAAGCAGTAATCATCTGTAACGGTGTGATTTTATTAGTTTGCCCGATTGACGACATAGCAAGGTCAACCGCTCTCATATTATCACGCTGAATTAAAATTGGCGACGCTTCAGCTGGAACATCAATTCCAGTTCTACGGGTAAGACCAAAAGCCTCAAGAAAATCGTAAAATCGCGACGCACCAACTCTGTCACCAATATCCATAAAAGCAGGGTTGCACGAATGTGTCATGGCCTCGGTCAAATTCATTCCGCCATGAACACGCCCTCTACCATAAACCCAGCATCTAATTCGGTCTGGTCCTATGTCTACAAACCCATGGCAGTTAAATGATGATGTATTAAAATCAATCGCACGTTCTTCTAATGCGATTGCTGCTGTAACCGTCTTAAAAACTGAGCCTGGGAAATATAATTCAGTAATTGCTTTATTTCTCCACTGAATTTCCCGTAAAATCTCCCTCTCGCTCCGAACTTGGCGTTCAATATCTTCGATTTGTGATTCCGATAGCGTACCACCAATGGTTTCTAATTGGACACGCTCAGTCAGCATATTACGTACGCTTTCTAAATGTGATTCATCCGCTTCAGAGAGGGTTGACGGAGAGTTCAAGTCAAAACCTCCAGTCGTTGCCTTGGCTAAAATCGCACCAGTATTCGGCTCCATCATAATTCCAGTAGCACGATTTGCTACGTTGTGCTGGAAAACGGCTTCTTCCAAATGTCTTTCGAGATAGTGCTGAAGATTCACGTCAATTGTCATATGGAGGTTGTTACCGTTAGATGCAGGAAACCTACGTTCAAATTCGCTCGGCATAACTCGCCCTGCACCATCACGAAGCGTGACAACACGCCCATTCGTGCCTTGGAGTTGTTCATCATAAAAAGCCTCAACCCCATAAACGCCTTCATTGTCGAAATTAGTAAATCCGATTATGTTCGCCGCCAATGAATCATTAGGATACACTCGCATAGTATCTTCAATTAAATACACCGAATAATGTGCAAGCCCTTTTTCTTCTTTGCGACGAGTGATTTCATCATACTGTTCACGAGTAATTCGCCGTGCGACTGTATCATATCTTATAGATGGATTTTCCATACGCTCCATCAAATTATCGAAATCGAGTTCCAAAATTTCAGACAACATTTGTGCGATTTGTTCGGGTTCGTCATTATTTTTGTTAATATCATACGGAGACAAAATCACGTTCCATACCACGGTGCTTTTTGCCAAGATTTTGCCACTACGGTCATAAATAGTTCCACGATTTGCGTTGATTGTAAACTCATCTAATTGCTGAGTATTAGCCCTCGTACGAAGGTATTCAGACTGAACAACAGCAGTCGAATAAAGTTCATATATTATCCACACAACAAACGCTAACAACAAAGCCGTGACTATATAAAATAATTTTACCTTCATGCCACGGTCTGGTAATTGTGACATGGTTTCATTCTTTTTAGCTTCAGATGATTCGGTTATTTTTCTATTCATATTACCATGAACTCCTTTCATCAACAAGTGGGGATAAACAAGCCATTAGGGTAGACCATTGCCTTCGGCAATGTCCGTAAGCGAAGCAAAAGTTCTCGAAGAGCGGGCTTTGCCCGCTTGACAGAACCAGCTCCGCTTACGGACATCTTGTTTTGCAAGACGAGAGCACGGTCCCGCAGAGGCGGCTCAGCCGTCTCGCAGGGATTAGCTTGAAGTCTCGCAACTGTGTCGGCGAGCTTCGGGGTCGGCAAAGCCGCCCCTGCAGCCCTTGTTTGGCTTGCCTACGTCAAGCATAAAGTGTGGGAAATGAATTCCCCCATTTTATGCCCTTGTTTGGCTTGCCTTGTCCTAACTTAATTCTATTCTAATTAAGCGACAAAAATTCCAAAATCTCATTGAATGTATTTTCTATTCTGTCGAAAAAGCCAAGTTCGCGCGGTTCGGCGACTTCGACAACACGTTCAAGCTCAATCCGAATGTGTTTTACTTGAGCTAACTGTTCTCTAACAAGACCGTGTTCCGCCGCAAACTCAGACACACGCGATGGAGTAATCATGCTATTAAGCTCGGTATTCAGTCGGCCGTTTTCGCGCTGTGCTTCGTCGAGACGGCTCATCACAGCAACCGTTTCAGAATTTAACGAAGTAAGTTCAATACTCCCATAAAAAAACATAAAAATCGGAGCTAATGCAAGCGTCGCTAAAATCACGAATACCAGCCAGTTTCCTTGTTTGCATGGGGTTGAATTAACCTTCTTCTTTGGCTGTAACCGACGCGCTTGTCTTTGAACGGCCTCTTCTCTCTTTTCAATCTCGCTCTCATCAACATCGAACAAACCTAAATCGAGAACCTCGGTATTTCCATTGTATTGTAACATCTTTATTTTAACCTCTCATTCGCCTTGATAGGCTTAACCACGGCAATGTCCTACAGCGAAGCAAAGCTCCGCTTACGGACATCTTGTTTGGCTTGACCACGGCAATGTCCTACAGCGAAGCAAAGCTCCGCTTACGGACATCTTGTTTGGCTTTAGACTTTCTTAATTACACGAAGTTTAGCACTTCGTGAACGTCTGTTATTTTCTATTTCTGATTGTGTCGGAACAATCGGTTTACGTGTGACTGAAATCGCTTTCGGTGATTTTTTGCACACACATAAAGGCAGTTCTTTAGGACAATCACAGCCAGAAGCCAGTTCAGCGAAAGCCTTCTTGACTAACCTGTCCTCTAGCGAATGAAAGGTAATCACCGCCAGTCGCCCACCAGATTTTAGTGCGGCAAATCCAGATTCAAGCCCTCGACTAAGGCTGCCGAGTTCGTCGTTTACCTCTATTCTTAAAGCCTGAAAAGTTTTCCGACAAGGATTCTTTTTATTCCTATACGACAATGGTACGTTACTGCGAATGATTTCCGCTAACTGACCAGTCGTTTGAATTAAAGAACTCTCGCGTTCGTGCAAAATCCCTTTCACAATCGAGCGTGCGTGTTTTTCCTCACCATATTCGTAAAGGATTCGTAATAGCTCATCTTCATTATAGCTGTTTACGATGGTTTCAGCAGTAATCGCAGAAGCGTTTTCGTTATTTTTATCACTGCTCACACTTGCATCCATCCGCATATCGAGCGGTGCGTCTTCATGAAATGAAAATCCACGTTCTGCCGTATCAAGCTGATGCGAAGATACGCCTAAATCCATCACAATTCCGTCTATATCAACAATGCCGTAATCTGCCATATCTGCAAAATTTGCGTTTATAAAAGTTACCGATTCACTATAGTCACCCAACCTGATTTTTGCCGCTTTCAACGCTGAGGTATCCCTATCAAAGCAGAATAGTCTTCCGCTATTTAATCTTTTGGCAATCTCAAAGCTATGACCACCGCCACCAGTTGTACAGTCAAGATATTTTCCATCTGGTTTGATGTCAAGGGCGACAATCGTTTCATGTAGAAGCACTGTTACGTGTTCAAATTCAGGGCATTCCAGATTTTCTGTTTTTGTCATCAGACCTCCTCGGGAACTAACTGCGAGTGGATTTGAAAGCTAATTTTGCCCTATTAAGCAGGCAAAGCCTGCTCTCATGGGCTTTTACCATACAAGGCAATTTTGAGGCGGTCTATTAAAGCCCCATTTCATCTACAAGAGCCGAAATGTCAGCATTCTGGTTTTCAACGAGGGCTTCTCTGTTCCAGATTTCGACTTCGCCTTCAAGACCACAGACAACCACGTCTTTCTTAAGCTCGGCGTATTCACGTAGATGGCTTGGTATAAAAAATCGATTATTGTTATCCAGTTCAGCGTTTTCTGCCCCCCTGAATCGCAAAACCGCATCAGCTTTTGTTTTAGGGTGGTTTTCTTTTAGATTTTTTACAAACTCTTCCCACTCTTCAGTTTTGTAAATTTGCACACACCTCGCTCGCAAGCCTTTTGCGACAACAAAATTATTTCCAAACGTTTCTTGAAATTTAGCAGGGAAGTTCATACGCCCTTTTTCATTGATTGTAGACTTTGCTTCACCACGCACAAACCTCACCACCTTTTCAATAGATTTAACAAGTTTTCAACAGAGTTATCAACAACTTCACAAGCACAGAATAAAATTTCAACCTTTTCAACACAATTTTCAACAACAAAAGTGAACTTTTATAACTTTTCTGCACCCAATGACTATTATACACCATCAAAACTGATTTGTCAATAAAGTTTCACCTAAAACAAAAAAAATTTAACCCAAAACATGATGTTTTTACCAAAAATTTATACTCCATATAGAACCCCTCTCGAATAAACAAGAGGGGTTCACAACATATTGTGTCAGATTTCCGATTGCACACTATAGTTTAGGGTCAAACACAGTTATAGTTCTTCAAAACTCACTCGTACAGAGTTTCCATGGAAGCCTATTCCGCAAAAATCTCCGCCATAGCACGATAATACCATCCTGCCGAACCAGTGTACAAAGACCAGCCTCCACGCGCGTAGGCTTTAGGGTTAGTATAGATGTCTGCTGCTAAATAATACGGCTCACATTTATATTCCTTACCCCTGCCTGCTGGAGAAAGCGAGGCAATTAGCTCTTTTGCTTTTTCTTTCATTCCGAGACGATGACACGCTAGGGCTAACCACACTGCCGCATGAGTGTATTGACCGCCGTTTTCTCGAACACCCGCCGGATAACTCTGAACGTAACCAGGGTCTTTGGGAGACTCGCCACTCTGAAATGGCGGTGAAAACAATTTGATTATTCGATGTTCGCTATCATATAAATCACGTAAAGCACTGTTGATTGCTTGGTTTACTCTCGCAGAATCTGGCATTTTCGCTAAAACCGAAAACGCTTGCGGTAACAAGTCAATTTTGCAAGCGGGCGCTGGAGTGTTCTGGTTTTCTGAACCTTCAGTATACCCTCCCATTGCCGTTCCGTCGTCATAGAACGCACGCAGGTAATGTTCACCGTCCCACGCTAATTGGTCTACTTTTTCGATTAAATCTGATGCGTTGCCCTCAAGTTCTACACCAAAAGCCACATCATCCATAAGTTCGGCGATTTTAGCGAATTTCCTCGCCGTCATGGCATAGAACATACTTAACCAGACACTTTCACCCTTGCCATCAACGCCGACACGATTGTAACCGTCGCACCAGTCTCCCCCGCCGATTAAAAGAAGCCCACGGTCTGATTGATTGAACGCTTTTTCTAACGCCCGCTTAGCGTGTTGATAGACTGATTCTTTAAGCTCCGAGTGCTCAACTTCGCTGTAAATCTCATGCTCATGTTCTTTGAGCAACGGTGCGGTGCTATAATGTGTTTTGATTTGCAGGAGCGAGGTATCACCAGTAAGTTCAATATAATCAGCTACAACATACGGGAGCCAAAGCAAATCATCCGAATATCGAGTGCGGACACCTTTTCGACTGGTCAATAAGTCGTGCCACCAGTGCATTACATCGCCTTCTAAGAACTGAGCGGTACAGCATCTAAGAATCTGCGTTTTAGCGACTAATTGCCCACGTTTTCCGAGAATTACCGCCGCCAAACAATCCTGCAATTGGTCACGGAAACCATACGCACCTGAGTTTTGATAGAACCCAGTTCTAGACCACATTCGCCCACCAACAACCTGCCACGGCAGCCAATGTGCAAACAACTCATCTAACTGCGGATTACCAGAGTTGATTTCTTTGCTTTTGAGTGCGATGATACCTTTTTTGCGTTTGAGTGCTTTTTCCATAGTGAGTGGCTCATTCATGTTCTGCGTAAAGGCTAAAATGAACTTGATTTTTTCACTATGCTTAGGAGGAAGCTCGATTTTGGTCACAACCACCCCCACCATATTGCTATGCGGTGTAGGAGAGGAAACCGCTCTCCAGTCACCCGACCAAAACGCTGATTTGTTAGTAAGGAATCGTGCTTTAGCTGAACACGAGAGCGTCATTGCACCACTAAGGCTACCATTACTCGGATTTCGGATTATTAGCGTATTGTCACTGACTTCTGGTTTTAGTAACCTTGCCGCTATACTCGTAGGCGTTCGCTCAACACCAATTACAGGTTCAGTGTAATATGCGATTTCAATCTGCTTTACAACATCGGTATGATTAGTAAGCTGAAGGGTCACTCGTTTACCCATTCCACGTTCATACACCCGAACGCTGGTATCGGCTTGAATACTGTTAGCAACAATTCCCGAATAATCGGCAGCGTTAGGTGCAAAAGTTGCTCTCGAACCGTCAATTAAATCAAACAGTTCGCCATCTACTCCTTTGGTTTTAAGCACCAACATCTCTCCGCGATTGTCAGAACGCAGATCATTGCTCCACGGAGTTAGCTTGCATTCACGGCTGTTCAAAGCCCAGGTGAATCCAAGAGATTTATCCGAAACAAGCGTGCCAAATCGAGAGTTGCAAAGCACGTTACTCCACGGTGGCAAACCATAATCAGACCGTTCTTCACAGACATAGTTCCCAGCCGCAACTGGAGAAGTCTGCTTGACTCTCATAGCCTTGTTTAGTGGCAAAACAACACTCGCCATAGGCTTGCCTGCTTTACCGTTAGCTGGAGGGTCGAAACGCAAAACTTCGCTTGAATTTAATACAAGTGCTGCCGCCGCATAAAGCAGATTTAAATCATGTGTTGGCAGAGTGTTCCTGTCTAAAATATAAGCATCGGTATTGATTTCACCACGTAATTCTTCATACAAAGTTCTCTGCTTTTCGTTTTCGTAGAGTAACACCAAATCAAACTCAATTTGACAGAGGGAAAGTGATTTTTTCATCTCGATTACAGCGTCGATTCCGTTGAGCTTACCAGACTTGTCCTGAATATCTGGAGCATACACTAAAATCGGAATGTCACCAGAAATGCCGTATTTCCATAAAACACGGTAGTCCAAATCATTAGCAGACACTGCTTTTTTTTGCAAAATAGTGCTTTGAGGAGCGTACAGAATTTTCCCTAAAACACGACGAGTAATCCGCCCATAAATAGTGTTCGATACAAGTGGAGAACTAATATCTTCTGACGGTTCAAGTTTGTGTGATTTATGCTTAGCACGAGTTTCGCGCGCCAACCTCAAAGCCTCATCAACCGACTCAGCGTAACAAGTAAACATAAACGCAGTTTTAGTCTGATTAGCGTCTAATGCGAAATCAGCTTTGATTAGAATACAAGGTGCAGGGACATCAATGCTCGAATTAGAACGTTCACCAGCCTTATCGAGAGAAGAGAAAATTCCACCATTACGTGCGATAACCGCCTCACGGTCAAACGAATAAGTCAAGTCAATCGGTTCTGCGAATCCAGTCACCATAACAGTTTCGTCATTTGAATCGCGGGATTTTCGTTTGGCAATAAACAGCTTTTCATCTTCATTATAACTGAGCTTTACAAACAAATCCATAAAAGCGGGATGGGCTAATACATCACGTTCTTTGGAAAGGGTTGGTTCGAGATACGCCGATAAGGTGAGGTTTCGTTTAAATCCAGAATTATTCTCCGCCGTAAAACTACGAATTTCTACTGGGCGTGCTTCGTCTAAGAATACGTCACACCTCATTTTCAAATCCTTGGCGTAACAGAGATATTCTGACGTGTTTTGCGTAAAAATCACACAATTGTCGCTTTCTTGAACGCTGTTAGCTTTTTTTGCCGCCAACTTAGGGTGATTATAGAAAGCATAAACACTCTCGCCAGAGTTTGGTGAATCGCCAGCGTTTTCGACAAAAGCATACAAACTCCCTCGCGGATTATACAAATCACAAGTTGGAAATAGTGCGGCTTTGCTATTATAGGCGTTTGCATTTTTATCGACATTAAACAAAGTCTGGCTAAAACCTAAGTCTGACGTGATAACTGACACCTGCCCGTTAGACAAAACATTCAGCCTCGGATTAGAAAGCGAAAAGCCAGATGCCAGAATATCGGCATTCATTCGCATTTCTCGCTCTTCTTGACGTTCTGGAGGGGCTAAAACTGGTTCGCCCGCAATAATCTTTTCTTCCATGAGTTCGCCTGCCCTCTTCATTTTTTCATTGGTGATAAATAATTTTTGCATAATTCCATCATAGAGTGTATTGGCGATTGCACAAATGCTCATCCCCATATGATGTGCCATATGGCTTTTTACTACAGCATAACCAGAACCTACTCTGTGAGGTGTAAAGTCTGCCGCTTCATAAAAACCGTAACGCTCATGACACAGCCCTAATTTTTCCATTTTAGCTAAGTTGTTATAACATCCGATTGGGTCGTATGACAATGCCAAAAAAGTCGAATACGGAGAAACGACGTATTCTTTGTTTAATCCAGCTTTTAACCCGATATCTTGCACACCGTGAGCTTTATATTGATAGTTTAGATTACGGTCAAAAGCATAGAATCCGCTCTCGGAAATACCAAACGGTACATTAGTACTTTTAGTTCGTGAAACATTGCCACGTGCCTTACTGTTATTATCGCTATAGGAAACCATACCCTGTTCACTATGCTGTACTTGACAATGCAAACAGAACTTGAGTGCTTCATATTCCATGCTCCCCTCCTTTGAACTTAGTAACAGTTCCGGCATAAAGTATTCAAACATAGTCCCAGTCCAAGCTACTGGTGCGGCATATTTGCCCTTTTTGCCCATGACACGTCCTAAGTTTCGCCAATGCTTCTTGCTCGCTTGCCCTGAAGCGATTGCGTAATAACTAAGCATTCTCGCCTCTGACATTAAGAGGTCATAATGATGGTGTGAGAGTTTTTTTGCGTTCATGTCATAACCTATGCTGAACAAATTCTTGGCTTCGTTATAAAAAGGCACAAGCTCCGTTTCGTCGATTTGTTTTTGCAACCGTAAAATAAGCTGTGGCTCACAATCTTCATGTTTGAGAGCTTCGACTAATGCCACCAAACAGCAAACATAATTGCCTGAATCCACCGATGACACAAATTCGCTGATAACATCAAGATTATCAGTCGTGTACCAATTGCAAAGATTGCCGTGCCATTTATCCAACCTTTCGATAGTTTCGAGAGTACGCCCCACTCTAAGTTCCAATCCCGCTTTGTCTATAAATCCGAAAATATACGCCGCTACACAAGACAGCAAATACATTCCGATATTTGTAGGCGACGTTCGAGCGGCAACACGTTCAATCGGCGAGTACTGTACATTGTCTGGTGGTAGAAAATTGTGTTCTTCGGTAACATAGTCCTCATAAAACTGCCAAATCTGATGAGCGTTGTTCCCAAGCTCTTTACGAACGATTTCGGGAATGCGATATTTTGCATGACCAGAAGTTTTATCACAATACAATATTACTGGCAGTGCTGACAAAAACAATACCGACATGACCACTGAAAAGACATTTCCAGAAGTCGCTGCTAATGCAAATAATGCAATCGCTACAAGAGTAGCCCAAAACATATGCTTAGTTGCACCAAACGCACCTTTAGAGAATTTGCCGTCAAAAGCGGCAGCAGTTGTCCAGTCGAGCAGTTTACGTTTAGAGATGTTCATACGCCATAGAACTCTGCACAAAGCATCGAGTGCTACGAGCGCTTGTTTTGGCAACAACAAAACTTCCATCAAGCATTGTCTCATAAGCTGTTTAGTCTGCGACAATACTGGCGAATAAAACCTGCGATAATTAGAAAATTTCCTCCCTCTCACCATACTCGGCAAAAATCCAGTCAAGAAAGGCAGGATTACTGCGGCGAGTGCAAGTAGTTGCACAAAAAATATATTACCACCAGTGTAAAGAGGTAACAAAAACACAAAAAAACAGAGCAAAAGCGAAATCGGAGTAAGTGCACGGCGGACATTGTCGAACAGCTTAAATCGAGTAAGTGCCGTGAACCGCCTGTCAAACATATAACGTGCGTTTTGTAAATCTCCCCTAAGCCAGCGATGGAGCCTCTTAAAATAAGCGTTGGAGGTGTCTGGAAAGCTATCCGAAAATTCCACATCACCAGCATATACAACACCGCAAAGCCCACCTTCAAGAATATCGTGCGAAAGGATTCGTTCGTTCGGAAACCTAAAATGTTCGCTACAACACGTTTTTAAGAACGTGTCAACATCCAACAAGCCTTTGCCAGTAAAAATGCCTTCAGAAAAACAGTCTTGATAAAACTCCCCAGCGAAGCTATCATAACTCGAAACACCAGCACAACCACCGTTTCCTACCATCGCACGGGAAAAACCAGTCTTAAGCGACGACGCTAAACTTGTAGTAATTCTTGGCGCAATAATGCCTATTTGTTTATGACAAGGGTGCATAGCAATTCCGACAAGTTCAGAAATGCTATCCATAAGCGGAACCGTGTCATAATCAAGGGCGACAATATATCGAATGTCTGTGAGTGCTGAAAAATCGCCAATAATTTCGCTAAAATCGCTCCGTGATTGCGGAAAGTCGCCGATTCGTAATAGTTTCATCAACGATTCGATTGCACCACGCTTACGTTCCCTCCCCTGATAACAACGGCTGGTTTTGGAATATTCACGATTTCGGATTAACGCAACATAACCAGCACGAGTAAATGCCTCACGAACAGCCTCGGTGATTTTTTCATCCGCTGTGTCATCTGGAGAAACCTTATTGGCTTTGAAATCACATAAAGCCGCAAAACAAAGATTAGGAGAAAAACCATTCTTAGAATTTTTAAGTCGTGCTAAATCCAATTTCTTTATCAGAGGTGTCACATCTTCTGGAGAAGTCAGCAGAGTAGAAATTACACACAAGGTTTTAGCGTTCGATGGAATTTCGCCTTTCAAGTCAACCTGCGGCAAAGGAATGCGCGCTTTGACTTTTTTAGACAAAGCTCTCGAAACACTCAAATCTAAAATAGGCTTGACGACTGCAAAAGCTGGCAAAAATAGTAGCGGCGAGAGCCCGAAAGCCGAGCGTAATCGTAGTGTGCCGTCGCTCAAAAACCATACCGATGCACAGACTAATAGCGTAAGAATCAGCGTGTAGAAAAAAAGTTCAGAGATATACTGGGACGGGCTTGATAGCGGGAACAGCTTATAATAATCGCTGGTAATCACCTCTCCAATGTGGCGATTTTTTGTCCGTGCAAGATTAACGTATTCACGCGAAAGACGTGATTCATTAACCCCGCCCTTGATTGTTACCGACAGTTTTCGTTGATTTCGCCCACCCCTGCCTCTATTATTAACACAAGCATCGGCGATTTCTGCCGTCATCTTACGATACAGAGATTTAGTTTCACTCGTCAACTCTTGATAAAGCGTGTCCTCAGCGTAAACACGGTCAAGCGGGTTGAATTCACGGCAGATTTTTTCAGTGTCGAGTAACGTAAGTGCCCCTAATTTAGCACCACACTCACCATAATCACCAGAAGTAGCCAACGTTTCAGAATCAATCGCTGCAAAAGCCTTGTCCAACACAACAAACTTAGCTTGCCAGCAGAAACTTTCAACGTCCATAGAAGTAAGCTCTTTTTGCGTCGAAAGAAAAGTAAGGCATTCGCAAACGGTTTCTTCGTTGATTTCGCTAAGCTCCGCAATCGCCAAACCGACCGCTGGAATCGGACGGTAGTTGTCACCGCCAGCGTTGTTGCCTTTAATTTCGGTCATATGAATGCGAAAATCTTTGTGTGACTTCGCTAAAACGCCGATTTCTTTTTCCAAAAGTCGCTTTTCTTTGATTTCGCCACTGTTTTTTAAAACCTTTCGCATAAATTTTATACGCGGGTGAAGCGATGTAACCGATTTTAAAGTCCATTTGTTGTAAATCATTTCCGTATTCACTGTACAAAATCCCCTTATTTGTTGTATTATTAGCTGATTATTTAGTAGTTTTGGCTAAGATTTTCTAAAAATACAAATTTTTTAGAAAAAAGGCTTGATTTTTTTGAATAAACAGTGTATAATGTTCTTTAATCTAATATTATAATTTTATAATTTAATTTTTTCGGAACACGGAACACTTTATTGTTATTCATTTAGGTGAAGGAGAAATATACAAACATATGAATTACATCAAAAAATTATCATTGATTTTAGTTTATGTTATCGCTTTGAATTTCGTCGGACATAACTCAATAGCAGTTAGTGCGGTAAGTTCAACACAAATGCAAGAGAGCATTTTCGTTGATGGTGTTGAATACATAAGCACCATAAACTATGAGGGTTACACGGTTGTTTATGCTGTTGATGGCTCTCTTAGGTTGTATCTCTCGCCGTACGGAGAGGTAACTGTAATTGCTGAAACCGAAAATGGAAGCACTGATGAGGTTTTTATTGAAATAGAAGAGCTTTCACATGAGGAAGTTGAAGCCACGGTATACTATGATAGTATAGCTGTTGTGGAAATAGATTGTTTCGAGGATATAGGATTGGGAGAGTACACAGGACAGGCGGCGGCAGGGGCGTTACTTCCTGCTACTGTATCGCTTTCAACGGTTCTTATAGCTCTATTGCTCGCCGCAGGTGCGGTTGTAATCGCTGGTTTGACTGTTTACGCTGTTAGCGTGGCGATAGACATAGTCAGAAGAAGATTTAATGATTGGCAAACAAGAGTATTCCCTGCGTCTCAAGTGCCGTTGTTAGGTATAGTAATGGCCGTTACACCAGTTACAAGGGAAAGAGCGATTTCTGGAATTAGGAGCGGTCGCAGTTTTTATACCAACAGAAGAGCGGAATCACGTGTGCTTGTTAATAGTGCTGGTTTAGGTGTTCGTGGTCCCGAAAACCATAGTCGCAATTCTTTTGGGATTAGGCGAGTGGGAGTGTTTTATTGGCATTACCACACTGGAAATCGCAATGGAGCTCATGTTTGGTATGGTTCGCCAGTATGATTATTCGTCTTGAGCTTGAAATGGGAGTAGAACGTTGGCTTATCGAAGTTCCAGATGAAGTAGCTCTAAGTGCGAAAAAGCACCAAAAAAAGTTTTTGAACTTTGTATACAAAGCTAAAAATGGGTTTTACAATGGTGGCGGTGTTTGCTTTGGGCTTGCCGATTTTGTAAAATGGTTAGATGAATACATTCTTAAAAAGAGTGTTACCAAAGCCAAAGTGGTTTCTACAAATGACCAAAAGCTATTTGATGAAAAAAATGATTGTCCTACCCTTTATTTTTGATTTATGATTGTACGATTTGACACCTGTCCAGGACTATACTTGGCAGAAGTTCCTAAAAAAATTGCTACTGAAATATACGATTATCACGAGCGTTTTGGAAAATGGTTGTGTGGTGACCATTTTTTGAAACTTAGCAATTCCAAGGAAATCATAATAAACGATGAATACAAAGCGGCTCAAATTGAATACCAAAAAGCTATGAACAAAAGAAAAAAGAAATTTCTCGAAGTTCAAGATTTTATTGATTGGCTCAATGATTATCCTTTGAAAAATAGTTCTCAAAAAGCTAAAATCGTTCTTGAGTATGATGGTAAAAGCAAGGACGAGAGGTTTTTTGATAAAGACGTAATTGAGGTTTTGGTTTAGTTATGATTAAAAAAACCGACATAGCCAAGAAAACATTAAAAATAATGCTTTATGTATTGCCAATCGTTTTTATTTTTGCTTTTGTTTGGTTATACAACTCTTTTGTTTTTATTACAACTGCGTCATACTCTGGGAGTATTGGAATAATTGATTTTCCTTTGAGTTATGTGCCTTATAATGTTGTTTACTACAGTCAAGATGGAAGCTCTTTTATCTCTGAAAATGAAACTCATGGAGACAGCCTTATTGATTTTCTTAGAGATTATAATTTTAGAGGAACTATTTATTACTTTCCCGCAAAAAATGATGACGGCATAATAACCACAGAAAACATAATTTGTGGGTTAGAGTGGCTTATTTCCAACGAGATCACAAGAATAAATATTAGTTTAAGTTCGGCACTTAGAAACGATGAATTGCAAGAGTTTATAAACAATAATCCCGAAATTGTTATATATGCAAGCTATAATAATCAACTAAATACACTTGATTTTCCCGCAATGTATGAAAATGTTATTGGTAGTGGAAGCGACAGCAGAATTCAATACAAAGATATTGATAGACATTACCGCACAAATAAAATAGTAATGACTAATAGGAACGGAATAAATCGTTTTGCTGGAAATTCTTTTTTGTCTTTAGTGACTATGCTGAACGCAGAGTGAAAATTTCACATAAATTTTGTGTCAAAACTGCATTTTATTGATAAGAATTACATAACAAAACCCAAACAAAATGTACGTAAACGGAGCTGTAGGACTTATCGTCAATAAC
The DNA here is from genome assembly GCA_009786985.1 of Oscillospiraceae bacterium. Lineage (GTDB taxonomy): Bacteria > Bacillota > Clostridia > Oscillospirales > Ruminococcaceae > Ruminiclostridium_E. The sequence continues at coordinate 23,460 of WRGW01000102.1, forward strand.
ATATAAGTCTTTATATAATTGCATAATAAGAGGTATAAGTCAACGTGAGTAATAAAACTGCTTTAATTGTTACAATCATAGTCGCAGTACTCGCTGTGGGTGCTGTAGGATTTACTATTTTTGTATTAGGTAATGGTGGAGGGGTTCAAAACCTCGGCGGCAATGATTTAGAGGGTGTATTTATTCCAGATGAGGATTTGGTCGCTGAACTTGAATCTGTAGTGGAACAGTTAGTCTACAACAACGCCGAAGTGTTTAGGTTATTCAACACAAAAGCGTTTGAAGATACACACTTTGAGCATGAACCATACGGCAATGAACCAGAAGATGGGTTTAGAACATTAAGACAAGAAGTTATTCCAAACTTTGAAACGGTAGACGAAATATTTGCATTAGTAGACGCTACTTTCGCCCAAGAATACGCAAGCATAATCAAAAACGATGACACAAGAACTGGTGGCGAAGGTCCGGTGTACACCGAACGTGTAGCACAACCAGATAGAATAGGCGTAAATATCTACTTTGACCCCCTCGATGATTCACGTGTATGGGGGGCTGTAGAAATCGACTTAGAGTATGAGAGTGAGAATGAAGCGTTATTGATTCTCACACCAGCAGGCGGAGACGAAAGCCAATCCAAACACTCACGCATTATAAGGGAATCAGACGGATGGCGACTTGAAAATTTGATTCAGATTTATTCATAGGAAGGGTTAGGGGCTTACCCCTTACTTGAAAATGAAAAAAAATTCGTGGTTTAGGGTCTATTCAGTTGTTGGACAACTTACGTGGTTAGTATTATCGCCACTACTGCTATTCATTGGTGGTGGGGCGTGGTTAGTACACCGTTTCAACTGGGATAGTCGCATTATAATAGTATTCGTATTATTAGCATTAGCGTTCGCAGGAGCAGGAGTATGGTCATTCGCCCAAAAGTTTATGAACGAATACGCTGACCTCAAGAAAAAGCCACCTAAAATAGATAGCGATGATTATGATTATTAAACCAGACAAAACTGACAAGTTCAAAAAACCACGTGAACCCGCAGTAGAAATCATGTTTGTCGAACTAAAAAAACTACTCAAAACAACCATCATCTGCAACATAATTGTAATACTCGCAGGTGTCGGCTATTATACATTATTTACAGAACTCACTGAGTTTACCACGGCAACATTACTTATGTTCTTTGGCGGGCTTTTGCTCGGAAACGTAGCAAGCTTAGGCAACTTCTGCTTTCTCGGATTCAAAGCCGCACGCATTATCAGAAGCAAAAACTCACGATACGCACAAATCTACTCGACTGGTAGTTTTTTCATACGATATTTCGGGGCATTTGTGTTGTTTGGTGTATTGATAAGGCTAAACCTTATCAACCCAATTACAGTGGTAGTTCCGCTGTTTTATCCTAAAATCCATTACACGATTGAGGCTATTTTTATAAAACCGCCTGAAATCGATGTAAAAAAGTTAAAGGTCATAAAAGACGAAAAAAACGTTCTGGAATCAAATGCAGAATTTGACGAAAATCCATAAAAAATAAGTAAACGAGGTATTATTGGTTATGAATACTTTACTACTACTTAGTAACGGGGGCAATGGAGCCGATAATTTTGTGGTCGAGGGTGCTGGCGTTGTCGCACGAATCCCTTTTGGTCACTTCGGGATTGAATACTTATATTTAACCGAATCAGTAATGGTTCAATGGTTAGTGATTATTCTGCTCGGCACGTTGTTTTTTGTACTCGGTCGCAATCTAAAAGTAAACCCTACAAACCGACGACAAGTAATCGCCGAAACCATAGTAACAACTTTCGATAATATGGTAAATGACAGCATGGGGCTAAAATATTTTAGATACCAACCATATATTGCGGCTCTATTCTTCTTTTCTATGGGGCTTAGCTTTACGGCGTTCTTGGGGCTATTCCCGCCGACTGCTGATATTTCAGTTATAGGCGGATGGGGGATTATGACTTTTGTTTTAGTCCAATTCACACGGTTCAAAACTGGTGGTCTTCTCCGTGGGTTGCGTAGTTATGTAGTTCCAACACCGCTTAACATAGTCAGTGAAGTGGCAAACCCGTTATCACTAACTTTTAGGCATTATGGTAACATCTTAGCGGGGTTGATTATCGGGGGTCTGATTTTCTGGGCATTGCGACAAGCTATAGTCTTGCCTTTGATTATTCCAATGATTCCGGCACTTTATTTCGATATGTTCTTAGGCTTACTACAAGCGTTTGTATTCACGACGCTTTCTATGGTATACATCTCAGGTGCTGATTGTAGCCCTGATGCGGACGCTTAGTGTTTAGCTGGACCCCGCATTAAAAAAAGGATAACCACTGTCAAAATGAACGTTTTCATCTTGACGGGTTGTTAAATATTAGACCTCCACGGAATTCCCGCATGAGTGGAGTTTTGAATCAAATTTTTAGTCAGACAAGGCGAATTTTTGCGGTAAGACTGTAGTTCTTTCAAAAAATTCAACGCAGTATGGCGACAAATTTGCCAAAAATCCGCCGTGCGTGGGATTCCGTGGAGGTCTATTATATTTGTAATAAATTTTTCGGAGGTAATTAAAAATGGGCGTTACTAACATAGGATTTGTTCTCGGTATGGAGGCTCTCGGTGCGGGAATCGCACTATTAGCAGGTGTAGGTTCTGGTATAGGTGAGGGTTATGTCGGCGGTAAAGCAGTTGAATCGATTGCTCGCCAACCTGAAGCTGGCGGTACAATCACTCGTACGATGCTACTCGGTGACGTTATTGCGGAGACTGGTACGGTTTACGGTTTCGTATTCGCACTACTCTGTATGTTTACAAACCCGTTCACTCGTTTGCTCATGGATAACCCTGACCTTCAGTAAGTCTTAGGTAATCCAAAGACGTAAACTGTGCGAACGCAAATTGACCATTGCACGCAAAATCCATGAAAGGTGGAAAACTTATGGAACATATAATCTTGTTATCTGGTAACACTGTTCCGATTTTTAATCTGGAACCGCTTACGTTTGCAATTACGATTTTTAATACAGCTTTTTTTGTAATGCTTTACAGAGTTCTTTTGCACAAAAAAGTGCGAATAATTCTTGACAAGCGCAAAGAAGCGATTAAACTCGAATTAGACGAAGCGACGCTCGCTAAAGAAAAAGCTGAAGCGGCGGAGAAAAAGTACATGGAAATGCTCGCAAAATCAAAAGCGGAAGCTGAACAGATTATCACAAAAGCAACTGCGGCTGCGCGTGAGCGTGAAGACGAAATCGTCAAGAGTGCGGAACAATCTGCGACTCAAATCCGTCAGAAAGCACAATCGGATATTGAGCGTGAAAGAAAACGCACTATGAACGAAATCAAAGACCAAGTTGCCGAAATTGTAGTAATGGCGGCAAGTGCGGTGAGCGAAAAAGAAATCGACGGAGCCGCACACTCAACTTTGATTGAGTCTTTCTTGGCAAATTCAGGCGAAACAGCGTAAGGAGGTAGGTCATATGGCAAGTGTTGAGAGAACTTATGCTGAAGCACTATTTTCGTTGCTCGAAAGCGAAAATCCTAATCAGGATTCTGATAAATCCGAGTTCGATAAAGTGTTGGAGCTTCTTAAAATCACCAACGAAGGTTTTGCAGCGACACCTGAAATATTCAAGTTTATGAACACGCCGACGATTTCAGTTCAAGAAAAGTTGACACTAATCGATTCTGCTTTCGGAGAAAAGGTAGGGAGCTATGTCAATAACTTCCTGCGGTTATTAGTGGTGAAAAAGCGTATGTCGCATTTCCCACAAATTTACATTGCTTTTCGTGAGCTATATAACGAACATTTTGACATTGCTGAAATCACAGTAACGTCGGCTATGCCTATTGACATAGCACAAAAGATGAAAATCGTGGCTCAGATGGCAAAAATCACTGGTAAAGCTGAAGATAGAATCGTGTTTAACGAAAAAATCGACAAAAGCCTCATTGGCGGCGTAATTGTCGATTACGGCAACACACGCCTCGACGGTAGTGTCAAAACTCGTTTGGCTGAACTCAGCAAAAATATCGCTGGAACGATTGCCTAACAAGTTGACTTCAACTAAATCAGTTGTTTTTGAGATTTTTCTTAAACTCTTGAAAGCTTGAAAGAATGTTAAAAGGGAATTACGCTTGTTATGAAATTAGTCTATGACGGGAAAACAAAAATAGTCTATGAATTGTCGGACGGTAATTATCTCCTCAAATTCAAAGATGATGCTTGCGGAAAAGATGGCGTGTTTGACCCTGGTGAAAACCAAGTTGGGCTAACAATCGAAGGCAAAGGCGTTGCGGTGTTAAAGCTCTCTGATTTCTTCTTTAGAAAAATCAACGAAGCTGGTTTCCCGACACACTTTGTTGACTGTGACGTTTCAAAAGCGGAAATGACCGTTCGCCCAGCGACGGTGTTTGGGAAAGGCATCGAAGTCGTCTGTCGTTACAAAGCTGGCGGGAGTTTTATCGGGCGTTACGGCGATTACATCAAAGCGGGGGAAACTTTGTTCCCACCAATAGTTGAAATCACCCTAAAAGACGATGAACGTGGCGACCCGCCGATTACTCATCACACGCTCGTACTGCTCGGGATTTTACGAGAGAGCGAGTATGACGTATTGGTGAACCTTGTTCGAGAAATCTCTGATGTACTTAAGTCGGAGTGTTCCCAAAAAGGTCTTGACTTATTGGATTTGAAGCTTGAGTTCGGGCGCGATAGAGAAGGTAAAATCATGCTAATTGATGAGGTTTCTGGCGATGTCATGCGTGTAGCTGATAAAGACGGAAACTTGATTGAACCACTCAAGTTGACTGAAATTCTGATTGGGTGAAATCAATCTGCTATACTGGGCGAGGCAAGCCGTCGCCCCTACAACATAACTCATTATGAAAGGGTTGGGAGAAAAAATGGAATTACGTCCAGATGAAATAACTGCCATACTGAAAGAACAGATTAAAAATTTCGATGCCAAAGTCAAACTGACCGATACTGGTACAGTCGTGACGGTTGGTGACGGAATTGTACGCATTCATGGTTTAGAGAACTGTATGCTTGGTGAACTTTTGGAGTTCGATAACGGCGTGCGTTGTATGGCGTTAAACCTTGAGCAGGACTTCGTGGGTGCGGTTATGCTCGGTTCTGACGCTGAAATTGTTGAAGGTTCAACCGTCAAACGTACTGGAAGCATTGTATCAGTACCGGTAGGCGAAGAACTCCTCGGAAGAGTTGTAAATGCCCTCGGACAAGCGATTGACGGTAAAGGTGCTGTGCTTTCAAAAGAAACACGCCCAGTTGAAAAAATCGCCTCTGGTATTATCACACGTGAAAAAGTAAACGTGCCGTTACAGACTGGAATCAAAGCGATTGACTCAATGATTCCAATCGGGAGAGGTCAGCGTGAGCTTATTATCGGTGACCGCCAGACTGGTAAAACCACGATTGCACTCGACACGATTATTAACCAAAAAGGTCTTGTCGATAAAAATGGAAAACAAGTCATTTGTATTTACGTTGCAATCGGTCAGAAAAACTCGACCGTTGCTACAGTTGTAGAACAGCTCGCTGCCTCTGGTGCGATGGACTATACTATAGTAGTAGCCGCATCAGCGTCTGAGCTTGCACCGCTACAGTATATAGCACCGTACGCTGGTTGTGCTATGGGTGAGTTCTTTATGGAAAACGGCAGAGATGTTTTGATTATCTATGATGATTTATCAAAACACGCAGTTGCTTACCGTGCACTGTCTTTGCTACTCAAACGTCCTCCTGGGCGTGAGGCGTATCCTGGTGACGTATTCTACTTGCATTCTCGTTTGCTTGAGCGTGCGGCGAATCTTAACGATGAGTACGGTGGCGGTTCGCTTACCGCACTACCGATTATCGAAACGCAGGCGGGTGACGTATCAGCGTATATTCCGACAAACGTAATTTCGATTACTGACGGTCAGATTTTCCTTGAAACTGAGCTGTTTAACTCTGGTATTCGACCAGCGGTAAACCCAGGTATTTCAGTTTCTCGTGTTGGTGGTGATGCGCAAATCAAGGCTATGAAAAAAGTATCTGGAACACTCAAACTCGAGTATTCACAATATCGTGAGCTACAGGCATTTGCACAGTTTGGTTCTGACCTTGATAAAGATACCAAAGCACGTCTCGCAAAAGGTGAACGTATTGTTGAAGTTCTGAAACAAAGCCAAGCCTCACCATTGACGGTTGAAAAACAAATCGTCATTATCTATGCAGTAATCAACGATTATTTGGTAGACGTTTCTGTAGACAAAGTCAACAAATATGAAGACGAACTGTTCCGTTGGTTAGATGGTTCAGGGTCTGAAATTGTGACTTTGCTAAAAAAAGAAAAAGCGCTCACTTCTGAAATTGAAACAAAACTAAAAGAAGGTTTGAAGACTTTTACTGCAGAGTTTGTAAAATAATCGAAATTTCGTCGAGTGAGGCGAAGTCTTGTAGCAAGGCTTATGCTTTGCAATAAATTTTAACTAAAAGCATGGTGGTCAAATTGTCAGGTTGGCAATCGTGATTGTCGCAGAGGCAGGATTCCGAGAAGTGATGTCACGCCCTTCAACCCAGGGCAAAAATTCTGTTCTTTTGGCGTTTTGGCAAAGTACTATCATGTGTTAGTTTCCGAGGAGGTCTCTTATGGCTGTCGGTAATATGAAAGCGATTAAACGGCGTATTAAAAGCGTCAGTTCCACCATGCAAATCACCAAAGCGATGGAAATGGTGGCATCGTCTAAACTACGTCGTGCTAAAAAGAAAGAAAAGGAAACGCTTCCTTTCTTCTTGGCACAACAAGAGTTATTAAAAAGCATCTATAACTCAAACAACATCGAAACAAAGTTTGCGCCAAACCCAGCACGCGAAGTCAAGAACAGTTTGTACATTGTCATAGCGGGCGATAAGGGGTTAGCGGGCGGATATAACTCAAACGTTTTCAAAAAAGTGAAAGCGGTTCACGAAGAATCGGGCAAACCAGACTTAAAAGCGATTGCAATCGGCAAAAAAGCGGTTGATTTTTTTGAAAAACAAGAAACACACGAACTCATCGTTGAAAGACCGGGGATTGCTGAAAACATAAAGTCTGGTCATTGCACGGAAATTGTTGATGAAGCGATTAAGCTGTTCTTGAATGGTGAAGTTGATGAAGTAAAGCTGATTTACACTAGGTTTGTTTCGTCAATGATTCAAGAAACTGAAGTCATGCAGCTGTTGCCGCTCCAGATTAGTAGAGATGGCGATGGCAACTCTGAACTCCTGCTAAAAGGAAAACCGGGTGAGCGTGATTCTGTCAGTACTGGCGACAGTTTGGCTAAATCAGAGTCGGACTCTGACAAAAAACCAATTGACCCTGACTTTGACCCAACACCAGAAGCCGTTTTCAACAGAGTCGTTCCACAAGCTCTATCAGGAATAGTTCAATGTGCGATTACTGAATCGTACACGTCTGAGCTTTGCGCAAGACAAATGGCGATGGAAAGTGCGTCTGACAATGCGGCAGATATGATTGATAACCTATCACTCGTATACAACCGTGCAAGACAAGAAAAAATCACCAACGAAATCAACGAGATTGTCGGCGGTGCAAATGCTTTGTAAGAAATATGCTTTATATCAAAAATACTGACGATATAAAGGGTCTGAAAGTGAATATAAATCAAAGGGGATAGTTATATGAATACCGGAACAATTGCACAGATTATCGGAGCGGTTCTTGACATTCGCTTCGAGCCGGAAAAGCTACCGGCGTTACTTAACGCAATCGAAATTGATAATAATGGCGAAAAACTAGTTGTAGAGGTCGCACAGCACATCGGTGATGACATCGTCCGCTGTATCGCTATGGGCAACACCGACGGATTAGTTCGTGGAATGCCTGCAGTTGATACTGGTAAAGCTATAACTGTTCCAGTTGGCGAGACGACACTTGGGCGAATTTTCAACCTACTAGGCGAACCAGTAGATAATAAGCCAGCTCCTGAAGCGAAAGAGCGTTGGGCGATTCACCGTGAGGCACCTAAATATGAAGAGCAAGCTGCGGCGAATGAAGTTTTAGAAACTGGAATAAAGGTCGTTGATTTAATTGCACCATATCTAAAAGGCGGAAAAATCGGGCTTTTCGGTGGTGCGGGCGTTGGTAAAACAGTTCTGATTATGGAGCTTATTAACAACATCGCTAAACAGCACGGTGGTCTTTCTGTGTTCTCTGGAGTTGGTGAGCGTACTCGTGAAGGTAATGACCTGTATCAGGAAATGAAAGAATCGGGCGTTATCGACAAAACCACACTCGTGTATGGGCAAATGAACGAACCTCCTGGTGCGAGAATGCGTGTAGCACTTTCTGGGCTTACTATGGCGGAGTACTTCCGTGATGTTGAAGGTCAAGACGTTCTTTTGTTCGTTGACAACATATTTAGGTTTACACAAGCGGGTTCTGAGGTTTCGGCACTACTTGGGCGTATGCCTTCGGCGGTTGGTTATCAGCCAACACTCGCAACCGAGATGGGTGCGTTACAAGAGCGTATTACTTCTACTAAGAAGGGTTCGATTACGTCAGTTCAAGCGGTATACGTTCCAGCCGATGACTTAACTGACCCTGCTCCTGCAACTACATTCGCCCACTTAGATGCTACGACTGTTCTTTCAAGAGCGATTGCGTCAATGGGAATTTACCCATCAGTTGACCCACTGGATTCTACATCAAGAATCCTCACCCCAAAAATCGTTGGGGAAGAGCATTATGAAGTTGCACGTGCGGTTCAATCAATCCTACAGCGTTATAACGAACTTCAAGATATCATAGCAATCCTCGGTATGGACGAACTTGATGACAACGATAAAATCTTGGTTGCTCGTGCAAGAAAAGTTCAGCGTTTCTTGTCACAACCGTTCTCTGTTGCGGAAGCATTTACTGGTATGGAAGGTAAATACGTTACGCTCAAAGAAACGATTCGCGGATTTAAGGAAATTATCGACGGCAAACATGACGACGTACCAGAATCAGCGTTCTTATTCGCTGGCGGAATTGATGAAGTTCTTGAAAAAGCTAAAGCTACGGCTTAGTAATTAAGGAGGGGGTTAGCATGACTACGCCTTTTAATCTTAAAATAATCACTCCGAGTGGTGTTTTCTTCGACGGTCAAACTAAAAATGTAATTATTAGAACAACCGTTGGCGACAAAGGTATTCTAGCAAAGCATGAACCGTATGTAGCCGCTCTCCCAATCGGAACTATTCGGGTTCTAAATGATAACAGAGCTTATAAACCCGCTGCCGTTTCAGCGGGGACTGTTCAAGTAGACAACAGTGGCGATACAGTTATTTTAGTTCAAAGCTGTGAGTGGCGTGAACCTACTAGTGTCGAAGAATGGGAAGCTCGCCCACGTGACAAAGACTGGAGTCTCGATGACGGTATAATTGACCTCGAACGTGCTAAAGAAGCCGAACAAAAAGCTGAAGCCTGCATCTCTGACAAAAACGCCTCTGACGTTCAAAAAGACATTGCGGCATTCAAACTAAAACGAGCGTTGAATCGTCTTGGTAATTAACAAATCACAAACCCTTGACTGTGTAATCCAGTCAAGGGTTTTTTGTATGAATTCAAATTATTTCTACTTACCTGATTTACGTGAAGAGCCTTTTTTCATAGACAAAATCGCCAAAGCTGAAACAATCGTCATCGCAGTTGCAGTGATGATGTTTGCGTTACCCGTTGGCGGGTTGGTTTCTGCTGGTGGTGGTTCGGACGTAGCAGGAGTAGTAGAAGGCGGCACCTCCGTACTACCAGTGACTGGTGCTTCGGTAGTAGTAGCAGTTGTTTCCTCTGATTCTTCGGTCTCCTCTGGAACACCCTCGTCTTCAACTTCGCCCTCGCCGTGAGAATTATAATGATACTCATTACTATCTGGAATGTTGTCGCCATACACTCCCTCGCCGAGAACTTCGCCATCATGGTCACGAATTTCTACCGAGAACGTTCCTTGAATTGCAGGGTTATCAGTGAATAGAGCGACTTCAAAAAAATCGTCGAGCGATACTCCCCCAGGTGTGATATCAATTTCAACGATTAATCCATCGTTTAAGTCATGGTCAACCGACACCCAAGCAGTCGTACCTGAATTGTAAGAAAGGTTTACCATCGCAGGTTCGTGATGTTCTAAATCATCAAATTTAATATAAAATTTTACTGCTGCGATTTCGGTGGTATCGATTGGCGAGTGTGGCGAATCAGGACCGAAGAATCGGTATCCCGTATACTCGCCAGTGATAATGTCAATGCCAACATTAGTTTCGCTAAACTGAATCGCCCCAGTCACGACTGTAAAAGTAGCGACTGCAAATGCGGTTATTGCCAATGCGACTAATTTAGTCAAAATTTTTTGATTTTTCATATTTACATTTCCTCCTAAAACTGTACTTGTTTGGTACTTAATCATAGTATTAGCAGGAAAACAAAAAAAATACCGCTCTTTTCTTAGAAAGAACGATATTTTTATAAATTTTGGACTTGCAAGACGAGAGATAACCCCACTCCAAACGAGCAAAGCCCGTTTTGCGAGAGCATACTCTTGCTTTGCTTTGCTCTTCATCGAGCTTCAGGGAAGCAAAGCTCCCCCTGAAACTCTTGTTTTGCTTTGTTTATTTTCTTTTTCTTGAAAGAACAATTGCACCAGTTGCAAGAACTGCTACACCACCAAGTACAGCCAATCCGCCAAGTCCAGCTACTGGAGCTTTAGCAGCAGGGTCTGTAGTTGTTGCAGAGTCAGCAGCTGTTGTAGCGTCTCCACCGTTAGCACCACCAGAAATTGATTCTTCAGTAGCACCATCAGCCAAAACTACGCCGTTTGGTCCAAGGATTTCTACAGTAACATCAGCAGAAGAGCCTTCGTCCCAAAGCCCTACAGAGATTTGCAAGTATTCACCAGCTTCACCGTCGAAATCAATAGTATTGACTAAATTAGTTGCTTCACCATTCTCCCAAATAGAGAATGGACCGCCATTTTCATCCCATTCAAGTTCAGACATAAATGCGATTGTAGCAGTTGCAGTTTCTTCTCCGTCTTCAGGGTCTACAAATGGGGATACGTTAGAGAAAGTAACTCTAACGCCAGTGATGATGTGAGGTTCAATACCCTCCAGAGGGGCTGCAACAGAATCACCCGCCACATGAGTTTGGAACGCCCAAGCTCCACCCTGAACACCTGTCTCGCTAATAATCGGAGTCGCCACAACCGAAAGTGCCATTGCACCTGACGCAACAACTGCAGCAACTGCACCTAAAATCTTTTTAAGTTTCATAGTATTTTCCACCTTTCAAAATTAATTATAGTATTATTATGCCCGAAAGTTTTCGCAAAAGTATTTAGCATACATCTAAAAAAAACCCGTCAAACAATACCAATCATGTTATACAAGACGAACGTATAGGAGTTCTCTACTCTTCATTATAAGAGTTCCTACACGTTACATTCTTGTAATAGTTTCGGATTTTTCGCCATCGTCAAGCGAACTAATCACAGTAGGCAGAACCCACTAACACATCCACTTTCGTTTAGCTCTTACTTCTTTTTAGAAGCAACAATCGCACCGCCAGCAGCAACAATCGCTACACCACCGAGAGCAGCCAATCCACCGAGACCTGCAGCAGGAGCTTTTGTTCCAGCACCAGTAGTAGTCGCCGCAGCAGTAGTAGTTTCAGCACCTTCAGCAGCAGTAGTAGTCTCGTCACCTTCGGCAGCAGTAGTCTCGTCACCTTCAGCAGCAGTAGTCTCGTCACCTTCGGCAGCAGTAGTCTCGTCACCTTCGGCAGCAGTAGTCTCGTCACCTTCATCAGCAGAAGCAACTACAGCGAAAGAAGCAATCATAGCAAACGCAGCAAGAGTTGCAAGTAATTTTTTTGATTTCATTTCAAGAAATTCCTCCATTTTTAAAAATACCTTGGTTTTTTGACAAAAACCGTCAATAATATAAGTAAAGCGAGTAGCAGAGTAAATCCACTACTCGCAAGTTACTTTTAACTTGTAAGTGTTTTAATCCTTATAACGCCTACCCATTAAAGAGTGAAGCATGACGCAGATTATCTTACTTTCTTTTTTTAGCCACAACTACAGCAGCACCAGCAGCAAGTAGAGTAGGGATTACTGCTACGAAAGGAACGCCAGTTGGTGGGTTAGTTTCTTCAGTAGTAGCAGCAGTAGTAGTTGCTTCAGTAGTTTCTACTTCAGCTTCTACACGAGTAAGCATTCTGATTGGCCAGTTTGGAACTTGTGCTCCGTTTGCAGCGTAAGAAAGGTCAGTTCCTGGGATGAAAGCAAACATTCCAGCACCGTTTAGGTTATCAGTATTTGCCATACCGATTGCAATTCCAGTAGCACCTGGTTGGAACACGATATCGCCTGAAGCGATAGAATCACCGATAGTTACAGCACCATCATCACCCATATGCAAACCACCAGCTGGGCTTCCGCCTACTGGAGTACCGCCAGTAACACTAAGGTCAAGACCGATACCATCATTACCTGGGTCAGAAGTTACCCAAAATTCAGTTACGCCAGTTACAGCATCACGAATGATATAGAAAGAATTAGGGCGAGCGTCAGCTGGAAGACCAGGACCAGAGAATTCCATTTCAGGAAGTGTTTCTACTGGAGCGTCAGGTTCAGCGTCAGCGGCAGCGTCAGCGTCAGCGTCAGCGTCAGCGTCAGCGTCAGCGTCAGCGTCAGCGTCAGCGTCTACGTCTACGTCTACGTCTACGTCATTTTCATCATCGTCATCGTCGTCATCGTCGTCATCGTCATCATTACCACCGTTTTGAGTCTGACCATCACCACCATTAGCTGCACCGTCTTCAGCTACTGCAATAGACGCAAAAGATGCAATCATAGATACTGCAACCATTCCTGCCAAGATTTTTGCTAATCTTGCTTTAAGTTCTTTGCTCATTTTGTTCATTTGTTTTACCTCCAAATTGGTCTGAGTGGGTGTCATTAACAGTTTTCCCAAACAGATATCTTTCTTAATTTTTTTTCGCCTTAAGTTCTTGCTTGTTACTTTTTAATAAGTTGCAACTGCAATTTATTAAAAAGATGTTAGCCAAGTTCCATAAATAAAGCTGTGAAAGTTTTGATTTATGATTTATATTAAGGCACTTGTAACAGTATACACTTTATTCACAAAAAAATCAATAGGCAAAGTCACCAATAAAAAATTTTTTTCGCTATGGTGATTTGTGCATATTTCACAGTTCCGTGAATTTCAGTGTTTAGCCGTTTACGAAAAAGTAGTCCTAAGTCTACTCAATAAAGTTTCAAAAAAATTACGAATTTTTCATTTTTTTTGAAAAAAAGCCTAATCTTGAGAGTTTTTGCCCTTTCTACGAACTTTCAAACCTGCTATTTTATACAATTTTAATGCGGTTTTATCACATCATGTTAATATCTATATGCAAAAGTTTAAAAAATATACCGTAAATTATAAAAATTTTGCAAAACAAGAGTATGCCCCGAAAGCGGAGCTTTGCTTCGCTGTAGTGGGCTATCTCGACGGCGAGACTTCAAGCTAATCCCTACGAGACGGCAG
>WRGW01000103.1 GCA_009786985.1 Oscillospiraceae bacterium
CCTGCTCGTGGCATAGCCACGACCTGTTGCTCTTGTTTTGCTTTCGTCAAGCAACCTGCTCGTGGCATAGCCACGACCTGTTGCTCTTGTTTTGCTTACCTATCTTGAATAACATCGATACCAGGAAGAACTTTACCTTCGAGGTATTCAAGGCTTGCACCTCCACCAGTCGAGATATGGCTCATCTCATCAGCGAATCCGAGCTGTACTACAGCTGCTGCCGAATCGCCACCACCAATTATAGTAGTTGCATCAGTATCAGCGAGTGCTTGGGCAACCGCAATAGTTCCTTTTGCAAGAGTAGGGTTTTCAAATACACCCATAGGACCGTTCCAGACTACTGTTTTTGCAGTTTTTGCAGCGTTTGCAAAAAGTTCACACGTCTTAGGACCAATATCAAGCCCTAAAGAATCCGCTGGCATATTAGTTACATCAACGTATTCGGCTGGGATTTCAGCGTCAATCGGGTTAGGGAAACTACTCGCAATTGCAGTATCCATTGGTAAGAGTAAATTTTTGCCGAGCTTTTCAGCTTTAGCAATCATTTCTTTACAGTAATCCAGCTTCTCGTTATCCACAAGCGATTTCCCGACTTCCATACCCTTTGCTTTGAGGAAGGTGTATGCCATTCCTCCGCCAATAATAAGCGTATCGCATTTGTCTAACAAGTTAGAAATAACATTCAGCTTATCCGCAACTTTAGCTCCACCAAGAATCGCTACAAAAGGACGTGCTGGATTTTCAACGGCATTTCCCAAAAACTCGATTTCTTTGTTCATAAGATAACCAACTGCGGTTTCGCCAGTCATAAAAGAAGTCACACCAGCTGTTGAGCAGTGTGCTCTATGAGCTGAACCAAAAGCATCGTTCACATATACTTCTGCTATGCTCGCTAAGTCCTTACTGAACGCTTCACCATTTTTACCTTCCTCTGCTCTAAAGCGTGTGTTCTCAAGTAAAACGACATCGCCATCACTCATAGCATCGATTGCTTTACGAGCATTATCGCCAACTACAGCATCATCTGCCGCAAAGACTACGTTTTTACTGAGAAGTTCAGATAGCCTTTTAGCAACAGGTGCAAGTGTAAATTTAGAATCAGGTGCTTTAGGTTTACCAAGGTGAGAGCAAAGAATAATTTTTCCGCCATTTTCTATTAGTTTGTTAATCGTCGGTAAAGCTGCAACAATTCTATTGTCATTAGTGATTGACCCGTCTTTTAGCGGGACGTTGAAATCACATCTAACCAATACTTTTTTGCCTTTTACTTGTAAGTTTTCTACATTCTTTTTGTTAAGTGCCATTTATTTATTTCTCCTTTTATTAGCAGAGCATAATCGCTCTTAATTTACTGCATATATTGGGTATAACTGCATAGCTTAGTACATTATACCATAAAAATCTGATTACGTCAAGCAATTCAATCATAAAATCACTCTAAAATTTCAGAAATATTAATTCGCAACAAATGTCTTGACATTTTTGTGAATTAATATCTGCCCAGCTGTTTCGGTTGTTTGCCGTAGGCAAACGAGAAACAGGGGCATTTTGTGCAACGAAAGTCACGAGCGGCTTTGCCATGAGTGTTAAGACTTTCGTTGCGGAGTAATACTCAAAAAACCACCCTCGGAATACGTGTATTTAACATAGTCATTATTTCGTATGGAATAGTTCCGAGAGCATCAGCGATTTTCTTAACACCAACTTCTTCGTGTTCCGCCGAATACAGCTCTACCGTTTCACCAACTTCTACGCCTTGAATGTCAGTGACATCTACCATGATATATTCCATACAAACACGCCCACGAATAGGTGCTAATTGACCTTTAATCCAGACTTTGCCTTTGTTAGAGTGCATTCTACTATATCCATCAGCATAACCAACTGGAATTGTTGCGATTCGCCTATACGAATCGGCGATATACGTTCTGTTGTAACTCACCGGAACGCCCACTGCAAGCTCTCTAATTTGAATTATTGTAGATTTGAATGTCAAAATCGGGCGTAAACGCAGGATTTCTTTTTCTTCAAGTAGTGATGCAATATCACTCTGCTCTTCGCCTGGATTTTTATCATACACCGCAGTTTTAGCCGTCACAGAATCATCATCTATCGACAATACAGACGTTCCAAATTCAAAATTGATTTTTTCAGTATCACCAGGGTAATATCCATACAAAGAAATTCCTGGGCGTACAAAAGAACCACCAAAATCACCATGCAAAAAAATTCCTCCAGAATTTTGTGAATGGTAAGGTAAATTATACAGGCTGGCATATTCGACAAGTTTTGTCTGTTGGTTTATAGTAAAATCCATATCATAATCATCAGCAGAATCAGCACAAGCAAAGTGGGTGAAAATCGATTCAGTAACAAGCCCTTGAATGCTCAGGATTTCTCTAAGCTCATCAATACTATCGATTCCAGTTCGGCTCATACCCGTGTCGAGTTTGACATGGCAACGTATAGTTCCCCCTCCGAAAATTCGCAATCGTTCAGTTAGTCGCCGTGCGTATTCAAGGCTACTGATTGCTTGAATAAAGTTCCCTGCAACAATCCTTGCCGCAAATGATTGATGTGTCTGACCAAGAATCAAAACATCAGCATTAGGGGCGATTTCACGAACCTGTTCAGCCTCGCCAACTGTCGAAACAGCATATGTTTTTATACCGAGTTTTTTCAAGTGCGAGGTAATAATTCCGATTCCATGCCCATAACCATTAGCTTTGACTACTGCCATAATTTCTTTATCACCAGCATGGTTTTTAACAACTTTTATATTATTGGTAAGAGCGTCTAAACTAATTTCCGCTCGCGTGACTTCAAAAAAATCGTTCATTTTCGTAAAATCCTCTCGTTACTCTTGATTTTTTTTGATTTTTATGGTATAATAGCAAAACAAGAGCGGAGATGTCAGTGGCTCTGCCACTGAGCAGTCCGCTTGACGACTAGCAAAACAAGAGTGCGTTATTATGAGGTGGCTTCGCCACCTCATAGGGATTAGCTCGACGGGAAGCACTCTTCAAGTTGCCTGCTCGTTTGGCAGAGCCAACGACACCCGCAACTCTCGCCTTGCAAAACAAGAGGATTCCCCGCAATTCTTGTTTTACTTAGATGTATTTATAATAATTTATAGAGGTAACATCGCATGAATATAATTAACTTTCTAAAAAGAGATGCACAGAAAAGCCAAATAGAAAAACGCAGGAGAAGCAACTGGTATATCTACCTAATCAGCTTTGCAGCAACCTTTGTATTGCTCGGGCTTTTTACACTGGCATTTAGAGATACCCTGTTTCCGCAAACCAGAAGTAGCACGGTTGACTGGCAAGGAATGTTGACCTACTCTCCAGATGCCGAACTCGACACGACAATCTTATTTATGCTAAGCGACGAACAAGGGAGTGTTCCTCACAAATATCTACTCTTGAACTATCGCCCACGTGATGAGGTGATTTCGATTGTTCCGTTAAGCCAAGACACACGAATCGAAACCAGAAACAATAGCGAAAGGCTCGCAGACTTATATTCACGTGGCGGTGCAAATGTAACTAAGGCTGGAATCGTAAACACACTTGGCATACCAATCGAATTTTACGTGAAGTTTGACCGTGCATCTTTCACTGGATTTACTGCACCTTTAGGATTGTTTTCGGTGAATGTGCCATTTCCTTTTTCAGAAAGCGGACTCACACTTAATGTCGGCGAACATCTTATTTCTGGCGGAGATTTGTTCACCTATATAACTTTCGCTGACTTCGCTGAAGTTGGAACACACTTTAATCTCGCAATCATAGGTCAATCACTAACGTCGTTCATAAACTCAAATCTCCGTAACATGGATGTTGAATCGATTCAAAGTGCATTCAACCGTGTCCTAAACAACGCATCTACTAATATGACTTTTAGAGACTATATCTCATATCAACGCGCTTTATACCATACCTCTACTAACAGTATAAATCCTGCCGAATTTTACATCCCTACTGGCGAACAAGAAGACACTTTGTTTGTGATTTCAAACCAATCGATTGCCAACATCAACAGCAGATTTAATGTACAAACGGAATAGCGATAACAACAGCTACAGGGAGTTTAATCCTGTAGCTGTTGTTTAATTATAGATTCCTACAAATTCCATGCCCCTCTATTCGCTGATTTAATTATAACCGAACCGTCAGTTGCATTAACAATCATAGTACGACCATAATCTTTTCCAGTATCTTGAGCGAGTACTGGAATTCGTAAAGACTGTAAGGTCGCTTTGACGGCAACGACATTTCTTTCACCGATGTTGAACCTATCGTTAGCGAGCTTAAACATAATCGCCCCACCAGCGATTTTTGCTTTAATTGTGCTTTTAATTGCACCCATTTTAATCATCTTATTCAACATATCAGGGATTGCCGTGTCCGCAAATTTCATCCGTCCAGTTTCACTCGTTTCGTGATTTTGGCTATCTGGTAACATTATATGCGAAAGCCCAGCAATTTTATTCATTTTATCGTAAAGACAAATCCCGACACACGAACCAAGTGCATAAGTCACAAGGGTATCGGGGGGGGTGACTATTTTCCAGTCTGAAATTCCAACACTTATCATTTTTATGACCGTTCCTTCTTGCACTAATGTTATACACTAACACACCAACACCCGATTTTCGCAACCATCACAATTGCCAATTATATAGTAAATAGCAATATCACAACCACTAAGGAAAATCAAATTCCCAACTTTTCAAACAAATTTTTCAACGATTTAACAGTAGGAATCAAAAGCATATGAGATTTCATTTTGACACCATCAAATTCGATTACTTTGTCGATACAGAGCAATTTTTCTCCAACTTCACCAAACTCAATTACCGGAACGCTCATAATCGCACCAAACATATCTACAGTAAAGGATGGCGTATCTGTGCCGATTTGTAAGCCTGCAAGTGTCGAAATCGCATTGATATATGAGTGACTCATTATATTTCCGATTTCAGTTAGTGCTGAAATTTCATCGTCATTAAGAGTAAGCAAATCAACATTCTTCTCACCGAAAAATGAATTTAATATGTTTGCAACAAATTCATGCTCAACTATTAAAAGAATCATTCCTTCAACTTCGTCTTTAAGTCGGACTAAAACCGCCGCAACAGTTTGTTCGGGATTACCACTATGTGCAATCGCATCTTGAAACGCTAAAAATCTCACTTCAGGCATACTGATTACAATATCTCTACCAGTCATGGCACATAGAGCCGTCGAAGCGTTGCCTGAACCTATATTCCCGATTTCAGTCAAAACGTCTATATGAACTTCTTTTAAGTCTTCATATTTTTTCATTATGAAATTTTCCTTTCACGTCCGCAAAACTCTTGCAAACTACGAATTTATCGTAAGTTATTTACAATCCTCATAAGTTCATCAGATGTTTGGATTACTCTTGCATTAAGTTGATACGAACGCTGTGTTTCAATTACTCGAACCATCTCGTTCGCCAAATCAACTGCTGACATTTCTAATGCACCAGGTACCATGCTTGCACCAGTATTAATTTCAGGTTGACCCGAACGCCCAGTCACTACAAAACGATTATTCTGTGCTTGGTCTAAACCCCAAATGTTCGGTACCGTAAATGTACCAATAACCTGATACAAAGAAGCATAATCGATTTCAGTGGTATACTCACCGTCATCAGTCATCACAAAAGGAATAGGGATTCTATTGCCATCAAAATCGAGTACAAAATCCCCAAATCCGTTTACAAGTTCCCATTCCCATTTTCCACCAGTGTTTGAAATTGTAAATCTACCTTCACGGGTGAGGAAAGTATCGCCGTTTCTATCCATAGTCATAAAAAAGCTATCATCAGTGAACGCAAAATCAAGCGGCAAATCAGTAAAAGTGATTCCAGCTTGCGCCCATAACATATCTGTTTTGGCAATGCGCTGACCATGACCAGTTTGCCATTCATCACGGTTGTGATGCTGATGAGTATAAATCAAATCCGCAAAACTCGGACGGAGAGGTTTAAATCCAGTCGTATTAACATTGGCTATGTTATTAGAATAAATGTTCATAGCTTGTTGTTGCGTAATCAAACCAGTTCTACCAGTAAAAAACGAGATATTCATTAGTTAGACCACCTTATTATTTTTCTATTTGTACTTACTGTATTGTACCCACTCGTACAAAAAAAGTAAGAACCTATCTATTCATGTCCGCCAAATCAGCGACACGACTGTTGATTGTATCTAATCCTCTAAGAATTACGCTGTTCGCTTCGAACTGACGCTGAATTTCCATCAAGCGTGTAGTTTCGCGGTTAGGATCAACATTTGAACGCTCAAACGCACCTTGAATTATATCAAAGTTCGCATCAGCTGGAATCACATTAGTACCCACACCATCATGTGCAAATAGATTGTCACGGACTTTACGTACATTTGCATCACTAGGAATATAAGTCAAAAGCAGAGTATCAATCACCTCATCGCTTTCAGAGTGAATAATCACGCCTTCGGTTGTAACCCTAAAGTCATCATGCCCAATATAAATATCGCCAGAAATTCCCTGAACACGCCCTGAATCACCTAAAACCAAATACCCCATGTTATCGAGTTCAAACTGCCCAGTACGGCTGTTGTAAGTATTCCCGAATCTATCAGTTATGTTAAAATAGACATCACCCCAAATCGCCAAATCAAAACGACTATCAGTGAAATCAAGCGAACCTTGTTCTAAAAAAGTATGCGATTCTTCCACAAAAGTTTGCTGAAAACTACCTTCATGAACCGCACGCCGCCTTTGAACCCAAATCAGCTCATCTTGAAATGTATTAAGGCTTACTCTGTCTTTCCTAAACCCCGCAGTATTAATGTTAGCGACATTTTGTGCAACGGCATCTAACTCACGCTGTTTAACAATCATCGCCTGTGCGGAATTATAAAAACCTCGTAAAAACATCCACTTTCCCCGACTTTCTTAATAAAATCTGATACCTATTCTGAATATTATATCACAAAAAAATACGCTTGTCAAGTGCTAATTCAAATTTTTGATATAATATTCTAACTTTTGTTTTAGCAAAATCATACATTTAGAGTGAATTTGGCTAACGCGCGACTCCGTCACTCCAATAATATCTGCGATTTCACTCAGTTTAAGTTTCTCAAAATAATACAGACTGACAACTTGTTTTTCCCTAGGTTTAAGCCCGTCAATAGCTTCAGCGATTACACGCTTACGTTCTTCGAGATAAATCCGTGTGTCCACTCCGCCTGAATTACCAGCAACCCCCTGCCCTGCTGTGTTATAAAGGCTGATATTATCTTCATACAAAAGTTCTTCAAAAGAGAGCGTGTTAGTCATCGCTGTATCGGAAAGCATTTTCGTAAACTGAGCCTCCGAAAGTCCCATATACTCCGCAAGTTCTGCATTAGTAGGCGTTCGGTCGAGTTTGTGATACAAAACACCATACGCCTCATCCATCTTTTTCCCGAATTTACGTACGCTTCTCGGAATCCAGTCCTGCTTTCGGATATAGTCAATAATCGCACCTTTGATTTTAAGTGTCGCATAGGTTTCAAACTTGACACCGCGCAATACATCAAAAGTCTCCACCGCTGAAATCAAGGCGATTACACCTTCATTCACAAGGTCATCGACTTCATATCCCTTAGCGTACATATTTCTAAGAACAGCCGCAGTTTTGTTGACTAAATTCATGTGTTGTAACACGAGTTCATTACGGATTGTTACATCTGATGTCTCTTTGTATTTTTGAAATAATTCTTGATTGGTCAAAGGATTTTCCCTCCTTTGGCTTTATTTAAGTGCCTGTTCAGTATCTCATTTCATCACCCATAAAGTTCTATAAGCTCGCTTGAGTTTATTTTTATTCCCACATTTTCAAGGTGATGTTTTCTTTTAGTGTGCAAATCCAGCAGAAGTTTCTTACGCTCCTTGTTTGGAGCAAAATGCACTTTTTTATGACATACCGGACATAAAGAAATCACATTTTCGATAACATCAATCACCGTTTATGATTCTATGAGTTGTCATCAAAACCTCTCCTTAACATTACGAATCGCTTTATTGAAAGTTCGGGGGGTAATACCCCGACGCTCTGCGTCAGTTCGTGCGAGCGAAGCGTGAAGGGTGAAGGACTGCCCTGCGGTGTTACCGAACATTTTAATCAACTAAATCTATAATTTTTAAAGAAGTGAGCGAAATATCCATCATTATTGGCAACATCTCCTCAATCGTCCATTCAGTTGGTTTTGTATAAATAGATACTGCCTGTAGCATAACAAGCTTTTCGTCAATAGGAATAGATATATTTTCACAATTATTTTGATTGATAGGTAAACTATAATTTGCAGCTGTTAATCTATCAATTCTATTCAACAAAAGCATATCCATGTTTCAGCAAATGTGCGTTTATAAAAGTCTTGTTATCGAGATAAAGATACGCTGGCAAAAAGCCATCATCACATTGTAAACCCTGAGTTTTATCTTCTTTTAAGAAAACTTTTCTTCCCTTAAACTTATCCGTACATAAATTCAATAGCTTGATTTAGTTTTGAAACATCATTTTTGAAAAATAGTTTACAGCTTTATCATGTTTCTGTGCTTTTTCACCAAATATTTCTTTTGGACCTTGTCCTTTTATTTTTTCTTTAGTTAATCGGTCAGTTTGTCTTTTCATTTTTGTCCCTTCCTACTTACAACATTTGTGTCTAATCAAAATTCTGAAATATGGGCATTTGCCGTTCACCGATAAATCTTTTCCATCATTACCTTTGCGAAATCCAACTATTTCAAATTGTTCTGGACAATATTTGTGGAGAAAAGAAATAGGGACACCCATTACGCCATCATAATCCGAAGGAATAGCATAGGTAAAAGGAACTTCAATCGCATCGTAATTGTCATATTTGTCGTAGATTTTTTTGCCTCTGATTGCTTTGTGGTTACTATGCTTAAAATTTTCCTCCATTGTCATAAGTTTAAGTTTTTTATGGCGACGACCATGTTCAAGATTTGTAAGCCAGATGGTGTTATTTGTAGAAACTATTCTATTACCGTGTTCATCTATTCTTGCTTCAGAACCATTTAGCGGATAATGTTTTGGTACTATAAATCCCTTAAAACTCCTCCCAAAAGCTAACCCCATCCACATACAGTTGTTTTTAATTAAAGGAAAAATTTCTTTGTAAGTAATCGCATTCATATTACTGATGAGCAAAAACTTTTTCTCATACTTCATAAGTTGCCCCACGTATTCCCTAAATAGAGAAAACGGTGGATTAGTAACGACAATATCAGCTTCTTTGAGAAGTGCCACACACTCATCAGAGCGAAAATCACCATCGCCATTTAATCGAGTCAAGATATTTTTCTTATTTCGCAAAAGCCATTCAACATCTGGTAAACCGACAGCACCATCACCAGTATAATCATCGACCTCAGTAATAACAATTTTGTGAGGAGCTTTTGTAGTCTTGTTTTCTACTGATTCGTCATCAAACAAGGAAAGCTGCGTATTCGCAATCGGCGAACCTGAATAACAAGTCGCAATCAGCTTTTTCAAACCCCACGAATTAAACCCCATCGCAAAATACTTAAAGAAATTACTCTCGTAAGGGTCATCACAATTACAGAGAACAACTTTTCCTTTGAATTGTTCTTTATAGTACCGCAACTCTTTTTCAATATCTACTAATTGTGTATAAAACTCATCTGATTTTGCTTTTTTCGCTTTATCGAGCGTTCTTGTTGCCATGTGACACTCACCCCCTCGTCTCAAAAATCAGCTTCAAACATTACTGCCCTTGAGCGTCCACACCACTAGTCAATTCTTTATTACTCATCAAATCTTAACTGTTTGCCTTGCTCTTCAACAATTTTTTTAGATTGTTTTGTTACCCTTACAGTAGGCATTTCAAATCTTGCACCATTTAACATATCCCCGATTTTAACAATTTTGATTACTTCGATTTCTTTTTGATAGATATCACAATAATAAGTTCCTGCATTTACAGCATATTTTATCATTGGAGCGGTCGGTTCTTGTAAAGTCAAGAATATACCACATACAGCTTTTTCTATTTGTATCACACTATGAAAATCACGTATATCTCTTTCGCCTACTTTTCCCGATTTAACAGAGAATAAAACCAAACTTGGGTTGTATTTATCGTCTAAAATACGCAATCTACCGTCAATTCCGCCGTCTGCACCTTTTTTATCATTTGGAATTGCATTATCATTTGAGTATGTCAACACTGCCCACATTTCAAACTCTTTACGTAATTTATCGCTTTCTTTTGCCAACGCATGAGCAGACTTCATGTCAAGCGGAACGCCTTTAATGTTTTTGTTTTGGATTATACTTTCGCCATAAGTATCAATTAAGCGTTTCTTAATCACATAAATGCTTTGATATGTTATGTCAATTCCTATCCATTTACGATTTAATCGCTGTGCTACTGCTATTGTAGTTCCGCAACCACAGTAACAATCTAAAACCACATCACCCTCATTACTACTTGCTTTTATTATGCGTTCTAATAGCTTTTCAGGTTTTTGTGTCGGATATCCTAGTTTTTCTTTGTTGCTCCCTGCTAATATTGAAATATCCCATACATCTCTTGGTATTCCATGATTGATATTAAACCCTTTATTTTCATCTGTTGTATCGATTATCGTAGTCTTACTTCCTGCAAAATGCTTATTGCTTACAAATCCGTTTTCATCTGCATATTTCCCCCAACGCTTTATTGTGCTTTCGCTTGGTGGAAAGTCTTTTCTATCGGGATTAAAATATGAATTTTTACCTTTTGTATAGAAAAATATTACATCATGGTCTTTGCCAAAATGAGATTTTAGTACTTTTAATGTTGACCTATAACTCCAAATTATCTCATTCTTAAAATCGCCACCTTGACTGCAAAATACAGCATCAAGCAACAATTTCAAATAATGACTTGCAGTAGTATCGCAATGCAAATAAAAGCTCCCTGTCGGCTTCAAAACACGATGTATTTCAGCTATGCGTAATGTCATTGAAACTATATATGCAAGCATACTGCCTTTGCCGAGTATCTTTGTCAATCCCTCAATCAAATCTATTGCTTGGTGAGGGAGTTTGTGTTTGTTTAACATTATTTCGTTTAATGATTTAACAGATTCAACATCCCAATCCCACTTATCTACAAATGCTAATACTTGTGCTTTATCCTCTGTCCCTATGTTGTTATAAATTTGATTGTAATTTCGTTTTGAATTAAATGGCGGGTCTATATAACATAAGTCAACGGTTTCGTCTTTAATATATTTACGCATTATGTCAAGATTATCTCCAAAGTATAATTGAGGATAATTCATACCGCACCCCCCTCGTCTCAAAAATCAGCCTCTTACATTACTGCCCCTGAGAGTCCATACCACTAGGAAGTCCGCCAGGCAACCCTTTATTACCAAGAGTAATATTGCCGATTGACTGAATCTGAACAATACTATCGATTTCATTATAAGAAAGCACAGTAATCCCTGGTATAAATTGTTCAACCAATTTCTTATAATACACACGAACAATCGGGCTTGTGAGAACGATTACTTGCGGTATAACATCACGAACTTTGTTGATTTCTTCGGTAGATACAGCCATAATTTCCTGAATAGTATCAGGGTCAAGTGCAAGATAACTTCCTCGGTCAGACTTTTTGACGTTTGCGATAATCGTATCTTCAATCCGTGGGTCGAGGGTGATTACACGAAGCGAGTTAGCTTCAGCGAATCTCCTTGTAATCGTACGTTTGAGTGCTTGACGAACGTATTCAACCGCAATATCAATATCTTTGAGCGACGCAACATTTTCCGCCAACGATTCAAGAATCGTCTCCATATCACGAATAGGAATACCCTCTTTAAGCAACATACAAAGAACTTTTTGCAGGTATCCAATCGATACAATGCTTGGAATAAGGTCTTCCACCACGGCAGGATTGCTTTCTTTCATGTTCTCTACCATAGTTTTAACATCTTGGCGCGACAGAATTTCATGACAGTGTGTCCGCACGACTTCTGACAAATGAGTAATCATTACAGAAACAGGGTCAATTAGAGTGTAACCCGCAACGTCAGCGACGACTTTTTTGTCCTCACTAATCCAGCGTGCAGGAATACCAAACGCTGGCTCAATCGTATCAATACCCTCTACTTGATTAACAACATCTCCATTATCAATCGCCAAATAATGGTCGGTAAGAATTTCACCACGTGTGACTTCTTCACCCTTGATTTTAATCAGATACTGGTTAGGGTTGATTTCAGGATTGTTGCGCATACGAACAGACGGGAAAACCATTCCCATTTCAGTGGCAAACTGCTTTCTGAAAAGAACCACACGTTCAATAGTACTACCGCCACTCTTTTCATCTACCAAGTGCAGTAGCGAGTACCCGAATTCCATCTCAATTTGCTCAACATTAAGTAACTTGAACACATTATCGATATTTCGATAATATCCCTCTTCACTAGCACTGCCATTAGCAGGCATAGCCTCCATTTCATCCATCTCGACTTGTTCGGCTAAGACTGCGTTTTCAATTTCTTGGCGTTTTAGCATTCTGCTAATCATGTATCCGAATATAATCAAAGACGTACCAATCAAGAATAAAATCATTCTCGGGAAACCTGGTAAAGCCATCAAAGCCAACACCGTCATACCCGCAATGTACATAATAGTCGGATTTTGGGTAAACTGTCTTCTTACATCAAAGTTGAAAGAACCTTCAGTTCCCGCTCTCGTAACGACCATACCAGTCGCAGTTGAAATCATAAGTGCTGGAATCATCGACGCTAATCCATCACCTACCGTCAAGAGGAAGTAGATGTCAGTAACATCGCCAAAAGTCATTCCATACATAACCATACCAATTATACCGCCCGCAATCAAGTTGACGAGGGCTGTGATAATCGACATAATAGCGTCACCTTTTACGAACTTAGTAGCACCATCCATCGCACCAAAAAAGTCAGCCTCACGCTGAATTTTTGAACGACGGATTTTCGCTTCCTCATCAGTAATAGCACCAGTATTGAGGTCAGCGTCAATCGCCATCTGTTTTCCTGGCATAGCGTCCAAAGTAAATCGTGCTGCAACCTCCGATACACGCTCTGAACCCTTAGTGATTACGAGGAAGTTGGTTATTACAATGATTATAAATACGATAAATCCGACAACAGCATTTCCGCCCATTACGAAGTTACCATAAGTCGCAATTACATTACCCGCCGCCGTTTCGCCAGTAGTTGCAGCATTAGTAAGAATCAGACGAGTGGTGGAAATGGTTAATGCTAATCGAAAAACCGTCGTAATCAGAAGAATAGACGGAAAAATCGAAAACTCAAGCGTTTCCTTGATATACATGGTCATAAGCAAGATAATAACTGCAAGAGACACATTTATAATCAAGAAAAAGTCAATCAAAGTGGTAGGAAGTGGTATTACTATAGCAAGCACAATTACAATGACAAATACTGCAAATATATTATTTAATAGCTTTTTAATCATGCTACAGTAAGCTCCTTCATTAAAATATTATTTAATATTATTGGAATTATTATTTTCATCAGCATTTTCGACACTCGGATTATCGAGTGTAATCCCTTTCGCTGTGTACATATCGGTAAGGATAATCGCAATCGCATTATACAAAGACGGTGGAACTTCGTCACCAACTTCAACGGTGTCATACAACTCGCGTGCTAACGGACGGTTTTCTGCAATATACACTTCATTTTCTTCACCTATGTTGATGATTTTTTGTGCTAACGAATCTTTACCTTTGGCGAGTACTTTTGGTGCAGACAGGCTAGTTTTTCTGTCATACTTAATTGCAACAGCAAAGTGAGTCGGGTTACGGACAATCACGTCAGAATCAGGGACACTTTCAAGCATACGTTGACCAGCAATTTCTCGCTGCTTTTGTTTGATTTTGCTTTTAATTTGCGGGTCACCCTCAATTTGTTTATATTCGTCTTTAACTTCCTGTTTAGACATTTTGAGCTTTTTTTCATACTGCCACCACTGGAATATATAGTCACCAATTGAAATGAACGCAATAATCATCGCAATCAACATAACTAACGCAAAAATCTGCTGTGCGGCGTACAACACACCTTGTTGTGGCATACTATCGAGAAGCCGGTAATAGTCATTCATGTTACCGTAAACTCGAAAAAAAACCAGTGCCATAACCGCCGAAATAACAATCATACCTTTTACGACATTCACAAGCGTTTGCATCGAGAACAGCCGTTTAGCACCCTTAATCGGGTCAAGTTTAGAGAATTTCGGTCTAAGCGGTTTCATCGTGAACAAACCACGTGTCTGAACTACCGAAACCAATACTGGAACTAAAAACCCTACTGCTAACAGCGGTGCTAAAATCAGAACAAAAGTCCTCATCACAAAACGTGCTGTTTCCATAAAATCTTCTATTTGTAAAGAACGCTCAAACCCAACTCGTTGAAACGATTCATACGTTGCCAGTTGCCAGACATCAAACATATATCTTCCCACAATAAACAGTGTGAAAAAAATCAAAAGAATAAAAAAAGCCGTTGAAATTTCCTTGCTTTGAAGAACGTTACCCTCTTTTTCACGAGCATCTTTACGTTTCTTCGGCGTGGCCTTCTCGGTTTTTTCTTGTCCGCCACCTTCTCCCACTTATCTTACCCCCCAAGCATATGCATTGTTTCAAACAGATTTTCAAACATTATGTCCATTATATTACGGAGAAAATCTGCCATTGCTGGTGTAATTGTCACAACCATAAACAAACCCATCATAACTCTCATCTGGATATTTACGATAAAAATCTGGATTTGTGGAACAGCTTTCATGATAACACCAACGCAGATTTGCAAAATCAATTGTGCTACAATTAAAGGCATCGCCATCGTGACCGCTAAAATCAGAATTTGTGCAAAAAAATTCGATATATTGTACGAAAAATACAGCCAGTTATCACTAAGTTCAAACCCGATTGGTATAATCTCATATGAGAGGTGAAATAACCTTATATAACTAAGATGTCCGCCCGCTATAAAGAAATATAAGACAAAAATATAATGATACAAACTCGCCATAATCGGCATTGTTATTCCAGTTGTTGGGTCAAACATTTCTGCCAACGCCAACATCATTTGATTGTCCATAAGTTTTCCGCCTAAAATTATGACAGAAAGCACCATGTTCACAATAAACCCGAACACAAATCCAAGTGCCGCCTCCAGAATCAAAACACCAACAAAATGCGGGATTGACATCGGAATAAATCCAATTACATCTCCGATTGAACCCACCATAACAAAAGTAAGCACAACCGACATCGCAATACGAACTTGAACGGGAACTGTTCCACGGCTCAATATAGGGTTGAATATGAAAATCCCGGTAACTCGTGCAAAAACAACGAGTATGCCGACAAAGTTATATAAAATTAAATCCCATACTTCTTGCACAATATTTCCGCCATTTCTCCGCCATCTCTAAGAGCCTGTTCAATATCTCCAAACGAGCGGAATTTCGATTAAATTTTTCGTTAGACAAGGCGAAATTTTTGCGAATATCCATTGATATTTAAGAAAATTTCAACGCAGTATGACGGCAAATTTACCGAAAATTTCGCCGTGAGCGAGATATTGAACAGGTTCTAAGCTATTATTCCCAATAATACTACATTTTCGACTTTTTATAAACCTACTTCCGACATTCGCCCAAAAATAAAAGTAACATAATCTATAATCTGTTGCATCATCCAAGGACCAAATACAAGAAGTGCAATCGAAATCCCAATTAATTTCGGAGCAAAAGACAATGTCTGTTCTTGAATCTGTGTCGCCGCTTGTAAAATTGCGATTACAAGACCTATTCCCATCGCTGCAATCAACATCGGGGCGGCCAATCTAAAAGCAAGCCAAAGCCCAGCAGTAAAAATTTCTAATACTATTTCCTGAGTCATTTTTCCACCTTTTCTGAATTTTGACTAACCCGAATTTTCTCACAAATTTTAATTTTTGCAATGACTTGCAAAACTTGTCCAAATTTTGAATAGCACAGCTACGTATTAAACGATTCAACAATCGTTCCAATCAACAATTGCCAACCATTCACAAGTATAAATAACATAAGTTTGAACGGCAACGAAATCATCGCTGGAGGAAGCATCATCATACCCATCGACATAAGCGTTGACGCAACTACCATATCTATAATCAAAAACGGAATAAATAATAAGAATCCCATTTGGAACGCTCGTGCAAGTTCGCTTATCATAAAAGCTGGAATAACTACTCGCAGTGGCAACTGTTCCCGATAATTATATATGTCGATGTTATTCGTGAACTCATACATATACACGCGTTCACCAGAACTGTCATAATCAAACAAAGTCAGTTCTGCCATATCCATAAAGAAACGCAAACTATCATTAGAAGTTTGGCGTAACATAAAAGATTTCAGAGGTTCACCTGCAGCTTCAACCGCTTCCCATGCTGTGAGTTCGCCATTCACGTGTGGACGATAAGCCTCATCGTTAATTTCGGCGAACACTGGCCACATTATGAACATAGTCAAAAATAAAGCCAACCCGACCAAGATTTGATTCGGTGGTGTTGACTGTGTACTCATCGCATTTCGCAAAAAACCTAATACGATTATAATCCGCGTAAACGACGTCATCATCAAAAGAATCGACGGTGCAACAGATAAAATCGTAATTAAAAGCAGAATTTGCAACGGTTGTGAGCCATCTACCCCAATTAAGTCATACAAAGCAGAACCCATATCGGGTGCATTTTCATCGGTAGTTTCAGTGGAATCATCAGTTTCGCTCGATTCTTCGCCGTCATCACTGACCACACTTCCATCGCCTACAACATCGGCAATTCCATTATCATCATTATCAGCCGCAGTAGGAGTTGTTGCAAAAATCGGCAGTGTAAACGCTACAATCACCAAAAAGACAACAACGGCTAATGAAACCCCTGTCTTACAAACTCTAAGAAATTTTTTAGTCTTCTGTGTTTGCACTGTTCACATCTTCTTTCTTTTTTTCTTGATTTGTTTGGCTTTTTTTCTTGATTCCCATACTCGCCGTCACAGTAGAAAGTATGTCAGAAAAAGGCATTACGTTTTGACCAAATTGTGTGTTGTTAAATGCTGTGCTGATGTATTCTTCTTCAGTTACATCTAAGTCAGCGAGTTTTTCGACTCTTTGAGCCGAAACACCAACTAAGACAAGTTTTCCGCAGACCGACACCACAAGCATCATCGAATCACGCCCTAAACCCACTTTGTCGATTACACGCAAACGCCCACCAGATGTGGTAATCCGTCTGTTAAGCATCCTGAGTCCAAAAAACAGCAGGAAAAACAGACCTAATACCCCCAACAGTGTCACCATCATTGTCAAAAATTGAGGCATTTTCACCTCTCCTTAAAATATAGCGTTGTTATATAGCGAGTTAAAATGTTCCAGTAACTAACACCACTGGGCAAGCCCTGCACCCCTCTCGCTTCGCTCAAGAAAACCGACGCACAGAGCGTCGGGGTATTACACCCGAACTTTCAATAAAATGCTTCGCATTTTCAACTTAACCAATTATAAAAAAACAGCTAATAATAGAATAAGGGGAAAACCACCATATGTGTCCCTCCCCTTGGTTCTATTATTACGTTTAGGAATATTATCCTAAAATTTTAGTAACAGTCTGTAAGATTCTGTCTGGTTTGAACGGTTTAACGATAAAGTCAAGAGCACCAAGTTTAATCGCTTCTACAACCATCGCCTCTTGCCCCATCGCCGAACACATGATTACTTTTGCAGATGGGTTTTTGGTTTTAATTTCAGATAACGCTTCAATACCAGTTTTGTTAGGCATGGTGATATCCATAACTACAAGGTCTGGGCTTTCTGCATCGAACATTTGACAAGCTATTTCACCGTCAGCCGCCTCAATAATATTAGTGAAACCATTTTTAGTCAACGTATCACGAATGAGCATTCTCATAAAAGCAGCATCGTCAACTAGTAAGATTTTTTTATCCATTTTTCTACCTTATACCTTTCTGTCTTTCTTACAAAGACACGAGATTATTTTGAAACCTTGTTGCTATAGTCTTTTGATAACTTGTTTTGGTTTTGACTTGGCTTCGAGGGTCGGCTGAAACGCCCCTACAGCTCTTGTTTGGCTATTCCTTGCCTAAAGAATCCATGAATTTTGATTTGATGATTTCGGTGATTCTCACGGCGAAATTATCATCAATTACTACCACATCGCCTCGGGCAATCAAGTTTCCGTTTACAACGATATCAACAGGAGCACCTGCCTGACGTTCAAGCTCGATAATAGTGCCTTGTGCGAACTCCAAAATTTCTTTCACACGTCTTCTTGTTTTGCCGATTTCTACTGAAATTTGCAACGGCACGTTCATAAGCAGTTGTAAATTATCTTTTTGTTCGCTTGGTAAGTTTATGTCAAAATTCTCAAATTGATGCAATTGAGCGTTTTGAATGTTAATCGGCTGTTGCATCGAATTACCTCCATACGGCTGTTGATAATATCCATAAGGTGCTGCCCCCATCGGCATCGTTCCTTGTGGTGGCGGATAAGCTCCCAGCGGTGGTGTCCCTCCTGGCGGCATTCCTTGTGGAGGCGGATATCCACCTCCTTGTGCTGGCATTGCACCAGCTGCTGGTTGCTGAGTTGTTGCTGCACCTCCAGTTTCTACAGATGGAGCAACTTCTGGTTTTGCTTCTACTTCAGGTGGTTTATTGATTTCAACAAGACGGTCTGATAGTTCCTGAACTAATTCGCTTCTCATCACAGTCATAAATTCGGAGTCAATTATATCTTCAATCGTTAGATGAAAGTTTACAGTCACAACTTCTTCGTCCTCTGCAAACTCCTCAGGTTCTACCGATGAAAAATCAATTGAATCCATTACTCGTGGTTCAGGAGGTGAAATGTCAATATTCATATCAAGGAATTTAGACATCGCCGTTGAACATGAACCCATCATTTGGTTCATAACTTCTGATACCGCACTAATGTTTAGCTCATCGAACTCAAAGTCTGGTTGGAGTTCAAGGGGTTGCCCCATAAGCTGATTCAAAATCATCTGAACATCATCTTGTTTCAACAACATGAGGTTTGCACCATCAATGCCTTTCGTGTAGACAATCTTCACACAAATAGCAGGTTCGAGTTCTTCCCTCTTTAATTCTTTAACTTTCTCAACGTTTACAGTAGGGGTGGTGATTAGTACCTTGGCATCGAGTAGTTCGGAAACAGCTGTTGCCGCACTCCCCATACCGACGTTCATTATTTCGCCGATTGCATCTTTTTGAATATCCGTAATTTCAATATTCGCCATTGATATGTTCGCTCCCTTTCATTTGTGTTATACGACTTTGGGCATATTTTCTGATAGTTCTCATTATATTTCGCATACCACGCATTATTTTTAATACTTTGCGATATATTCACGACACATCAGAGGTCGTCACGCAACACGTTTTCGATTTTAATCGCTTTCTTGCTGTTGAAAATGCCGAGCTTGCCATCAAACCACGTTTGCCCGCCAATATTCAATTCTATATTACCGTCAATTCCTTTTCCGAGCGGTATTATGTCGCCAGTTTGCAAATTCATCACGTCAATCATATCAAGGTTAGTTTCACCCAAGACAGCCGTAACGTTAAGTAATGACTGTGAAAGTGTGTTAATGATACTTTCTTTGCGTTCTTCTTCGCGTGCAGCATCGCTTTTCCTTGCACCTTTAGAACTAAACGTTGCATATTTTTGCATCAAGCTATCAAGCTCAAGTGCGGGAATACACACCGAAACAACCGCTTTGGCATCGTTAATGTGAACCTCTAACACGGCAATCGCCATCGCATCATCATAACCTATGCTCGAAATAGCACGCGCGTTAGTTTCGATTCGATTGAGTTTCGGCGTTACACTCACATAGTTTTCCCACGGCTCTTGCAAGGTTTGCACCATATTACCAATAATACCTTTCATCACACTGATTTCAATTTCAGTGAAATCACGGTCGGCTTCATCGCTCGCACCCCTACCACCTTGTAGACGGTCAATCATAGTATACGTAATCGAATTAGAAAGCTGAACGATTGCCGTAACATCATCAACATCGTCATCGCCTTCTATGCTTAGGCTTGCAAGCCCCATCATTACATAATCTGGCAAAGCGTTATTGAACTCGTAATACTTTTGCTCCTCAACCGAAACCAAGGAAACTTTACAGTAGAGCCGCAACAACCCTGTGTAATATGACGACAAAAGTCGTGCATAGTTATCGAACACATTGTTTAAGACTTTTAGACGCTCTTTAGTCAGCTTCTTAGGTGACTTAAAGTCATAGTCTTTCACCGTGCCTTTACTGTCGACAATCGAGCCTATATCTCCTCCAGAAGCACCGCTTAGCATAGCATCAATTTGTTCTTGCGTAAGAGTATCTGCCAACTTACTTCACCGCCTTTTCACAATCTACCGTCATAAGACGGCTCTAAACACCCCCACCTTGCAGGCGGAAATCATAGTTTTGTTTGTTTTATAGTTAATCTGCGTTTCCAACTAT
Source organism: Oscillospiraceae bacterium (assembly GCA_009786985.1). GTDB lineage: Bacteria > Bacillota > Clostridia > Oscillospirales > Ruminococcaceae > Ruminiclostridium_E. The sequence continues at coordinate 20,674 of WRGW01000103.1, forward strand.
ATTTTCCATGTCTGTTACATCTTTTAAGACTTTTAGACGCTCTGTCGTCAGGCATGAGTTCACGGAATCGTTGGAATCGCAAAGTCAAATCCACGCCCATCGCCAGGAGTAGGTTCTGGAACTTCAAACACTTGGTCTAAAGCTGAACCGTATCTCTCGCGGATTAGTTGGTAAATATGTTGATTTCTATCAATCGTTGTAGGACAAGGACGCCTGTTTCCATGCGGTCCAGTCGTAATCAACGGGAAGAGATAATCAAACTCTAACATATCGAGCATTGCAACAGTATTTTCAGGCATATACTCGTTACGAGACAAAATCAATTCAACACGCCTATTACGGTCGTTGCTCGAAACTGTCTCAGTCGGGTAATGTGGATTAAACGGTCCATGACCAACTGGCAAAAACTTTTCCGAACTAACCATATTCAACTCATCATCTAAGTATATAGTCACTGCAGTGGCACGATTTGCCGAAAGCCTCCAGTGGTTCATATCACCCCACGATGATACGCCTGGTGGTGCTGGTGCTGTATGACCAGCTACTTCAGCGTTTGCAATAAATCTATTTATCGCACGAATCCCAGGTGCGATTGTCGCCAACGCAGCCTGCCCCTGTGGGAGCAACGTGTAACTCTCGGGTTCAAACATGATTTCATCATTAAAACGAATATGCATTCGCCCTTGATTCATCTCGACTGAAACATCTTGCGTTAAATCGGCTTCGCTAATCGCTTCAGCTACCCAGTTGAACAAGTCATCAAAAGTCATAGGAAACGTTCCCGGAATACCAGGGGTTTCACCCTCACGTGCTGGGTCATCTGGACCAGTATTGTCATCTTGTTCGCCTTGAGGTTCTTCAGGTTCGACAACAACTCTCTCAACCACATCCCCAGAAAGGCTTGCGAACGATCGTAAAATCCACTGCATTCTATTTTCATCGGGGACTGAGGCAGTATACATCATAACAAAGAAGCAAAGGAGCAGTGTTACCATGTCTGCGTACGTATTCAACCAACCATCAGTTTTTGCAGGTGGTTGTGGCTGTTTTTTTCTTGCCATAACTTTACCTTCCTCATTTCCTACTTATATAATTATAACATACTTATTGCGAAAATGCAACAGTTAATTTTCGCCTTAATAATTTGAGAAGATTTTAAGCCTCAGCTTCTTTCTTCTCAGATTTTGCAAGCATAAACTCAAGTTTTTCTTTAATCAAACGTGGGTTAGAACCTGCCGCAATCGACATTACACCTTCAACGATGAGCTGCATACAGAAAACTTCTTTGTCGTGAGTGTTTTTCATAGCACTTCCCCATGGTGCAAACACAACGTTACCAAGTAATGAACCGTAGAAAGTTGTAATCAAGGCAATCGCCATAAGAGGACCTAATTGGTCATCTCCCCCCTCATTACCTAACGAAACAAGCATCAGTACAAGACCTACAAGCGTACCAATCATACCAAACGCTGGACCGAGCGCCAACCCTTTTTCAGCAAAGTTCCAAGCGATTGAGTGTCTATCGGTCATAAACTCAATTGAATCTTCAAGCATTGCACGAACTTTATCAGGGTCATTAGCGTCAACAATCAGCATAATAGCCTGTTTTAGGAACGGGTCTTCACAAGTATTAGCACCGTCTTCAAGAGCGAGTAGCCCTTTACTACGTGCAGTTACTGCGAACTTATCAATCTGTTCTATGTATGCCCGAGGGTCATACTTAGGCGGGAAAATCGTGATTTTAAGATACTTCGGAATATTTTTGAGTGTCGAAAGCGGGAACGATGCAATCAAACACGCAAACGTACCACCGATAACGATTAGGATACTTGGAGGGTCAATGAACAGTTGAATCTGATGAAAACCACCTTCACCACCGTTAAAGATACCGAATATAACCATTCCCCATGCGATTATACTACCTACTATAAACGTAATATTCATGCTTTTTTTCCTCTTCTACTTTTAGTGAATTATTAGCGAATTTATTAAAGCCTTTAACAAAAAGACTATTCACTTTGATTTTTATTGTGGTTTTCCACGTGATTTTCGTTACGATTCTTGCTTCGCATCCTGCGTTTTGAGTTTCGATTAAACTGAATAACTTTGTCAATAATTTCGTCAAGACCTTCAGACACGATATAGGTATGTCCGTTATTCATGGTGATTACCGTGTCTGGAGTTTCTTGGGCTATTTCAATCATATTCTCGTTAATAAGAATCTGTTTTCCACTAATTTTAGTCAATAATATCACACGCATAACCCCCTTTTGCCTCTAAACACTGAGGAAGATTCCTCAAAAACCCTTCACCCTGCGGTGTAGAACCTTCTTATTCTCTACTAAAGGGTTAAATAATGTCACAGAAGTATGTAAGATGTAAGGAGCGAAGCAAAGCTCCACTTACGGACATTTTGTTTAGCTCCTTACACTACCAAAAACCTAAGTTTATCGTTTCAGATTAACAAGCTCTTCGAGCATTGAGTCAGAAACAGTTATAATACGAGAGTTAGCCTGGAATCCACGTTGTGTGATAATCATATCCGAGAACTCTTGCGATAAGTCAACGTTTGACATTTCGAGAGCACCTGAAATGATTTGAGTTTCAGCCTCATCACGTGGGATTCTCACTTGAGCAGGTCCCGAAGCAAGCGTTTCTACAAAGTAAGAAGTACCTACTTGGCTCAAGCCCGCTGGATTAACAAACTCAACAATATCTACACGCCCGAGGAGCAGTAGTCCGTGTACTGGATGTGCACCATAGATTACACCATCTCTATCAATAAAGATGTCAGCAGTATCAGCAGTCTGCTCTGAGTGGAATGCACCACCAGTTAGAGCGAGAGTACCAAGTCTTCTAAAAGCATCTTCAAAGAAGCTGTTTGCACCGCCAGACATACCAATTCTACGAGTAGTAGTTCCCATACCAGTAGTATCAAGAATATGTTCACCAGCATCAACCTGTACAGTTGATGGATGCATAATCGAAGTAAAACGGTCATCAGCTGGGTCGAGTGCAGTAATCGCACCCTCTTCACCAGCAGGAGCACCAGCAGTAACTGTTATCATAAAGTTTTCTCTACCAGCAGCAGCTCTATCAATTACTTCTTGTAAAGCAACCAAACAAACTTCATCATTAGGAACACGAACCGTTAGAACGTTGTTATTCCAAATAGCAGTAGGGTAGTTAAATCCAGCTGAATGGTCAGCGACAATATCAATACGGTATCTATTACCGAACTCACCCGGTTGTTCAATGTGGAAGAACAAACGATTTTCCAATTCTTCAGTAACAATAGCTTCCCACGCAGTAACGTGTGCTGCTGTTACGACGGCACCAGCAGTAGCAGCAGTACCACCAGCAGTAAGAATTTCCGCTTGTCTTGCAGTAAGGGTATTAGTTCCGTTTGCGGTAGGAGATGCTACTGTAAGTGCATTAGCAGTCCCTGGCATTTGGAAGTGATTGCCTGCATTTTGTGCAGCTGTTACCGCAGGAGTGCTAAGGAAATCAATTTCGATTTCAACAAGTGCTGGGTCAACCGCAACACCACCGATTCTAATCGCTTCACGTACTTGCTCTTGGAAGAGGTGTGAAACTTCTTCGATTACCGCTTGGTTAAACATAGCCACGTGTGAGTGAGTAATAGTATCACCAGCCGTCAAACCTAAGTTAAAACGGTCATTTAGGAGTGATATTATTTCCGTACTATATTCCATATCGCCGAATGTAGCAGTACCATCTACCCACGGGCGTGCATTTGAAACGTCAGCCGCAGTGAGGTCAGTCGATAATCCAAGCAAAGCACGAACTGCTGAAGTTTCAAAGTCATACGACAAGTCCATGAATACGTTCAAAGTTGAACCAGTCATAGTAGAGAACGGAGCATCAGACGGGATAATCGTAAGTGCTACGTTACCACCAGGACCAATTCCGCCCGCTCTAATAACAATGTCGTGATTATTATTATCGCTTGCTCTAAATGTAGCTGTGTGGCTCGCTTGAGCATCCTCAATATCAGGGATTCTTATGTTAATTCTTTGTTGCCCCGCCATAGAGTTGGTAGGGTCACCAGATACACCGAGAACAACGTTACCGTTAGGGTCAGTTAGGTTTCCGAAATCATCCAAAGAGAATCTACCTAGACGAGTGTAGAAAATTCTACCCATAGGGTCTTGTACTTGGAAAAAACCAGAACCTTCAAGAGCTAAGTCAAACACGCTGTCAGAGAACGTAATTCCAGACTGTGTCATAACCGTGCTAACCGTTCCGAGTTGTACACCGAGACCGATTTGCATCGGGTTTACACCACCCTGAGTAAAATCACCACCACTCGCACGTTGTCTTGTTTGATAGTACACGTCACGGAAAGTTACAGTTGAACCTTTGAAGGCAGTTGTATTTACGTTTGCAATGTTGTTACCAATTACGTCCATGCGTTGGTTATGGGTTCTAAGACCCGTTACTCCTGAAAATAAAGACCTAATCATATTAAAGATTTTCCTTTCATATTCCCCAAAATCTGCTTTTCAGTCAATCAAAGCAGAATGTCTCTTTTGGTACATCGCACCATCAGACCGACTTTTTTGAGGTTGTTTATTAAAATTTATTTCGCATTTTATTTGATTGCCGTTTTGCCTATATTTGCCTTCAAGCTAAAGCTCTCGTTTTGCTTACATTATAATAGTCGAGTCAATGTTAGTAAAGACACTACCTTGTAAATCTGCACCTGCCATAGTTGTAATAACTTTGTTGTTTTTTACGCTGACTACAAACGCTGTTGAATCAACTAAAACTAAAGCATCATTACTCCCTTTACTTGCTGCCAACTCAACTCCTCTGTTTAAGCGTTCGAGCTTTGAATTTGCTATTACATCGATATGTCTGCTCTCAATTCGACGCATTGCATGCCCTGAAAACTGCACACCATCATTCGCTTTAGCAAGAATATCAGCAAAACTCTCGCCGTTTTCATTCAATCGACTAGAATCAGCTTCGGTTGGTTTATTGTCATGAATAGCACCGACATTACCAGTAGTAACACTAATCTGCTGCCTGCTCTGCAAGAAGTCGTTAAGTTGCATAATAAAAGCACCTCCTTTACTATAATTTAACACTTGTTTTTTATAAAAATGATAGGGCACGGCATGATTTACCATGCCCTATATTTTCTTACTTAGCCATCACCAGCAACCGTACCACCTGGTACTTGAGCTGATTCATCGAAATCGCCAGCGGCTTCAGGCGGTTCAACGATTGATACAGAGCTAAGCGGATACGCAACACCTTCAATGATGACGTTGATTGTACCACCTCTGATTTCAACACGTTCAACAATTCCAGTTTCAGAAATTGCAGTTCCATGTTCGTTGATAATAGCGACTGTTACATACTTACCGATTAGGCTTGTAGCGAATGCACCGTTATCACCAGCCATGCCGTATCCTGGGTCTACTACCTGCATCACTCGGTCGAGTGGCCAACGCTGTCCGTTAATTACAAGGACAAATTCTCCACCAGTGAAATCAACACTCGAAACAATTCCAGTTTCAATCGCAAAACGTTCACCTGTTCCACTTGCAACTGATACAGTTCTGCCAATCATTGATTGTGCATAGTTAGCATTATTAAAGTACAACGCTTCCTGCTGAACTTGTAACGATGTGAAATTCGCCATATGCGATATAAAGTCCGTGTTAGACATAGGGTCTAACGGGTCTTGATTGGACATTTCCGCAATCAAAAGCTGATAGAAAGTATCAATCGAGATTTCGTTACGTCTGTCATCTGCTAAGTGTGCGAATCTCTCGCGGTTCTGGATTATGTTACCTACACTATCTAAAGTCATGCCGATGTCCTCCTTAATTTTATTTAGTTCGTTATGTCTTTTATCTATCTCCCATGTTTGTCCCGTGTTTGTCAACCTGCCATAAGTCGCATTTCCTCGACGATTTCAGCGAAACTAGCTGCTTTGTCCAAAGCATCCGCCTCATTTCCTTGGTCAGTACCTTCATCGCCTTGTTCAGAGCTTTGTTTGCCAGAACTACCCTCACCGTTTTCGAGATAATCAGACTTTGAGTCCAACTCATCAGCTATTTCAGTAGTAGCAACCACGACTTCATAACGTTCAACAGTCATTCCGGTAATCCCTACCATTGCACGCACCGATTCACTCCTTGTAATGAGTAAATCACGTGCCTGCAGCGTCGCAGCGGTGATGACCACCGTGATTTTTGAACCATCAACGAGGAGTTTGACTAAAACATCGCCAAGATGTTCTGGTTTGAGCATTACCTTAAATTCTTTGATTTCGCTCACTTGCAACATCTGTTCTTTAATCACAGAAGTCTGTGCAGTTTGCGTAGTCTGATTTTGAGAGCTATTTGCCAAATTATTCAGATTGTCACCCAGACCGTTTTTAGGATTACTCAGCAACGCCTGTTCGACTTGTGAAGCTGTTATAACAACATCTTCTTCCGAATACGCCAAAGCACCTTGAACACTCGTAGCAGTTTCGCTTACGTTCTTAGTATTTTGGGTATTTTGGGCATTCACAGAAGCACTAGCGTTTACATTTAATGCCTCAAGTTCAGAGACAATTGCTTCGCCAACTTGAGCTACAGCAGTTTTGTAAACTCCTGCATTTTCTGAATATGCTGAATTTACGGTTTTCGGGTTATTCACAACCCCTTGAACCGCTTTTGCCATTACTTCAGAGTTAGTTTCAAAACCAGTTGTCGATTGTGTAACTCCAGTAGCTAAATTAGCTTCAACAGTTTGTTTTTCTGTATAGGATTCTATATTTTCTTGATTGTTTCCTTCAAGATTCCCAAGTGCATTCGGCACTTCAAGGGAAACACCATCTTTGGTAAGCAATTCGGCAGACAAAATTTGCGTAGATTCTGATTCTCCAGATTTAAGCGAGTACAATGCCTCAGCTGCGATTTTCACAGCAGAAACTTCGTCCTCAGATTCTCCAGATTTTCTAAATCCAATCTCGCAACCATCTACGACATTTTTTTGAGTCGTATTGCTTTCCTCAGTCCCGATGTCTGAAACTTCATCACACAAAAATCCCATGTTAATGAATAACTGCTCAAGCCCTTGTTCAAACTCTTCCACTGTTGCAAACTGGTTTTCGAGATTTTCAACTCCGCCCAATTCAGCTAACAGATTTTGCAGATTCGATATTTCGATTGTATTCTCGTCAGAATTCCAAGTGTCACCCGATACCGTCATCTCTGGTAAAAAAGGCAAAACAATAGTATTCGCACAGTCACCAGTTATCCCCGTAACTGAAGCGTTTTCACAAGTAAGACTCATATCATCCAATTCTTGCACTACTGTAGACTCACCTTGATTTCCCCGAACATTCTCTTGGGAACTCTTTTGATTTTTTAGACAAGACATAAATTCTGAAAAAGACATTTCGCCAGCATTATCTGAATCAGCACCGAACTGAAGCCCATCAGCTCCTCCTTGTTCTGAAACACCAGCAAGATTTTGTGCCAAACCTGCCAGACCTTGTAACATTTTAATAGCATTACTATTCACGTTCATAATTAACTCACACCTCCTTTCTAAAAAATATTACTCTTTATTATACACTACTCTAAATAAAAAGTCAACCCTATTAAACACAATTTGCCAATAAATTTTGTATTTTTTTAATTTTCGTCATTTTGTTATAAATTAAGCAAATCTCAGCACAAAATTTGTCTATAATAGCTGTACAGCGATTTAGTTGTCATTGGATTTACTAATTTGATATTTGTTTTCTGAAGCGTTCACCACTCACAAATTCTTCTATGAACAACTCTTCCTCTTTCATTTCTGCATACTTATGCTCTTCAAACTGCCGTTCTTCCAACTTTTCGAGGGTGCTGACCTCTTTAGTCGCCTCGATTACAATTTGTAATTGTGTTTCGACTTCGACCTGTTTTAACGCAATTTCACGCTTTAGCTCATGTACTTCCTGCTGTTTGAATGTAATAAATCGCTTGCGTGCGGCAAAATCCGCTGGTGCTATGCTTTTTAGCATGGCATACTCAAGCTCGTTGCTTTTCATATCAACCAATCGCATTAACTCATCGAGTTTTAGCTTCAACTGATTAAGCTCCTTCTGCAAAATACCTAAGTTGTTTTTTTCGGATTCCAAGATTTGTTCTTTATAATTCTGGAGTTTTTCCATCGAAAACTGGAATTTTTTCATACACACCGCACCTCTCCAAAATACCAATTATAGACTACATTTTAAACCACTGCAGTTTGCCCTGCCCCCCCTGACGACGGCGAATAAGGCGAACCTTGTGCCTGTTGCAAGAGCTGTTCAGGCGTTGGTTGATTAGAAATACCAGCCCCACCCGACGCACCCAGCGTTCCAGACATCGCCCCAACTGGTCTTCGATTCCCAGCCTTATCAGCAACGACTACTTGTTTTAACATCGCAACTGTTTCATCTAAATCGAATGATTCATTAACTTTTTGTTTCAAAAATGCGTTTATTTCATCGATTTTGTCAATCGCTTCATCTAACTTGGGATTTGTACCCTTTTTATATGCACCGATTGTAATCAAATCGTAGTTATCATCATAAAGTGCCAACAAATCTCTTAGCCTGTTAGCTGCCTCATTATGGTCTTCCGGACAGATAATCGTCATAAGCCTTGAAATACTTCCAAGAATATCAATTGCTGGATAATGGTTTCGTGCTGCAATTTTCCTCGAAAGAATGATATGACCGTCAATAATACCTCTCACTGTATCAGAAATCGGCTCATTTGTATCATCACCTTCGACTAATACCGCATAAATTCCAGTGATACTACCAGTCTCAAAACTTCCTGCACGTTCAAGCAATTTCGGGAGTGCGGAATAAATCGACGGCGTATATCCGCGTGCAATAGGCGGTTCGCCAATCGAAAGCCCCACTTCTCTTTGAGCCATCGCAAATCTCGTCAGGTTGTCCATCATCAAAAGAACATCTTTGCCTTGTTGCATAAAATATTCAGCAATTGCGGTTGCTGTAAGTGGACATTTGTTTCTGAGCATTGCAGGCTGGTCGCCAGTAGCGACGACTACAACAGAACGTGCCATACCCTCATCACCAAGGTCATTTTCGATGAATTCACGAACCTCTCTCCCACGCTCACCTACAAGAGCTATTACGTTCAAATCCGCTTTAACTTTTCGTGCAACCATGCCCATTAGCGTAGATTTACCAACACCAGAGCCTGCAAAAATTCCAATTCTTTGTCCTTTACCAAGTGTAAGAAGTCCATCAATCGCTTTTACCCCCATCTCGAGCGGTTCAGAGATTTTGGGGCGTGTAAGTGGATTTACACTAATTCCAGTAATTGGTAAACTCCCTGTATATTCAATTTCACCTTTGCCATCGAGAGGTCTTCCAATTGCGTCAATAATTCGTCCAACTAAATCTGGAGTAGTTTTTACCATGAGTTTTTCGCCAGTATTGTCAACAATACTACCAGGTCCGATTCCTTCGATGTCGGTATAAGGCATCAGTAAAACTTTGCTTGAATTAAATCCCACAACTTCAGCATAGACAAATTCTTTCATATCTTTACTGAAAATTCTGCAAACATCACCAATGTTACAAGAAGGACCACTAGCCTCAATGGTCATACCGATAATTTTCTCGATTTTACCCATATTACGGCAGGAATCGAAAATATCTAATTCTTTACGGAAACCTCTTAAATCCATTCGTTCCTACCCTTTAATTTTTTCTTTACTTAGTCTTCACTTTCTTCGTCTGAATCAATTTCGTCTGGTTTTATCTTAGAATTAATTGAATTAATTACATTAGTTTTATCAACTAATTTTTTTTCAAAAGGAATATCCGCAGAAGCATTTCTGAACTTGCCTTTTCCTATATTCTCTATCATTTTAAGTTGCGTCTGAATTCCTGCATCGGTAATTTCGCTTCCATTATCCAAAATCAATGTGCCTTTAGGAGCATCTTTTAGAATTTCAAACTCAACCACTTGTTTAGTATCACCCAAATTCCCGAAAACGCGAGAAAGCTCATCTAAATCAACATTCGCCGATTCCTCGACATCGATTTTTGATAACGAAACTTTCACAAAAGCAGAACCCCTAAATCCACGTGCCGTTTCTTTAAGCATTTTCGATATAACAGACTTGTCTTTCTGGTTCAAACTGTTGGCTGTGATTTTGTTAGAAATCGTAAAAATCAAGTCAAACAACTGATTTTCGTACTCCTTAAAAATCTTGGCTTTTTCTTCCGGAATCCGTTCAAACGCCACTGTTAATTCGCGAAGCGTTTCGCCGCACTCTTCACGCCCTTTAGCAAATCCATCTTCGTGACCTGCTTTTTCACCAGCCTCATATCCGTCAGAATAGCCCGATTTTTCAGCTTCTTTACGAATATTTACTGCATCTTTTTCAGCAGCGTTTCTTACAAGTTCGGCGGTTTCAGTTGCCTCTTCAACCGCTTTGAACGAGTCAGCTTCAGCTTCTTCAAAAACTTTCTTGCATTTTTCCTCGTATTCCGCTTTCATTTGTGTACAAGCTTTTTTATGTTCAGCGACGATTTCATCAACGCGTTCTTCGAGTTTATCACGGTATTCTTGCTCAGTTTTTGCACGACGTTCAGAAGATGATAATTCTTTTTTCTGCGCTTTAACACCCGACTCATTCTCGCCATTATCAATTGAACGTGTTTTAATTGTTTCATTTGGCGAAAACATAATATTAGACGGTGCAATTCCGACTACACTGACAAAATCACCCTGCCCAGAACTCCCGGTCTGTTTGATAATACCACCCACAAAATCACACCGCCCTTTTACTAAATATTATTACTCCACAAAAAAGCCTTATTAAATCAGGCAAATCCTAATATAGGACTTTTCGTTGCTCCAAATGCCTCTGTTTCTCATCTGTCTACGGCAGACAACAAAAGCCTATTTCATTAAAAACCTAGGCAAATAATCGAGTTAAACAAGTTAGGCAACAAAATCGTCCGCACCACCGCGGTTAATTTCGAGAACATTCTCATCTTCCAATCGGCGGATTGTTGCAACGATTTTCTGTTGTGCTTCCTCAACATCTCTCATCCTCACGTTAGATAGGTATTCAACGTCAGTTTGCGTGGTTTCACGCATACGAGAAGACATATTTGCATAAATGATTTCTGCAACCTCTTGGTTTGAACCTTTGATTGCAACCGCCAAATCTTTTGCATCGATTTCTTTGAGGAACGTTTGAATAGCAATTGAATCGAGAAGTGCAATATCCTCGAAAACGAACATTTTTTTGCGAATCTCTTCAGCAAGTTTTGGGTCTTTTTGCAAAAGTTCGTCAAAGATGAATTTTTCAGTCGTTCTATCAACGCTGTTAAGAACATCAGCAACCCAACTAACACCACCGACTTCCATTGAATCCATGGTCGCAAGATTTGCATACTTGCGTTCGAGCGTTTGTTCAATCGATTTAACAACGTCTGGAGCTGCCGAGTCCATTCTTGCCATACGCTCAACTACATCAATTCTTATATCTTTAGGGAGTTCAGGCAATATAGCTGACGCTTGGTCGCTACGTGCGTAAGACAAAATGAGTGCAATTGTTTGCGGGTGTTCATTTTGAACAATCGCCAACAAGTTTTTGTAATCTGATTTACGAACAAATGCAAACGCTTTTGTTTTGAGTTGTTTAGTGATTTTATCAAACAACGCACTCGCTTGTTGTGAACCAAACGCTTTTTCCAAAACTTCACGTGCATACTCAACACCGCCCTCAGAAATAACTTTCTGGGTCAAACAAAGTTCATAAAAATCATTAAGCACAGCCTCAACTTGTTCTGAAGGCCAATAATCTAATTTAGCAACTTCGAGTGTCAAATGCTCGATTTCATCGTCCGAAAAGTGCTTGAATACAGCAGATGCGTTTTCTGCACCAATCGACGATAATACCAATGCCGCTTTTTGAATAGAAGTCATATTGACTTCAACAGGCTTCTTTACTTCTTCTGGCATTTCCCCACCATCCTTCACCCGAGTACGCAATAACAAACTCGCCACACGTACTCAAGAATTGTTTAGTTTTTACTAAGATTTTTGCCATATTCCATGTTAAGTTAAGAGTTATACTTAAGGTGTATCCTCGTCACGCAACCATGTTCTAATAAGTTGTGCGATGATTTCAGGGTTAGAGCGTGTGAACTCACGGATTTCACGTTTGAGTACAACATCTTTGGTTTCGTTTTCGTCTAAAAGGCTCGGCAAATCGAAACCTTCTGGTTCTTCTTGAAGAGGTTGGAACGAATCTTCTCTCAAATAGCCACTCGGACCATCGACCGCAGGAATAAATCCTCTTGCACGAACCAAACGCTTTTTCTTAGAATTAGATGTAGTAATCGCCAAAATCAACAGAATAATCAACAGGATGCCGAGTGGAACGATAATCCAAATCAAGACATTACGTGTGAAGATTCCATCTCTTCCTACTTCTGGTGGCGGAACAGGTGGGATAAAGAAGATTTCGGTAGCAAACGCAACCTCGTTTGCACCAGTTGCATTAGCAACAATTGCTTCCCATTCAGCCATTTGTGCTGGAGGCATTGGTTCACGATTTACTACTACCGATGCCGATACATTGCGAATTCGTAAGCCGTTATCACGATAAGTTTCAACTCGGCGGCTAATTTCGTAGTTCATTTCACGGAGATTTTCAAGGAAAAATTCCTCGCCCGCCTCAAGGTCTGGGATTGTTGGATAACCTGGTGCAATGTCAGAGTTACCAAAAGTTCCAACTGGACCACCAATTAAAGCAGTACCACCTGCCGCCATTTTTTCGACTATGTTTCTAATTACACCACGGTCAGTCCCTGCAACCGGGATAAATTCTTCACTTTCTACCGTACGGTCTTCGCTGTTATCTAAAATCGCATTAACCGCAAGAGAGTAGTTACCAGGACCGTACACCCTTTCAAGCAAAGGTTGCAAGCTACGCAAAGCGTTCTCGGCAATAAGCTCTTTGAAAGACGCTTCCATCGCCATACGTTGCTGAAGAAGTGCGAGTTCGGAGCCTGGGTCAGTAATATCATCAGTCCCTGGTATAAGCGGCATACCGTTACCATCAGTTACAGTAATATGGTCAGCATCAAGCCCTGGCACTGAGTTCAGAACAAACAAGTGAATACCTTCAATTTGGTCATTAGTAAGATATTCACCCATCCTAAGAGTTACTCGCACAGACGCACGCGACTCCTCACGATTGTTTATCATTACAAAATTTCTTGTTTCAGGCACATGAAGGATTACCTGCGAACGCTCAACTTGTGGGATTTCGTTTAAGTACTGTACAATCCAATCTTGCAATTGTTGGCGTTGTACTTCGGTAATCTGTGCACCAGTAGAGAACATATCGACACCGTCTCGCCAGATGTCATTGTTTCCGCCCGGCCTTGGCAATCCAGCTTCACTAAGCGCTCTTAAACCTGCCATTCTTTGATTTTCACGAATAAAAACTTCATGATTGCGATTAACACGGAATTCATCAATTTCCGCTTCAGCAAGTGCAATTTCCATCTGAAGTGCTTCATCACGGTCAGAAGCCCTAACAAGCAAAGACATCTCTGAGCTATTCAAAACTACTGTAAGTATAATCGCAGTCAAAATCACCGCTGCTGCTACTGCGAGCGAAATAATCTGGGTTCTACGAGAAATGCCTGTCCATTTATCTTTGGCAGATACATAAATCAAAGAAACCTTACCTTTGAATTTTTCCATAATCCTAACAATCTTCCTTTTCTTTCTATACAAAAATAGAAATAAATTTTGTTACTGTTTGCAAGTTAAGCTATAATCAGAATTGCAATCTCATAATTTCATTGTAAGCATCTAACACAGAGTTACGAACAGTTACGAGTAAATCTGTAGCAATTTCAGCTTTTGTGATGTTTAACATCATTTGTTCAAGATTATCGGTTTCGCCAAGCATAATCGCAATCCTGTCTTGATTAGCGACTTGGTTTGTGTCGATAGCATCGCTCATTACGCGCGAAAAAACATCAAGAAAAGTCGGCTGTTCAGTATCAATACGTGAACCAGCATCATTTTGATTGTTTGTGTTATTTGTAGGCGTTCCAATCGAACCCACATGAGTAGTTATAGGTATAATATTCATAATTCCACCTTTAATATTTTCAAAAATTTAAAATTTAGCGTTTTAGCCCTTGTTTGGCTTCCGTCGAGATACCCCACTCCAAACGAGCAAAGCCCGTTTTGCGGGGGATACTCTTGTTTTGCTTACCCTCTGCCCATAGTAAGGCTTCTTTGAGCCAAACTCGTAAGTGTGTTATACACCGATAAATTGTTCAAGAAAGATTGTGATGCCGCCAAAAAGTCCATTTGTTCTTCCGCCACATCTACATTTGGCATGAAGAAATAACCCTCTTCATTCGCATGAGGGTGAGTAGGGTCATATACTGGGGTGAACGGTGTTTGATGGTCTCTCACAACAGCAAATACCTGAACACCTCTATTCGTATTCAGTTCTCTTCTTTCTGCAAGAGTCATGTTAAGTATTTCGCCAAAAGCTCTATCGCGTCGCCTTGCATCTATATTCCTGAAACCTTGCACCTCACTAAATGTAGTGATTTGCCTTCTAAAAGGTTCACCTGCTTCAGTCATAGTAGTAGACGCATTAGCTACATTATGTCCAATTACATCCATTCTCAACCGCTGTGCCGACATAGCAGACACCGGAATAGTGAGATGTGGTAAAAAACTACCCGTTCCCATGAATTTACCCTCCTTCAAAATCAGTGCTTAAATACTTCTTGCAAACTTTCACTTGTTGTTTTTTCCGATTATTACTATACTTCTTAATTTGTTTTGTTTACTATTGTTTTCGCATAGCAGCCCTAAGCATTCTAAATTCCGCTTCAAGCTGAACCATCAACGATTCTTGCCTAAGTGCATTTTGACGCAATAAAGACGCTTGGAATTCAAAATCAACATTATTACCATCAGGTTGTCCACTTGTAATTTCATCTACAAATACATCATTTGTTCTGACATGAAGTTCTCTTTGAAATCTGTGGTCGGCGTTTCTATCCATTCTGTCGCGCAAAACTCCAGAAAAAGTTAAGTATCTTGATTTGAAACCAGGAGTGTCTATATTAGCAATATTATTAGCAATCACCCTCGTGTTAGCAGAGGTGAATTGCAAACCTTGTTCTAAAACTCTAAAGTGAGTTGTATTAAATAAACCCATTTTTATGCCCCCCTTGTTAATATTCACTTTTCTATTATACTACACATTCGTCAAAAATTCAACATGAAATTACAATAAAATTTCACAAAAATTCATGCTTTTAAACGAACATTTTTGTGAGATTTGTCAAAAATCACGCAATCTTCGGCTTTTTTCTTCAACTTTTCGAGCTTTCACAAACGCTAATTCTTTGAATATATAAGGGTTTTCAGGTGGGAGAACTTCAAAACGCTCTTTAGCAGCTCTAATCGAAGCAACGATTGTTTTAGCACTTCCAAATTTACCAGGTATTATGATTTCACTCATCGACTTAAAGTCGTGTCCTTCTTGATAATAAAATTCATTAAATCTAAAATCGCCTTCTCTAAAATTATAGCCAAGGCGTTCGCTTTTTCCACTATAAACTCGAATTTTAGAATTCTTTAATTTAATCAAAATACGTTGGTTTTTGCGACTATTCTTGCGTGAATTTTCCAAAATTTCCGCTGACACAAACGTTTCCAGAGGAATTACAATTATTTTACGGAAGACGTTTTTCTGCCCAAAATGTGCATAGCTCCCTGCGTATAAGCTAACTATAACATCTTTAAGACCAATTTCTATGTAGGTATACCTCGAATGCACTCTTATACAATATTCTGTGATTTCAATTAAAATACGTGTAATTAACGAAAAAACAAATATAATACCCCCAACTACTAAAATAGCAGGAAATAATAACCCACTATTCATAAGATTATGAAGGCTGAGTAGCAAACAAATCGTGAGGAATATAGCCACAAACACAGCAGGGGCAGCAGTATATTCAAAAAAAGCACGAACTTTTTTTCTATACATATTAGCGTCACAATGGAAAAAATTCTTCATACTTAACCACCTGATTTTTATGAATATTTATAGATTCTCTTTCAGTATAACATATTTTTTTCGTTTTGTATAGACGGTAATTCTTGTTAATTCAAAAAAACAAAAAAAAATAGCAAAAACGCTTGATTTATTTCGTAAAATGTTATATACTTAATAATGATTATGTTTTATTATATTAATTCGCAACAAATGTCTTGACATTTTTGTGAATTAATATCTGCCCAACTGTTTCGGTTGTTTTCCGTCGACAAACGAGAAACAGGGACATTTTGAGCAACGAAAGTCACGAGCGGCTTTGCCGTGAGTGTTAAGACTTTCGTTGCGGAGTAATATTACCCATGCACCTAACACTCGACATTTTCATTTGTCTTTTTATCGTAACACTGCGTTGGTTTTTCATTAAATATCAGCGGATATTCGCAGAAAAATCGCCTTGTTTGAAAATGTTTGGTAACACCTCAGGGCAAGCCATGCACCCCTCTCGCTTCGCTCGAGAGAACCGACACAGAGCGTCGGGGTATTCACCCGAACTTGTCAATAAAAATTCTGCACGAAAATTTGTCAACCGTTAAGTGCAAGAGTAATAAAATATAATCGGTTGTTTCTAATGAGTTTTGTGGTATTGTTTATAAAACTGCATAACTCGGAAAGGTGAGAACGAATCATGCCAAATCCTAAGCGAATTAAAAGCATTCAAATCTTTGAAGGCAACCAAATGCTTCTTGAATTTAAGAAGAACTATTCTTTTGGCAAAAATAATACTGACGCTTTGAGCATACGTGGCAAAAAACTACCACGATTTGAAGTTGGTCATCAGTTTGGGGTTGTATTCAACAACAAATCTGGAGAGAGAATCAGACATATCACTCATGTTGAATTTTCGTCTGACCGAACTCTGGACTTACGCGTCAATTATAACGAAGAAGTTCGACTTGAAGACAAGCGACGTTTTTACAAAATCAAAACTGAAATCAACTGTCGCATTCTCAGTGCCACACGCGGGGAAGAGGTCGTGACATTTAAAACCTCAAACCTATATGGACGAATCCAAGACATAAACATAGGAGGCGTATTTATTGCCATTGATGATAACCTATGCTTCGAGAAAGAAGATTTGTTGACTTTTTCGACAGTTTTAGGCGAACATAAACTACGCACTACTGCGAGGATACTTAGAGTTCAAAGAGACAACGCTGGCGAAATCACTGGCTATGGTTGTGCTTTTATTGACATCAAACCATATCAAGAAGAGATGATTTCTTCCTATGTAACCAGAATCCAGATTGAAGAGCGTCAACTCGAAAGAGAAAAAGAACTGCTCGAGAAGGAGTTGTTTTTGAGATGAGCGTTTCACCCGAAACCCCCAAAAATAAGACCGAACAATCAGAATTCACTAAACAAACTCACCCCGAACGCCCTATGTTTGAGCTTAAGATGCCTAAACAACCAAGGCTCAAAAAATCCAAAAGCCTTAAGGGTAGTTTTATAAAGTACATGGCATTTTTTATAACTCTCCCTCTTGCTTTATCAGCACTTACTGGGCTTATTATGCTTTTATCACACACCACAAGCCAAGCTTCTGATACATCTGCAATGTTAGCTAATTCAAGAGGAGTTGGACTTTCTACAATTATAGCTGAATACATCTCTTTTTTAGACACGGCGGCAAATTTAGATATAGTCAGACTTTCAGCGATCGAACCCGAATCTCGTGCAAAAGCACGTGAATTTATAACAGCTTATGCTGAAAGTAAAATCGGAATTTATGACATCTTGCTCACCGACAATACTGGAATGATTTTTGCAAGCCACACCGACAGCTATTCACCAGCTGAGTTTTTTCGTGACACCGACGCACTCACGACACTCGCACCGCTACCAACCCCTGTATCAGAATTTTACGACAATAACACAAGATTTTTTATAGCACGACCACTAACTGCAATTCAAGGAAGTACGGTTCTCGGATATATAGTAATCAAAGCCGACACAGCTCCGCTTGTTGAATATATGTTCGATATTACTTTGAATAACACAGAAATCGTTGCTACACCAAGAAGCCCTGTATCTAACGAAACTAACGAATCAGGTTTTACTCCTCAAAGTCGAAGCGTTCTTGCGATTTTCGACGAAAGTGGAAACATCGTAAGTTCTGAAGTTGAACAAGGTACTCTTCTAACCAACAGCGTAAATGCGTATAACGCAGGAACTTTGTTCGCAGAACACGGCGAATCTCAGTTCGAGAGTGGCAGGCATTTCGGAACGATTAAAAACGTAGCTGGAACAAGATGGCGTTTGATTTCACTAGAACCTATGGCAGATGCAACAAACACCGCTTGGGGCGTGTTTTCTATAGCGTTAGCGATTGCAGGCGGGCTTGGGATTATCAACTTAATTTTTATATTAGTACGTTTTAAGAACCTGTTTGCACCACTAAATCTTTTGACTGATACAATTCGTAAAGCTCATCCGAGTAATTATGATGAACCTCTGTTTGAACCAATCAAAGCAGAAACACTTCAAACCACTCTAGGCAAGTTCGCCCAAAACGTAAAAAGTAGCGAATATATCGAATACGGCGAAATTATCAATGACTTAAATTTAATTTTACAAAAAGCTGAAACAACATATAAAGAAATCAAAGCTAAAGAGCCACTCGAAAAAGATTTCAAGTTAGAATTTGACTACTTAACGGACTTATATAGCCGCAACACTTTCGAGAAACTGTTAAAAAAAACACTCGAATTTTCGCCAAACCCTGAAAAGGCAACCGTGTTATTTGTAACACTAAACAATTTTAAAACAATTGATAAGCAATTTGGTCATAAAATCGGCAATGAAATAATCAGATTTACAGCTGAACATCTCAAAAATGCAATTGAAACAACATCATCTGCATTAAAAGAAAGTCAAACTGGTTTCGCAGGGCGATACAGTGGAAGTGAATTTGCACTATGTATCCCCGAGCGCCCTTCAAATGTAGATGATGTTGACAGCATCGAGCTACTTTGTAAAGAACTAATTGTCAAGCTGTATGAAGGATATTTTTGCGTCAGCGTTGCGACACAAATAAATATACCGATTAGCATCGGCGTTTCATCGGTAAAAGGTACAAACTGCCCTAAACAGCTAATAGCTGAAGCAGATAAAGCATTATATTTTGCACAAAAAAATAACAAACAAGGTAAACCTAATTATCATATCTACACTTCGTAAGCCAAACAAGGGCATAAAATGGGGGAATTCATTTCCCACACTTTATGCCTGACGTAGGAAAGCCAAACAAGAGCTAATCCCTACGAGGTGGCTCTGCCACCTCGTAGA
>WRGW01000104.1 GCA_009786985.1 Oscillospiraceae bacterium
GAGATTACAAGCCCTGAAAGCCAAGAAAGGCTTCACCCTCGTTGAGTTGATTGTTGTTATTGCAATCATCGGAGTACTCGCAGCGATTCTGATTCCGCTTTTGATGAACCACGTGACAAGTTCACGTATTAGCTCGGCGGATTCTGATGCGGCAAACATTTTCAGAGCAGCAGCGGCTGAAATCACTCGACTTGATTCAAGAAATGACCCCATCACTGAAACCGCAATCAGAGATGCTGTTGAAGCTGCTATGGGAGATGACGTTGAAGACGGAGTCAGAAACATCCAATACTTTGGGGATGGAGACGGCAACCTCGTTGGGATTCTTTACAGGATAACAGGAGTAATGCCGTCAGGTGAAGCTGCGTGGGATAGAGATGAGGGACGTACTCGTACGAGGATTTGGGGCATTTACGGAAACGAAGGCGCTGGAGCTTTTAGATTCGACGACGACGACGGTGGCGGCGGCGGTGGCGGCGGCGGTGGCGGTGATTCGACCGAGACCGACTAAACGTAATGTTCGGTAACACCGCAGGGCAAGCCCTGCACCCCTCTCTGCTTCGCGCGTGAGAACCGACGCAGAGTGTCGGGGTATTACACCCGAACTTTCAATAAAAATCGGTTAGCATATCGCTAACCGATTTTTTTCATTGTTGTTTGGCTTTGACTTTTTCCATTTTTCAAACTCATTCATTACATCTTCAACGTCTTCTTTTTCCATTGATGCTTTGGTATGTGCTATTTTGGTATAAATATCCCCAGTGTATTCTGCCAAAAGCAATTTGAACAAACTGCTTTTCTCAGCGTGGCGTGTTTCTGTTTGTATCATGTTCCTACCTCCCTCTGTAACCACTACACCACATTTTGGCGGGTTTTGTCAAGGATTAGGGCGAGAGGCTGTGGAACTTTTCTGTGGGTGGGTTTATTCGCTTTGTTCGGTAGAGTGTGTTTGTGTGAACGTATCACGTTCTTTCTCAGGCAAAAGATTTCGTAATTTTTTCGAGGCATCTTTTTTGTCCTTGGCTTCATCTACAATATTAACCGCCATTTTTATGATGGATTTAAACTGATAATCAGTCATAATATCGCACCTTTCAATGGTTGCAGTATCCATAACGAACACCCCCTTTTGTATCACTATACCACACTTTGGCGGGTTTGTCAAGGCTTCGGGCAAGGGATTGTGCAACTTTTCGGATAAAGAGAAAACTGTGGTCAAAAGACCACGGTTTTTCGGTTCATGAATGTTGTTTGGCTTTATTACAATGACTTTATATAAATCTATTGACAATGTGCAAAAATTGTGGTATAATCATAATAATTTATATCGAAAAAGGAGGGGTTGATTTTGACTAAACCAGAAATGGTGGCTATTTTCACGTCATTAAATGAACTTAATGACTTAAAACAATACGAAGCTATGGAGCGAATTATCAAGCGTGTGTTGATGGAGTGTTGTGAAAAAAGCGACCCTACAATCAAAGAACCGACATTAAAATCGACACCTAAATCTTAGCCAAACAAGAGTATGCCCCGAGCGAACTCGACTTTTGGAGGGATAGGGTATGATAAAGCGAATTGTGGCTTTAATTGCAGTGGTTGCTTTTACAGTCACGTCAATTATGGCAGATATGGTTGCATCAACCGAAGTGTATGTTTGTCCTGCGTGTGAGCGTGTTGATTGTAGCGGTATAAATCCACGGTATCGCAGTTCGTGTGTTTTGGGGGTGTGATATGAAGAAATTTTTGTCTACTTTAATTGCGATTATAATTATGGCGTTAGTATTTGTTACACCTGCAATGTCACTGCCGTGTGGAAGGTGTGGAGCTAAACAATATGGCGATTGGCTATTTGATGTGTTCCATTACGGTCATAGGGTGGTTGCGGAAATAATTGGTTATACTGGCACAGAAACCAATATAACGATTCCCTCTGAGATTGGGCAACTTATGGTTGAGGAGGTCTCTTTGTCGTCGTCGTGTCCATCCGAACTCTGTTTGAAACGTAACTTATATGTTGAAACGGTGGTTATACCTTATGGAATTACGCACATTGGAGAGCTTTCTTTTCAGTCCCTTAGAGGGGTTGTAATTCCTAACAGTGTTAACCATATTTCTGGTAGTAATAGCCTGGCGTTTAGAGAAGGCACGTTTAGTAACACCTCCCTTTCTACAGTAATAATTCCTAATAGAGTCTGGCATATTGGTAGTGGTGCTTTTGCAAACACGCCTCTCCTCACAAGTGTAGTGTTTAAGTCCCCCACACCACCAAGGTCATTAGGAAATATTTTTTACAACAGTGCTTTACAAACCATTTACGTCCCTCTCGGTGCATACAACGCCTATCGAGCTATTCCGCAATTCAGCGAGTTTGATATTGTAGAAGTCACTTGTAACTTCTGCTACAACTGCGATTTCTGTAAAAGTAAAGATTTTAGGAGAAGTCAAATCTCCGTCAACATAAACACCGCCTTGCAAATCCTCCGCTACCTCGTAGACCTCCCGAATGAGGCGACAATCAGAATGCACGATTTCAACGACAATGGCGAGATTGATATTGATGACGCTCTTCAGGTATTGAGGTATCTTGTTGGGTTACCAAGCGAGATTGGTGTCTGGAGGAATAGGGTATGAGAATAGTTTTGTCTTTATTGGTTGTAATTTTTAGCGAGTTTGGTGATTCCAGTTTCGGCAACATCACCACCTACTTTGCAAGACCATCTACAATTTTGGGTTGTCGAAAGGTCTGCTGAATTGCAATCTGTCGCTAAGAATATTGTAGGCGAGAAATGTTTGACACGGGAGCTTGTCGAGGCTTTTTTTGTGCAATATGTACAAATCCCCCACTCCAGATTTTGCTCTGGAATGGGGGCAAAGCTACTTTGTGGACATAAACAGCTTTCCGACACCTTTAATAATCGGAAGCCCAGCAGCAAACGCCAATACAATTAGAATAGTTTCGCTACCCAGAGGAACGCTCTGCAAAATCGAAGAAAGCCACGTAGTTCCCATTGCGACGGCGATAATTGCGGCAGAGGCAAATACCGCTAATACAAGATGTGGGTTGTTGCGATATCGTGCGTTAAAAATCCCACGATTTTTGTCCTTACACTCAAACACGAACACTAGTTGCGATAAGCCGAGGGTTGCCATAGCAGCAGTTCGAGCGTATTCTACACCAAAATCAAGGCTAATATAATACGCACCGAGTGTGCAAAGTGCTATTGCGATTCCACGCATGACTATGCCAAAAAACATTCCTCCTGCGAATATACTTTCTTTGCTTTTACGCGGTTTTTGTTCCATGACTTTGTCGGTAGAAGGTTCCATACTAAGTGCGATTGCTGGTAGTCCATCGGTTACTAAATTGATTAACAAAATTTGAATCGGGATTAGCACCAACGGCATTCCAAGCAACATCGCTACAAACATTGTAAGAACTTCACCTATGTTAGACGATAGCATATATTTAATCGATTTTCGGATGTTATTATAAATCGTTCGCCCTTGCTCAATTGCGTTTACGAGTGTTGCGAAATTATCGTCAAGTAGGACTAATTGTGCCGCCTCTTTGGTGACATCTGTGCCTTGAATTCCCATCGCTACACCAATTGCGGCCTCTTTAACAGCTGGTGCATCATTGACACCGTCCCCAGTCATGGCCACTATGTTGCCTTCTGCTTTGAGGGCTTTTACTATTCTTAGCTTGTCGGCAGGGCTCATCCTCGCATGGACTTCTGTAATCCCTGCTTGTCGTGCGATTTCTTCGGCGGTATTCTTATGGTCGCCGGTCAGCATAATCACACGAATGCCCGCCTTTTTACACTTACGTACGGCGGTTTTAATTTCAGGGCGTAGCGGGTCAGATAATCCCGCTATTCCTACAAAAGTTTCGCCTCGAGAGAAGGCCAAGCATCGTAATCCTTTTTTAGTCATGCTTTCATATGCTTTGCGAATTTTGGTGATTTGAACTGAACTTAAATTAGTACGGCATTTGGGCAAAATCGCTTCGAGTGAACCTTTTAACCATTTGTCGCCGTTTACTGTCACCGACATAAATTGTGCCGAACTATCGAAAGGGATTTCATCGGTGCGAGTACAACCATTTGTGTTGACTTGGCTAAGTTCGGCGTATTCCATAAGTGCTATTTCAGTAGGGTCGCCTAAATAACTACCATCAGGTTGTTTGAGAGCGTTGTTACAAAGTGCCGCACATTTTTGAAGGTTTGATAAATTATGCGAATTTGTGCCACTGTCCGAATCTGGTGTCCAAGTTTCGGTGACTTTCATCTTGTTTAGAGTGAGCGTCCCAGTCTTGTCTGTGCAAATTACGTTGGCACAACCCAACGTTTCGACTGAGTGTAGTTTGTTCACCAAAGCCCTTTGCTTATAAATTCGCCTGACCGCTAACGCTAACGAAATCGTCACCACCGCAGGCAAGCCTTCAGGAATCGCCGCAACAGCAAGTGAAATTCCAGTGAACAACATATCAAAAATTCTGTAACCTTGAATCAC
Source organism: Oscillospiraceae bacterium (assembly GCA_009786985.1). Classification (GTDB taxonomy): domain Bacteria; phylum Bacillota; class Clostridia; order Oscillospirales; family Ruminococcaceae; genus Ruminiclostridium_E. The sequence goes on from WRGW01000104.1 coordinate 4,516, forward strand.
GCCAAGAACGCTTACCGCAATACATACAACAATACAAATTACACCGATGGTTCGACCGAGTTCGCCTAATCGTTTTTGAAGTGGCGTTTTCTCATCGCTGGTTTCAGAAAGCATACTTGAAATTTGCCCCATCTGCGTTTTGAACCCAGTTTGCGTTACAGTGGCGAGAGAATGCCCTCTTACAACAGAAGTCCCCATAAAAATTTCATCTCCGTTGGATTTCTGCACTGGTAGGCTTTCTCCGGTAAGTAGTGACTCGTCTACCTGAAAAGCCATCGGATTATTAAGCCTACAATCGGCTGGAATACGTGAACCAGCCTCAAGCCGAACCACATCGCCTTTTACGATTTTAGATGATTCAATTTGAACCACTTTCCCATCACGATAGACTGACGCACTCGGGGCGGATAGTTTCTTGAGTGCCTCAAGCGTCTTTTCCGCACGGTATTCTTGAATGAATCCTAGAATTGCGTTTAAAACAACCACTATCACAATCGCAGTTGCATCTAAATATTCACCCATGATAAGAGAAACCGCAGTTGCGATTAAAAGAATAATCACCATTACATCTTTGAACTGTCCTGCAAAAAGCTGGTGCGGTTTGATTTTGTTGCCTTGTGCAAGTATGTTTTCGCCATCTTGTGAAAGCCTTTTTTGAGCCTCCACCTCCGAAAGTCCGATTTTTTTCATGAACTGTAACTCCTTCGCTTGTACTATACGCTTGTATGCTTGTCTAAAGCATATGAGGACAAGCGAGATAGTATTACTATATTAAACCGCAACAAAACGCTTGTGTTTTTTCGGTTTTACAAAAGCCTTACCTAAACCTTACTTTTTCTTACATAATCTTTACGTAAACTTTGTTGAATTTTATAAAAACACGTGGTATAATCGTTTTGTAAAGACAAAAAACAAAAATGTGAGGTAAAAGATTATGAGTTTTATGGAAATAGCAAAGCTGGTTGCAGCATTAGCACTATTCCTTTACGGAATGAAGCTGATGGGAGAGGGGTTAGAAGCTGCTGCAGGTTCTAAGTTTAAGAAAATTCTCGGTTGGTTCACTAAAAACAGATTTTTGGCAGTAGCAACGGGTGCGTTACTTACAGCAATCATCCAAAGCTCGTCGGCGACTTCGGTTATGACGGTAGGTTTTGTAAATTCTGGGCTCTTGAATTTAGTACAAGCCGCTGGCGTAATCATGGGTGCAAATATCGGTACGACTATTACTGGTTTAATAGTTTCGTTAAATGTCGGCGATATTTCGTATATAGCGATTGCAATCGGTTTATCAATTATGATTGTTGCGAAAAAACCGTCACTCAAATACAGAGGGCAGATTTTAGCAGGGCTCGGGATACTCTTCTTCGGTATGCTTATGATGACAGATATTTTACGCCCTCTTAGAACGAACGAATTTGCTGTGTCCCTCTTTGAATACGCAAGCAACCCACTAATCGGCATCTTAGTTGGAATTGTTGCTACTGCCCTGTTCCAAAGTTCATCTGCTGTTACTGGTATAGCAATCGCACTCGGAATGTCTGGGGTATTAGGGTTACAAGGTGCGATGTTTATCACGTATGGTGCAAATATCGGTACTTGTTTCACAGCACTAATCTCGACCATTGGTGCATCACGAACTGCTAAACGTGCGGCGATTCTTCACCTTATATTTAACTGTATGGGTGTGATTTTATTCACCTTTATCACTCTAATGCCGTTTGGGTATATCAACTTTATCGAAACCACCTTTGCAGCAAGTGAAGCCGCAGGCGAAATTGACCCTGATGCATTGTTCCCACACGTTGGTAGGCAAATTGCAATAGCGAATATATTCTTTAACGTCAGCACCACTATCGTTTTGCTACCGTTCTTAAAAGGAATTGTAAAAATCGCAACACTTATTGTTCCAGTGCGTGAAAACGAAGGAGATTCAGAAAAGTTAGTCCATCTCGATTCAAGGATGCTTACTATGCCTAAAGTTGTTGTTGAACAAATTCGAAGTGAAGTGGAGCGTATGGCAAGATTAGCTCTCGACAACTATCGGCTTTCAGTAGATATGTTCTTAAATCGAAACACCAAACTCGGAGAACAAATCAAGAAAAATGAAAAGACAATTAACTTCTTAAACCACGAAATCACTAAATATCTTGTACGTGTAACTGCAATGGAACTCGAAGAGTCTGATCGAAAACTAATTGGCTCGTTCCATCATGTGTTAAATGATATCGAACGAATCGGCGACCATGCCGAAAACATCATGGAATTTAGTATGCCGTTTATCGAAAATAAAAAGCTTTTCTCTGAAGTTGCGGTTGAAGAATTGCGAAAATTATCTAAAGAAGTTGACACAGTGTTAGAAAACGCAATCGAATATCTTGTAAGCCAAAAAGAAGATTATGACGAAATAGCTCAAATCAAAATCATGGAAGATGAAATTGACGGCGAAGTCGAAACGCTCAAAAATAATCACGTCCAACGTTTGGAACAAGGAGTTTGCACACCAGAGTCTGGAATGCTCTTTGTAAATATGCTTGGCGATTTCGAGAGGGTTTCTGACCATGCCTCCAACATCGCAACTTATCGTGGTAAAAAGAAAGCCAAATAAGGGCATAAAATGGGGGAATTCATTTCCCACACTTTATGCCTGACGTAGGCAAGCCAAATAAGATGCCCGTAAGCGGAGCTAGGACATTGCCGTTAGGCAGGTACAACCATCACTTAAAACAATCCCCCATTCTCGATTAAATCAAGAATGGGGGATCACTTATATACTTTCCATTAAACCCTCGTTTAATCTCCCTTTCGCAAAAAGGGAATCCTCCGAAGAGGTGGTAATGAATTATCCAGCTCCATGCCATCCAACAGGGGCATTTTGTGAAATCCGAACTGAATTTACTGTTATAGGAAGGGCACTATTACTCCAGTTATGCAAAGTAAGTGAATAGTTCGCAGTTGTTGGTGCACGGAAAGCACCACGAACCCAAGAAACTTCGGCAGTTGAATTGTTCACAACTGTACCAAGTGATGCAGAAGTGTTTCTATGAATGACCTGCTGAATAAGTGCTCTTCTCCCAAGAGTGTAACTAAAAACAAGATTCCAATTTGCAGGTACAACCCACCCATACTGACCAGAAGGTCTAAAAGTCAAAGAACCGTTGCGTGGTATCGAAAACGTTGTGGATAATGGTTCAAAATTTCGCTGTGTCAAATAACCAAGTTCAAATTCGCCAGATTCTACATGGTTTCCATTTGCATCAGTGATAACAAAATGTATCGGTATTAGTAATTCTGTATCTGTGCTGGAATAGTCTTCGTCGTTGTTTGCCACAATTGAACTTGAGCTCAAACACAACCCCAATACATTTACTGCCATACTAATACACACCGACAATAATAAAACTTGCAATTTTTTCTTCATGACTTCACCTGTTACCTTTCGTCTACAATATTTTTATTTTAGGCAACACCGCACAATTCGCAACGCACAATCTACTTGCATATTTTAGGCTCTACTGCGTTGATTTTTGCTTAAATATCTTATGGTTATTCGCACAAAAATCGCCTTGTATAGCCTAAAATTTGACAGCGCATCTTGCACGCTGGAATTGTGCGGTGTTGCCTTTATTATATCGCATATTATAGACTTTGTCAAGAGATTTCCAAATAAATTTAATCAAATTTGGAGAAATCGGCATACTGCACAAAAAAAAAAAAAAAATAGGTTCGATTTTTTGTGCAATATGTATAAATAACAATCCCCCCATTCTCGATTAAATCAAGAATGGGGGGATTGTTATTTAGCTTAGAAAACAAAAGCGATTATTTTTCAGAAGTGTTTTTGTCATCTGTACCAGTTCCGAAGAAATGCTCAAATTCCTCATCATCAACTTCTGTATCGAAATCGTCAAATTCCACAAATCTTTCTCGTCTTCTCTTGCGAATCAGTGCAACTGCTACAGCCACGCCGATTAACAACGCCACAACACCGAATATAGCTACCCCTAAACCTTTCATTTTACATACCTTCCTTCTTTTTATACGTTTTGTTAAGGCAACACCTGCACAATTCCAGCGTACACTATAGCCAGACGAGGCAATTTTCGTGCGAATGTTCGTTGATATTTAAGCGAAAATTAACGAAGCATGGATACAAATATGCAAGTGGATTGTGCGTTTGTGAATTGTGCAGTATTGCCTAAAAACACTATAACTCTATTATACCGCATTTATTGTGATTTTTCAAGTGTTTTAGCACAATTAAAACAAAATTTTTCTTAAATATACATCTAAATATTACCAGTAAGGTTCATTATAATAGAAATTGCTGCGATTGGTGCTGTTTCAGTTCGCAAAATCCGATTGCCCAGAGTTGCGACTTTCCAGCCGTTTTCGCAAGCGAGCTTGACTTCATCAGGCTCGAACCCGCCTTCGCTCCCGATTATTAGATTTATTGTTTTACTATTATAATCATCGCCGCATAAAATTTCGTTTAATTTTTTGCCACCACATTCATAGAATATTATGCCCAGATGTGCGTCGTTATATTCGTTGAGTGCTTCACGAATATTTATAGGGGATTTTTGATTAGCTATAGATATTTTTGGAACACGCCCGCGTCCACATTGCTTCGCCGCCTCGTAAGCGATTTTATTCCAACGCTCAACTTTTTTTGAAAAAACTTTTTCATCAGGACGTGAAACACATCGCCTTGAAACAAGCGGGACTATTTCAGACACACCAAGCTCAACCGATTTTTGTACAACAGAATCAAACTTACTGGATTTCGGCAAACACTGAAACAGCCGTAGATGAATGCTCGGTTCGGCTTGATTAGTATGCTTTTCGAGAATTGTGAATATGCACTCACTATCGTTTATATGAGCGCCTACCAATTCGCTATTTAATTCACAGAGAAAATCCACTCCGTCTTCGCACAAAACAACTTTATCGCCAGATTTCAAGCGTAATACTTGTTTGGCATGGCGTAAATCTTCAGGGTTAAGGTTCATGTCGGACGTAAAGAATCGCGGGTAACGCCACCAGAGATTTGAATTTTCGTTCATTGATTGCACTAACCTTTCCGTTGTTATGCTCTTGTTTGACCTTCATCGGAATTTAGTGTACTTGGCAAGTCAACAAGATACCGCAAAATCGCCAAGGCATCTGCTATTGTTATGTTTCCACCTGGATTTGTAATCGCTGCTGCCGCTCGTGAGTTGTCGCTGTCATCAATCGGGCTAGATAAGTCAACGAGGTATCGAAGAATTGCGAGTGCATCAGCAATCGTAATGTTTCTACCACCAGTTACATGCCCGAACCCATATTCGCCACCGAGGAATCCGCATCTGTTACAGTTTTTGCATTCACACTGTGATGTAATTGGGGGATTACAACGCTCACAATCATCAAAATTGCAGGGTGTTGGTGGAATAGTGATAAATTCTTCTTCAATTTCAGAACAGGTTTGCATGAAAATACATATTCTCCATCTGTGCTGAACAAATTCTTGCATACATATATGACGTCTTAAATTGTTCCAATCACCGAATACACAAGAACATTGCACAACCACTGGGCAAGAACAATCTGAGTTTTCACAGACAGGACAGACTTCTACGATTTCATCTAAGCACGCAAACGCAATACAATCTTCGATTGCACTTCCGCAATTGATGCAGAAGTTGATAAAAGAGCAATCGTCATTACACTCTTCAGTGGTCAGACCGCAAATGTGACAGTAAACCATGATACAATTATTGAAACATTCCCTCCATAAGTCACCGCAAAACGGACATATTCTGTTCTCGTATGGCGTATCAAAAAAATCATCCCATCCATCGCAGTTCGCTTCGCATTCAGAGAAAGGCTCGTCGCAAAACGGACAGTCTAAACAAGAGTACATACAATTAACAATACTACACGCTTCACAATATTCAAGGTGTTCGCAACTAAAATCGCATTCATCAATCGTTTCACCACAAATTCCGCAGAAATTTAGACAATCTTCATTACAATTGGTTCTGCGACAATGCCAACAACAGTTATCGCCGAAACAATCTGGTTCTCCACACCAGTAGCAACTCCATTCAGGGCAGTCGATACCACCGTGGCAATCGGGATTTTCGCAACGCAAACACGATTCTATATCTCTACCGAAAAAGATTTCGGTATGCGGCAAGGCTTGTCGTAATTCTTCTACTTGTTCTAAAGTTAGTGGAGTTCCATATAAATACAACGTTTCTAAATTTATAAGCGATTTTAGCGGAGTGACATCATTTATTCTGGCATAAGATAAGTAGAGCCTTCTAAGCTCGGTTAATCCGCCCAAAGCCGTGACATCGGTGAATCCGCCGTTAAAATCCCATAAATATAAAGTTCGCAGTTCTGTAAATCGTGCAAACATTGAAATGTCATTAAATCCATTCCCACCAGCCCATAAGTGATTGACGTTTTCGGAAATTTCGCCGTTTTCGAGCATTTCTAAAAGTTCATTTGAGGTCAAATCATTTTCAGAGATGTTATAGAAAACACAGTTGCAATCGTCCCAAAAGCAGTATTGCCCCATTCTTAACATCGCGTTATCTTCACCGAGGATTTCGACTAAAATCGAGCCGCTCAAGTTGTCGTTACGGATTGCACCTGACACTTGTAGCCAAGTCATACCCTCCCATCCGCTATACGCATAGTCGGATAAATCAACTTTATAAACACCGTCATAGCCTAAATAGCAGAAATTCCTATCTTGCCAGCCAGTTAATTCTGGAGCAGTGTTCCATGCAACAGCAACGCAATTTGTGCAGATTTCGCCATCATCTTGGTCAGAACATTGTCCCACAATGTCGAACGTAAATCTAACTCCTCTGATTAGTGCAAAGTTAATCGGATTTTCAGCAGCATTACCAGCCACGTGTTTCTGAAAATCCCAACCCCAGCCAGCTTCACCTACTATGTCCTCGACAATAAAAGTCGCCGTTGTTGGCAGAATTATTTGGCTTATAATCAGAGAAAACGATAATAGAATTGCGAGTGGTTTTTTTAGTGTTTGAATTTTCATGATTTTTTGCCTTTCTTGTAATCGCACGATTGTTTTAGTTTTTGATATGCTTTGTATATAACACGCTTTGTGTTCTCAAAAAGTTGCATAAATTACCGTGGGACTAGTTGTAATCTTCTTTAGAACAGTCAATGTGTTTCGTACCAAGAAAGTCCGCATCGTACATCGACAGCTAAATCGATTCCGACTTCTTTACCAGCGGCGAGCATTTGGCTTTCGACAATCGCAGCGACCTGTTCGGCAAAAGAAGCGTCAGCTTCTACAATCAGTTCATCGTGAATCTGCAAAATCAGCTTTGCATTAATGCCAGATTGTGCCAGATTTTCGTTTACTTTCAACATAGCAATTTTGATTATGTCAGCTGCCGTCCCTTGAATCGGCGTGTTCTTGACGATTCGTTCACCAGCATTTCGTGTGACGTGGTTAGATGATTGTAATTCTGGCACATGGCGAACTCTCCCGAGCATAGTTTTGACATAACCGTCACGCTTAGCTTTTTGAATTACGTCATGCAAATATGCACGAACACCGTCATACGTGTCAAGATAACGCTCGATATACGCTTTTGAATCGGCGTTAGTCACTGGAATGCCGAGTGCCTGCAATTCTTTGGTTAGCGAAAACGCCCCCATTCCATACACAATTCCGAAATTGACGGCTTTTGAAGCACTCCGCATTTCGCGTGTGATTAGACTCTGTTCTACTCCAAAAATTTGTGACGCTGTAATTGCGTGAATGTCTGCACCAGACTTAAAAGCGGCAAGCATAGTCTTATCACAAGAAATCGCAGCGAGTACTCTAAGTTCGATTTGAGAATAATCTGCGTCTACTAAAACTTTACCCTCGTCAGCTATAAAGAACCGTCGCATGACACGCCCACGTTCTGTTCTAACTGGAATGTTTTGAATATTCGGTTCAACTGACGAAATTCGCCCAGTTCGAGTTTCGGATTTATAGGTGGTATGAATTCGAGAGTTTTCGGGATTAACACACTTGAGCAAACCCTCCACATAAGTTGAGTTCAGTTTGGATAACGCACGATACTCTAAGATTAGCGGGATTATTTCATGCTTATCAGCGAGTGATTCCAGCGTTTCGATGTTTGTTGAATACCCAGTCTTAGTCTTTTTACCGTGCGGAAGTTCTAATCCGCCATCTGCCGTGTTAGTGAACAAGAGTTCGCCGAGCTGTTTTGGAGAAGCTACATTAAATTCTCGCCCAGCCAGCTTATGAATTTGTTTGGTAAGTGTTTCGAGTTGTGGAACAAGTTCTTTTCCGAACTGCATAAGTCCTGCCACATCCACTTTTATTCCGACACGTTCCATATCACGGAGTACGCCATCTAAATCCTGTTCGAGTTGTATAATACGTTCACTGTCTTGTGCTATTTCAGAATTTTCAATAGAGTTTGGCGATTCGCTTGTTGGAATTGTACTTGTGGTAACCGGTACAATCTTCAACTTACGAGCAAGCGATTGTAACTGAAGCTCTCCCAACATTTTAGCTAGCTTTTGAGCTTCACCAACGGTAATTCGATAACTCTCAAGTTCGGTGTCGAGCGGAACATCGATTTTAATTATGCCAAGTTCACGGCTCAAAAAACAATCATCTTTGCCTTTTTCGAGTTTTGTGCGAACGCCGTTAGCTATATTCAGGCTATCAAGGTTTTGATAGATATAATCAACCGTCTTGTATTTGGTAATGAGTGAAAACGCCGTTTTCTCTCCAATTCCAGCAACTCCTGGTATATCGTCAGAAGTATCCCCCATCAATGCTTTAATTTCGATAAACTGTAGTGGAGTAATTCCATACTTTTCGGAGATTGTTTCAGGAGTATAGAGAACACTTTCTTTAGTACTTTGTAAAGCCACCGTAACATCGCCAGCAATCAACTGAAAAGAATCTCTGTCACCAGTGGTGATGATTTTGTGACAGTCAGCGATTTTTGACAAAGTTCCGATTAAATCATCAGCCTCATACCCTGCGAGTTCTACACGTTTGATTCCCATATAATCAAGCATTTCTTTGATATACGGCATTTGCATGGCGAGTTCTTCGGGCATACCTTTGCGACTTTTTTTGTAGCCATCATATAATTTATGCCGAAAAGTCGGTTTTCGCAAGTCGAAGGCTACTGCGATATATTCGGGGTTTAGCTCGCTTCTTAACTTTAGCAGGGTTGTGAAGAATCCAGAAATCGCATTAGTGAACACACCGCTTTTATTAGAAAGCAGCTTGATTGCGTAAAACGAACGATTGATTAAAGAGTTACCGTCGATTAATAATAGCTTTTTTTCGCTGTTCATAAAAGCACCTTCTTAAGCTCTTCTCCAGTATACGAACTTTTACAGTTAGCAACCTCTTCTGGTGTGCCGATTGCGACAATTGTCCCACCTTTGTCGCCACCAAATGGACCTAAATCGATTACATAATCGGCGGTTTTAATCATGTCAAGATTATGTTCAATTACAACAACAGTGTTCCCATCTCCGATTAGCTTTTGCAACACTTCAATTAGTTTATGAACGTCCGCCGTATGAAGACCAGTTGTCGGCTCATCGAGGATATAAATCGTTTTACCAGTGCTACGTTTGGAAAGCTCAGTAGCGAGTTTTACTCTTTGAGCTTCTCCACCCGAAAGTGTCGTTGCAGGTTGCCCGATTTTGATATATCCTAATCCCACATCGTATAATGTGTTTAGTTTTTTGGCAATTCGTGGGATTGTCGCAAAGAACTCCATTCCCTCCTCCACCGTCATTTGCAAAACATCGTAAATATTTTTGCCTTTGTATCGAATTTCGAGGGTTTCGCGGCTGTAGCGTTTACCTTTGCAGACTTCGCACGGGACATATACGTCCGGCAAGAAGTGCATTTCGATTTTGATAATTCCATCGCCTTCGCACGCTTCACACCGCCCTCCTTTTACGTTGAACGAAAATCTCCCAGGTCCGTAACCTTTCATTTTTGCTTCAGTAGTTGAAGCAAAAAGGTCACGAACGTCGGTAAACATACCAGTATAAGTCGCTGGATTAGAACGTGGGGTTCTTCCTATTGGCGATTGGTCAATGTCGATTACCTTGTCTAAATGCTCTGTTCCGAGGATTTTTCTAAAAGCACCAGCTTTAGTTCTTGCACGATTTAATCGGTTAGCTAAATGTTTGTGTAAAACTTCATTAATGAGTGAGCTTTTTCCGCTCCCCGAAACGCCAGTGACGCAAGTAAACACTCCGAGCGGTAGTTTGACATTGATGTCTTTAAGATTATTTTCACGTGCACCTGAAATTGATAGCATTCGATTTTTGTCAATCGCACGTCGTTCTTTAGGGACGGGGATTTGTTTTCGCCCAGATAAATACTGACCTGTGATTGAACTCTCACAAGCCTTAACTACGTCCATAGTGCCAGCACATACGATTTCGCCACCGTGAATACCTGCACCAGGTCCTATATCTACGATATAATCGGCGGCTTTCATGGTTTCTTCGTCGTGTTCTACTACTATAAGAGTATTGCCTAAATCTCTAAGTTTTTTGAGGGTGGAAATCAGCTTGTTATTATCTCGTTGGTGAAGCCCGATACTAGGCTCATCCAAGATATACAAAACGCCCATCAAAGAACTCCCAATTTGGGTGGCGAGCCGAATACGCTGGCTTTCGCCGCCAGAAAGTGTTCCAGCTGAGCGTGAAAGACTGAGATAATCAAGACCTACGCTTTTTAAAAAGCCTAATCGTTCTTTGACTTCTTTTAGAATAGGTTCACCAATTACGCTGTCACGCTCCGACAATTCAAGGTATAGTTTGCGCGAAAAGTCAAGTGCATCAGAAATGCTTAGTCTGCAAAACTGTTGGATATTGATTCCCCCAACAGTCACGGCGAGGGCTTCGTGGTTAAGGCGTTCGCCCTTACAGTCAGGGCAAGGCACTTCACTCATATACTGGCTGATTTCATCGCGAGAATAGTTGCTTGTAGTATCACGATGACGACGTTCGAGATTGTGTACTAACCCTTCAAAATCGCCGTCATAAAAAGTAGTTCCACGTTCAAACACTCGTTTTAGTTTGATTTTTTTGCCTTTACTTCCGTATAACAAAATGTCAATAACTTCACTCGAAAGTTCATTCACTGGAACGTCAACCGAAAAGCCGTAATGTTTAGCCAAACCGTCAATATACATCTGGCAAATCGAACCATCGGTATAGTTCCAACCAGATGCTTTGATTGCACCGTCACGAATAGTCAAATCTTTATTAGGGAGTAACAATTCAGGGTCAACCTTCATAAAAACGCCAAGCCCCGTGCATTTTTTACAAGCACCGTAAGGATTATTAAATGAAAACATTCGAGGAACAAGCTCTTCAATTGACGTGCCATGTTCAGTGCAAGCGTAATTTTGGCTGAAATGTAGCTCTTTCTCAGAATCACCATCAACGTCAACATAAATATTCCCACCTGCAAGCCCACCCGCAATTTCAAGTGAATCAGTTAAGCGGGAATGAATATCATCTTTGATTATAAGTCGGTCAACAATAACTTCGATGTCATGCTTTTTATTTTTGTCGATTTTAATGCTTTCTTCGAGTTCATAAATGCTACCATCAATTCTCACTCTAACATAACCTTGTTTGCGTAATGACTGTAGTTCTTTGGTATACTCACCCTTGCGTCCGCGAACAATTGGTGCCATCACCTGAATTTTGGTTTTAGAAGGAATCTCCATAATCTTATCAACAATCTGGTCAATAGTTTGCTGCTTGATTTCAGCGTTACAAATCGGGCAATGTGGGATTCCGATTCGGGCGTACATCAGCCTAAGATAGTCATAGATTTCGGTAACAGTCCCCACTGTTGAGCGGGGGTTGCGTGAAGTAGTCTTTTGGTCTATAGATATAGCTGGAGAAAGACCCTCAATGCTATCGACATTAGGTTTTTCCATCTGCCCTAAGAACTGGCGTGCATAAGAAGACAAGCTCTCGACATATCGACGCTGACCATCTGCGTAAATCGTATCGAAAGCTAAGGAAGATTTTCCGGACCCAGACACCCCAGTCATAACAATCAGCTTGTCCCGTGGAAGTTCTAAATCAACGTTTTTAAGATTATGCTCTTTCGCACCTTTGATTATTAATTTTCGCATAAATGTTTATCACCATTGCCTAACTTTACCGACAATTTCGCTTCCTAAATCTTTGATGTTGTGAGTGTTCATATAATGCTCAATCCCTCCGATGATTTTTAGTGGGGAGTATGGGTCGCTTATAATCACAGTTCCGATTTGCACTGCTTTTGCACCCGCTAACATCATCTCGACTGCATCGTCCGAAGTCATTACTCCACCCATTCCTACTACGTCAATTTTTACGGCGTTTGCTACCTGCCATACCATTCGTAAAGCTACTGGAAATACAGACGCACCAGATAAACCACCAACGTTGTTTCTTAGAATTGGGCGATGTGTTCTGATATCAATCCGCATTCCAAGTAGTGTGTTGATTAAAGATACTGCATCTGCACCCTCAGATTCAACTGCACGCGCTATTTCGCATACATCAGAAACATTCGGGGTGAGCTTTACCATGAGCGGTTTCTTAGTAACGGCACGTACCGATTTGGTGACTCTTGCGGCACTCTCTGTACTAACTCCCCACGCTGCACCGCCTTCTTTGACATTTGGGCAGGAGATATTTAGTTCTAACATAGAAATGTCAGATTTATCCAACCTTTCAGCAGTCTTGACATAATCGTCAAGAGTAGCACCTGCAAAATTTGCAATTACGACAGTGTCTGGTCGATTTTTACCAATAGGTGCTTTGCAAGCCTCGTTCATAAAAGGCAGATGCTTTTGCAAAAACACATCAATCCCTGGGTTTTGTAAACCTACCGAATTAAGCATACCGCTCGGCGTTTCGGCGATTCGTGGTGGAGGATTGCCCTCCCTAGGCTCAAGTGTTAGCCCTTTACAAGAAATTCCGCCGAGAATGTTAATAGGGTATAGCTCATTATAATCTTCGCCGAACCCATACGTTCCAGATGCGGCAATAATCGGGTTCGGAAAAGTCACCCCCGCTACTGTTACGGATAAATCGCGTTTTTTACGTCTGTTTCTCATGCTCATAACACAACCTCCCTACCGTCGAATACTGGTCCGTCTTTGCACACACGTTTCATGCCAGTGAGGGTCTTGCAGGCACAGACAACGCAAGCACCTACTCCACACCCCATACGTTCTTCGAGTGAAACTTCACAGCGAATATCGCGCTTAACGCATTCAGTAATCACGGCTTTTAGCATAGGTTCAGGTCCGCATGAATACACCATATCAACATCGCCTTTGTCGAGTTCTTCGACCAAGGGTGTGGTGACTTGTCCGCGAAACCCAACGCTTCCATCATCTGTGCAGGTGATTACGTGAGAATCCACACGCTTAAAATCGCCCTCTAATATGATTTTATCATAACTCCTGAAGCCGAGAATGGCTGTCGAACTTTCCCGCATTTCTTTGGCAATTGCAAGCAGTGGAGGAATACCTATTCCGCCACCAACAAGGATTACACGCCTGTCATCAGCGATTTCATCGGGTAGGGTGAACCCATTCCCAAGCGGTGCAATCATATCAATATTATCGCCGACATTTATGCCCGTGAGTTTCGCAGTTCCGCTACCTCTAATCTCGAATACGATTTTTAGGCTGTCGTTACGTCGGTCAATTTCGCTAATCGAAATAGGGCGACGCAACGTAAATCCGTCGATTTTGATATGCACAAATTGCCCAGGGCGAACTAATTCCACCACATCAGGGCAAAGAATTTCGTACGAATAAATTCCCGCTGAAATAGCAGTTTTTTCGATTACTGGATACGCTCCACATTTGTACATGATAATTTTCCCTTTCTTGCAAATCGAGAGCGGAGGTGTCAGTGGCTCTGCCCATTAGGCAATTTGATGGCTAACTCGTCGAGCTAATCTCGCAGAGCCGCCTCTGCTGTCTCGTAGGGGTTAGCTTAAAGAGTTTTGCATGCCGTCGAGATAGCCCACTACAGACGAGCAAAGCTCGTCTGTAGTGGCATACTTTTGTTTTGCTAGTCCTCCGTAAACGTGATTTTCATTTTCCCTTTAGATTTAGTCGCTGCAGCACGGATTCTAATTCGTGTAAATGTGATGATAATCCCCATCAAAACAAAGTGCATTAAAGCATGAATGCGAAATTCGGGATTACGCATAATAAAACTTAGATGAATGCTCATAAGTTCAAAAATCGAAACAAAAGCGAGAATCCTTATAAGCAAAACTGCATACACCCATATATCGAATTGTCGCTGATTAAGTTCAGTCTTTTTAGCATAGATAAGTGGCAAAACAATCCCCGCAACATAAATTAGCAATGCTAACACTCCCCACACAATCATTGGGTAGGGATTAGCGGTGATTCGGTCAGCGTGTTCGGTGATTCGGATTTGTTCATTAAAAGAATAGATTTGTACAATATCATCTATAATCGCCATTATAACAAGATACAACATAAACAACCCGAATAAATCGAGAAGGAATTGCACAAATTGATAATTACGTTTGGTTTTTGTGTCTGTTGAGGCGTTGTTAGAATTCTTTTTCATTAGACCTCCTTTTGATGCTTATTTACTTAGATTTATTTCACGACACAAATCGTCCTTCATAGCGAGAGCCGCTCTAAAAGCTGCTCCTGCGAAATCATGTTCGTTTTCGCCAGCATTCTTGTACGCTGCGATAATTCCACGTGAGCTGTTGACTATTCCACCAAGTCCGTTTGAATCAAAAGCAGCCGCTATATCTTTAGCAGTTCCGCCTTGAGCACCATACCCCGGAATCAAGAAAAAAGTCTTCGGCATCTTTGCACGTAGTTCTTTGATTTGTTCAGGATAAGTTGCCCCTACTACTGCACCTACTGCTGAATATCCATGTGTGCCAATTGTATCTGAACCCCAGTTTTCGACCATGCTGCCCATATGTTCATAGACTGGAATACCGTCAATACATTTGTCTTGCAATTCGCCCGACGATGGATTAGACGTTTTTACAAGAACAAAAATACCTTTATCATTAGAGGCACAAGCATTGACAAAAGGTTTAACCCCATCAGTTCCGAGATAGGCATTAACGGTCAACGCATCAGCAGGAAAAGGGGCGTATTCATTTGGTGCGAGTAATTGACCATATACACGTTTTTCCTTTTTATCGTTTTTTTCACCCTTGCCTTCTTTTTTAAGCTTGACTGGTTTGGTCGAAATTGGAGTTTTGCCAGTACTCTTAATAGTAACACTCCCAAGAAATGCCGAGGCGTACCCCTCCGCTGTAGAACCTATATCACCTCTCTTAGCGTCTGCTATAACATACATACCGCGTTCTTTGGCGTACTCTACCGTCTTGTAAAATGCTTTGATACCTTCAACTCCGAGTGCTTCATAAAAAGCGAGTTGTGGTTTTACTGCTGGAACAATCGGACATAAAGCATCAATCAAACCTTTGTTGAACTTGTATACAGCTTTTGCTGCGGCTTTGAGTGTTTCGCCATTCTTTTGATATTCTTTTTCCTTGAGGTAGGTCGGAACTAAGTCCAACGCTGGGTCAAGCCCTACTACTGTTGGGTTTCCAGTTTTGATTATTCTTTCGATTAGTCTATCCATCTTTATACACTACCTTTCCATCTAATACAGTATATTTTATTTTACCTTTTAGTTCCATGCCCTTAAAACAAGTATTACGGCTTTTTGATTGTAATTTGTCGGGGTTGACAATCCAGCTTTGATTTAAGTCAACAATCGCCAAATCAGCGGTTTCGCCTACTTTAATCGTTCCACCAGAAATGCCGAGAATTTTTCGTGGATTGACGCAAAGTAACTCTACAATTCGCTCTAACGAAACGTTATCTTTGTGGAATAGACGAGTTAGTGTAATCGGGAGTAGCGTTTCAAGTCCCAATACACCGTTAGGCGGCTCCGAACTCTGTTTTTCTTCTGGCGAATGTGGTGCATGGTCAGATGCGATACAATCAGCCTCACCCGAAATGAGTGTTTGCAACATCGCTTGAACATCTTCAGGCTCACGCAATGGTGGATTCATTTTATAATCAGCATCCACACAATCAGTTTTAGTGAGCGTAAAATGATGTGGTGCGATTTCGTAAGTGATTTTAGCACCTTCACTGATTGCTGTTTGAATGCTCGATAACGCAACCTTAGTCGAAACGTGAGCTATATGGACTGGTACACCTAGTTCTTTAGCTAACCGAACTTCACGAGCAGTCATTTCGTTTTCAGGTTCACAGTGTGAGATGATTGCTAGCCCTTCTGTTTTAGCGTTCTGCATAGCTTTTGACATAAAGTCATCACTTACAACCGGCATTCCATCGTCTGAAATAGCGATTGCACCTGCTTTTTTTAGCACCGCAAAATCGGTGAGCTTTTCGCCTTTCAGCGAATGTGTAATTGCACCACACACATAGATTTTTGATTTTAGCTTTTTATTATAAGAACGTTCAATAATATTTTGGACAGTTTCAGGAGTATCAATCACAGGAGTGGTATTTGGCATACATAAAAGCCCAGTCACCCCTCCAGTAGCGGCTGCGTTTGTTCCAGATTGGAGGTCTTCCTTATAAGTTTGCCCAGGGTCACGCAGATGCACGTGCATATCAAAAATTCCAGGTAAAATCGTAAGTCCAGTACAGTCGATTATTTGAGTGTCGCTTGAAATTTCGAGATTTTCGCCAATCTCTTTTATTACACTGTCTTTAATTAAAACATCGTTTTTTACGCCATTACCGCTATGTTCTGATGCTACGACCGTTCCGCCTTTTAGTAATAAAGTCATTGAATTTCCTACTTTGTTAAATTATTAGATTTTATCTGGACAGCTATTTATTGTAACATAAAAAGCAGTTCGCTTGAAGAGTGCTTCGTCGAGTATCCCCACTTCAGACGAGCAAAGCCCGTCTGAAGTGGGGATACTCTTGTTTTGCTATTATAACATAAAAATCTGAATATGTCAAGCACTGTAAAGGCTTTTTTGAAATTTCAATAACTTATGTTGTCAAAAGTATTTACAATTCGCTCAAAATATGATATACTTTTACTATGCGTTTTGTGCGTTGCGTTTGACAAGTCATAAAAGTAAGGTTTATAATGAAGGGGGGAGCTTTAGGTGTTTAATGAAAAATTTGTTGAGTTATTAAAAAACTATCCCGATGCTGTTCATTTGCGAAAAAAGCTGGTGGCACTACTGAAAGACATCTTCCCGCGGGAAGCTAAGCGAACCCGACTCCTCATAAATCTTCACGAACTTTTGATTGCTGACGAAATCGAAAAAGCAGATATGATTGACGATAGATTCGCCTTTCGATATGTAAAACGCTTGGTGGAAGATTTTGGGGTGGGAGAACCTAATGCAATCTGGGCGGTATGTGTCTGGTGTACGTGTTATGGGGAAGGTATTCTTGGTAAATCTTGTAGAATTAATATCGTTGAAGATACTTTCGCTTACGCCGATGATTACACAAATAATGAGTTCGATTTCCCGGGAAATGAAAACGAGTTTAATACATGGACTACTGAGGTGACTTCGAGTATTTCAGTAGGTAACGCTGTTTTGCGTGACGGAATCAGCGGTGTTACAAACATCACTGCTACCGAACTTGACGAAAGTGGAAACGAACCGTTTGGTTATTATCGAAACGTGTCATACAAAAAGCGTGGTAACAAGATTTTTGTTCCATGTGCTATGGGTGAAAGCGAATACGGATATTTCATTTGCGGAATGCTTGAGAGCAAGCGTTGCGTTCACCCATATGCCAATGTTTATGCCGTTGTGTACAATTATCTTTTGCGCAGTTCTCGTATGAGAGGAGACGATAAGCCTAAGTTTTTCAAAGCTCTTGAGATGCCGTTTGAAGTCGATTATTCAAATGTATTTCGGATTATGACTGTTGTTTTACAGCTTATTAAAAACAACTATATTTCTGATTCAGCGGTGAACTTTAGATATGATGGTGATGTCACCGAACTCAAATGTGCGTTGCTTGTACTCAACAATTATGCGGAATTGTTCTGCCGATTAATCGGGCTTAAACCTTGTCCGCCGCTCAAAATTTCTGATGAGTGTAAAGCAATCAACATATCGTTTATGAAAAAAAGCGGGGTGTATATCGAAAACAACAAAATCCCGTACAACGCCCGTGAATTATGGCGAGGTCAGAAAATCAACTATAGGCTGACTAAAGCTAATATCATTGATTTACAATATATCTTAGAAGAAATATCGGATTTTCATGTTTTTAGAGATGGGCAATTTGACGCTCTCAAAAAAATGTTATCATTTAATGAACATTCGATGTGTTCTATGCCGAGTGGTAAAGGGAAATCTTTGCTGTTCTGTTTGGCATCGTTATTGCAACCTGTTCCGTTTTTTGTAATGGCTCCTAACTTTGAAATGATTCGTGAGCAAATTAGCAATTTAAGAAGTGTCCATAACTTTGATAATTTTTCTTTTTTGGATTTCCAATGTGAAACGGTGGAGTTCGATTTTTCAAATTTTGAAATCAGTAACAGTTTGCTTTTTATGACTTATGATTGTTTTAGAAAATCCAGCACTGGCATTAGTGGGGGTTCTCTAGCAAAAATCAACGGAATTAACGGAATTAACCATCTATCATATGTGGTTCTTGACGAAAGGCATTGTCTTGCTAATTGGAAGTTAGAGATGCCGTTTGAAAAAATAGGTAGCTTAGTTGCCAAGGCACATTATGAGGCTAATTCTGATGCTGAAGGCATTTTAGAAAATCGTTCAATTGGGGTTGGGTATAAAAACCTTAAAAAGCTCGAACTTTTTTGCGATAAAAATGTAGTGAACAGACGCTATTCGTACAGTTTTGATTTGATTTTATTTTTAGCAAAACTGCGGTTTGAAGATGTTTTTGACCATGAACGCTTAGAGCGGATTATGACAAAAGTATTAAAGAAAGACTTTATAGCTTTTATAAGTGCGGTCGTGAGAATTTATGAGTTTTGTGGCAATGAAATGCGATTTGAAATCCATAACAGCCTGGGTCTAAAATTGCAAAAATGCGGTATGGAATATTCAAAACTATTTGACCTTATATATTTATCATCTAAAAAAGATTTGATTTATTACGGTGTACTTGCGACAAGACTAAATCGGCAGTTTGCCCCCAAAAAGCACAATCACCTTGAAAGGAGTTCATAGGAAAAATGTATAGCAATATTGAACAGTTGGAAAAAGAAATCGAAACCTTTAAAGCGAATTTATCTGATTCGAACGAGCTTATGCAGATGATGAAAGTTCTCGCAACTTCCGCATCAAAACAAAATAATGCTTTGCAAGAACAGCTTGGTGAGGTTTCAAAGGTTGTCTCAACAGTTCCAGAAACAATTAGGGGAGACTATGCGGAGTTACTTCAGGGGTTTTCGCAGAGCAAATCAGCTTATGAGGCGTATATTACCGCAATTAAAAACAGCGTTACTGAAATAAACGTACTACCGTCAAAACTTGAACAGGTTAATATTGATTTGCTCAAAAAAGCACTTTCAAAGCTACTTGATGTTCAGGCGGTTTCACAAAAAGATTTACAGAAGTCTAACGAAGAATTTTGTAAACAAATCTCAGAATACAAATCTCATATTTCGAGCCTTGAATTAGAACTCAAAACGGTGAGTGACTCGTTTGAACAAAAACACGACGAGTTTTTGCAATTGATTTCGGGGTTAAGTCCTGAAAATCTTCAGAAACTTGAAAGCCTTGAAAACATTCAAGTACTCTGTCAAGAAAACGCTGATGCTATTGCAAAAATAGAAGTGACTCAAATTCAAGAACATGAGAAATTACTCGCACAAATTGCCAGCACTCAAGAAGCGTTTGCCAATATAAAAAATGAAGGTTCTTCTAGCGAAAACGATGTATTAAATAAAACAGTTTTGAGTATGCAAAAAGAACTCACAAATCTGCAAAATGAAATCGAAAACTGGCGTGAATGGGAAAGCCAAGGTAGGCAGGCGGAACTAGAAAAAATCGATGAGATGGAGAGCGGAATTACAAATGCTGTTTCGGAATCTGTAACCTCGCAAATTGCACGGCTTGAGAGGACTATTATGGTTAATAGCAGTAAGATTGACGTGATTTCATTAGCCCTCGAAAAATTAGACAAACAAAATGAAGCTGAGGACACTAAAAGCCCATACCAGCGATTGTTACCGATTTATATAGGGTTAGGGGCGACAATTTTGTTGTCTTTTGTGTCTTTATTTATACGTTAGGAGTATATGGTGTTTGATAGTATATTTACAGAAGGCGATGCCCTCGTGTCTGATATGGGAAATAGATATGAGATTATACGCAAACTCGGCGAAGGTGGACAGGGAACTGTTTATGAAGTTGAAGATTCAAACGGAGAAAAGCACGCTCTAAAGTGGTATTTCAAAAAATTCGCTACTGATAAACAAAAAAATATAGTCGAAAACTTAGTCAGGCTCGGAGCTCCTAATAGCACTTTTTTATGGCCTGAAGATATTATCTATGGTGAAGATAACGACTCAGTTTTTAGATTCAGTGTAGGTGCTTTTGGATATGTAATGCCACTCAGACCACCTAATTATAGAGGTATCATTGATTTGATGAAACGCCGTGCTGAACCGTCATTCAAAAATTTATGCAAAGCGGCGTTCAGCCTCACCAAAGGATACGAACGTTTACATGAAATGGGGTTGGCTTATGGCGATATTTCATTTGGGAACTTGTTTTTTGACCCGAATAGTGGCGAAGTTCTGATTTGTGATAATGACAACGCATCTTACTCTAACGAAGAAATGTCGGTTTATGGAACGCCCCGTTTTATGGCTCCTGAAATTGTAATCGGCAAAGCACGCGCTTCACGTAATACTGACTTGTTTTCGCTTTCGGTGTTGTTGTTTAATATATTCATGCTAAGCCACCCCTTGGAAGGCGAACAAGAAGTCAAAATCAAATGTATGGACATCCCTGCCATGAACCGTATTTATGGGCATAACCCTGTGTTCATCTTCGACCCGAAAAATAGCACTAATCGACCAGTGACTGGAGTTCACGACAATGCACTAATCTATTGGGAGTTATACCCTGCACGTTTGCGCGAACTGTTCACTAAGGCTTTTACCATAGGTCTAAAAGAACCGCAAAGACGTGTTACCGAAAAAGAATGGAAGACCGCACTCGCCAATATGGCGTTCGGAATAACCCCATGTTCGTGTGGGGCAGAGAACTTTTATGATATGCAGGCGGTTCAGAGTGGAAAAGTTCTCACTTGTTGGAACTCACAGTGTCGCAAACAACTCACTACACCGAGTGTATTTACCTGTGGGAAAAACCAAGCGGTTTTGCAAAAAGGTGCAATTTTATATTCGCATCACATCAATAATGATTATGATATTGACACAGTTGTAGGAACAGTAGTTCAAAACCCTAATAACCCCAATCTATGGGGAATCCGCAATGATAGCAAAACTAACTGGACTTATATCAAAGCAGACGGAACACAAATCCCAGTCGCACCTGGGAAAAGTGCAATGATTGTAAAGGGTGCGAAATTGAATTTTGGTTTAGATATTGGAACTTTTATTTAATGAAGGAGATTTAGATTATGGCTGGATTAAAAAGACCGGGCGGCGAACTTTCAAGCAGACCTCTTCACTTTATCTGGATGGTTGACTGTTCGGGTTCAATGTTTGGCGAAAAAATAGGAACGGTGAATCACGCTATTCAGGATACTATCCCTGAAATGCTTGATGCCGCCAATAATAACCCTTACGCACAACTCCTTGTTAGAACTTTACGGTTCTCTGATGGAGCGTCGTGGGTAACAACTACACCGACTAAAATCGAAGAATTTGCATGGAGCGATTTGGAAGCGGATGGTGTCACTAACTTAGGTGCAGCACTAAACTTGCTTTCAGCACAGCTGACTATTCCACCGATGAGTGATAGAGCTTTGCCTCCAGTAATAGTACTTTTGTCGGACGGTCAGCCAACTGATGATTATAAGACCGAGCTTAGTAAGTTATTAAGCCTTCCATGGGGAAAAAAAGCGGTAAGAATTGCAATTGCAATCGGCGGAGACGCTGATAAAGAAGTGCTTGCCGAATTTACAGGTAACAAAGAGCTTGTCCTAGAAGCTAAGAACCGCGAAATGCTTGTTAAGATGATTAAATGGGCATCTACTGCTGCGTCAATGGTATCCTCGCCAGCAAGCCAGAGTGTTGATAGAGAGTCAACGGCAGTTACTGACAGTGACACTCCGCTTATGGTAGATTTAGACACCCTCCCGAGTTTAGGTGCGGATGATGCTGATGTCTGGTGAGCAGATAGACATTATTAAAGCACGAGTTCGAGGCGCTTCACACAAACTCAAAGGAATTGAATGCCAGGACAGTTTCAAAATTAGCCAAATGGGGGAGGTGACCGTTCTCGCAGTTGCCGATGGTCACGGTAGCGATTCTTGCCCGCATAGCAGAACTGGCTCTGAAATTGCTGTAAATGTCTTTCATTCCTTGATGAAAAAATATTGCCTTGTGTATTCTCATGACGCTGATTCGCCCAAAACGCTGGAGGCTTATTTTAAGCGAGAGGGTAATCATGCGATTGCAAAAGCGATTGAAAATGAGTGGAAAAGCCGTGTTGAAAATAATTATCGTAAGCGTTTAGGTTCTGGCAATTTAGGTGACGCAAAAATCCTTCCGCAAATTTGGAAATTGCATGGCACTACTTTGTTAGGGCTTGTAATCACGCCAACTTTTTATTTTGCTTTTCGATTAGGTGATGGTGATTTGCTTTGTATCAATCATGATGGTGTGGTGTCTGATTTAGTGATTGACGAAAAAATTCTCGGTGTAGAAACTCACTCACTTAGTCGCGAAAATGCGTGGGAAAAATCTCGCACATCTACCATCAGCACTGGTGAAATGGATGTGGGGAGGAACTTTGCGTTCATGTTATCGACTGATGGATTTTCAAACAGCTATCCTACCGAAGAGGCTTTTTACCGTACTTGCCTTGATTATTATTCGGCGATTAAGGAACACGGTGCAGAGATTGTCCAGAAAAATCTACGGAAATGGCTCGAAGAAACAAGCAAAGACGGTAGTGGCGATGATATTACTGTCTTGTTTGCTGTTGTGTAAAGTTAAACGAAGGAGTTTGGGGGAAGTTATTCTCCATTTATGAATGAATACATGGAACAATTATTATTACTGGCATCCGTAATAGTTTTAATCTCGATTTTTTTATGTAAAGGGATGTATAGATTTGGCGTGCCATCTCTACTAATTTTTATTCTTATAGGAATGGCACTCGGTTCTGACGGATTAGGTGGAATTTATTTTGATAACTTTTTATTGACACAAAACATATCGTCGATTGCACTGGCGATTATTATGTTCTTCGGCGGATTCGGAACTAAATGGAGTACTGCACGCCCGATTGCAGTTAAAGCGGTTCTACTCTCGAGTGCGGGAACGGTTATAACCGCACTTGTAACATCGGTGTTTGCTATGTGGATTTTAGGGGTGAGTTTTCCTTTTGGATTACTTTTTGGTTCGGTAATCGCTTCAACCGATGCGGCGAGTGTCTTTTCGATTTTGCGTTCGAGGCGACTAAATCTCAAAAATGGATTAGCCCCCCTACTCGAAATTGAGAGCGGGAGTAATGACCCTACTGCTTTTTTGATGACGATTTTTTCGATTACACTTATCATGGCGGACGGTTCGTCAACTGGCGAACTTGCGATTTTTCTTATACAGCAGGTTATTATCGGAGGCGCGATTGGTGTCTGCATAGCTTTTGTATTGGTGTTCGCACTAAACAAATTAAACCTTGAAATGACTGGGATGTATCCTCTACTAATCATGGCTTTTGTAATTGCAGGATATTCGTTAGCGATGATTGTTGGTGGAAACGGCTTTTTGTGCGTTTATCTAATCGGAATCATCAGCGGTAATTTGAAGACAATTCAAAAATTAAGCCTTGTGAAATTTTTTGATTCAATTGCGTGGTTTATGCAGATTATGCTGTTTATTGTATTAGGTTTATTAGCATTTCCATCACAAATTCCTAATGTGGCATTATCTGGGGCGTTGTTGGCATTGGCGATTATGTTCGTAGCGAGACCGATTGCGGTTTTTGGGATTTTGAGCTGGTTTAAAGTCCCTATTAAACAACAGCTTTTTGTATCTTTTGTGGGGCTTAGAGGAGCCGCATCGATTGTATTTGCAATTTTTGTTGTGGCACGAATGGGTTCAGATGCGGTAGGATATGATATTTTTCATATCGTTTTCATAGTATCATTATTTTCTATTGCTTTGCAAGGAACTTTGCTCCCGACTTTGGCAAGAAAGCTCGATTTAGTAGAGTGTGACGGTGATGCTGTTTTACGAACTTTTAACGACTTTCAGGAGCAGAACCTCGCCGATTTAATAGAATACACTGTTTCGGAACAACATCATCTAGCGAATAAAAAAATTATCGACGCTAATATACCAGACGATGTTTTAGTGGTTATGCTTAGACGACACGGGAAATTTATCACACCTAACGGTGCAACTAAAATCATGCCTGGTGACGTATTAGTTCTTAGCGGCAATAGTTTTGATTTTCTTGAAAGCTAAGATATTAAGCCTTACAAAACGCCAAGCGTTTTGTAAGGCTTAATATTGTGCAACCGAAACAGGCACTTTTTGAGCAATACTGAACATTGAACAGGCTCTAAGGCAACTCAGCAAGTGTAGTAAGCAGATTACCGATACTCTCACCGAGAAGTCGCCCAGAAATTAGCGTTTGGTCGAGAGTGTTGCCGTGCGTTCCAACTTCGATTAAGAGAGAGGCTGGTGTCAAATGTTGATTATAGTTGCTGTACTTAAACCATAACGCACGTGTAATTCCGGGGTGGTCATTTTCTAATTGTGATTGAAGCCTGTTAGCAAATCGGAAATTGTGCATAAAATTAGGAACTCCCCATTCACCATTATCAGCAGCGGAAATTATCATGATTTGTGCCGCCTCACCGTGCGTTGTATTAGTGACTGCTGCTACTGGTGCCCCGTTTGATTCGACAGCATCGCGATGAATGTCAAGCACTATATTGATTGATGGATAACGCTCCAAAATCGTAGTAATCGTTTGCTCACTTCTGCTATACGAACCGTTAAATACGGGATAATCGTGGATTGTTCCGTCGTGTACAACTCCGAATCCCGCACGTGCGATTTCTTCGGCGATTACTGCTCCTATTGCCACGATGTTTTTATCTGCATCAAGTGAGCGGAAAGTGTCGCTGACTTCGGCAAAACTTTCAGTAGTATGAGTGTGGATAATCAGAACTTGAGGCTCACTGATATCCGCCTTAATCCCAAATGTGAGAGGAAGCCTGCTTTCATACAACAGCCGTGCGGCCGAAATAGAACGTGAACCATTGCGAACTTGTCCGCCGTCATACAAATGTACATAATTCCCTGCAACCGATGGGCGAAAAGTCCTCCGCACGATTGTACCTTGATATGGAGAATATGCAGCATCCTCACCAGACCGCCTGACTGTGATATTTTGAGAAATCACTGGTGCTGTAATTGGCTCGGATTCTGAGTCTGAATCTTCGATTTCTTCAGGTTCTTCTGTTTCTTCGAGTTCTTCAAAATTGAGTTCGACTGGAGTATACAGCATAAGCGTTCCATTGTTAATCGGTTCATTTTCTATGAGTTCGGATAGTTCAGACAACAAAGGTGAAAACTCGTAATGTTCCGTAACGAGTTTGGTGTTGAACAATAGTGCGTTTGCTCTGTCTAACGTGTTAATCATTCGGTTAGACAGGTTTGCGAAAAAGCTTGAATCAAAGCTCCCACTATTCGGGAACGCTACTATAGGCGAAATCACGATTGCGAGCATTCCGCCGAACACTCTTGCCATTGTTTTGTTGAGTCGTATAATCTTCATGTTACATTTTCACTCCTTTTAGTTTCATACTTCGCTTGTACGATTACATAGCAGTTAAAAATAAAATGCTTTGCATTTTCAACTTAACTGATTATATGAAAAAGGAGTGTTTTTTAGACGTGCCAATAAATCAAAAATCGGAGGTGTTGCTCACACCTCCGATTTTTGATTTGAATTTATTGAAAGTTCGGGTGTAATACCCCGACGCTCTGCGTCGGTTCGC
Source organism: Oscillospiraceae bacterium (assembly GCA_009786985.1). GTDB lineage: Bacteria > Bacillota > Clostridia > Oscillospirales > Ruminococcaceae > Ruminiclostridium_E. The sequence goes on from WRGW01000104.1 coordinate 30,789, forward strand.
GCGAGCGAAGCGAGAGGGGTGCAGGGCGAATCTGTCAAGCAGGCAAAGCCTGCTCTTCGAGAGCTTTGCCCTGCGGTGTTACCGAACATTGAAAACCAACAGAGTTAACCAGTTTGCCGTCCAAGAATTTTGCCTAAATAATCAATAATCAGTGCAAAACCGAAGAGCATCAACCCACGCTCAGCACCGTTGATAAAAGAGCTTATAATGTGACCCAATCCGTCAACGAATGAAATGTCGTCAAAAAATCTGATAACATAATGAAAACCGCCTAAAAACACCCACGCAAACACGATTACACCAGTGATTTTAAGTAATAAAGATATATGTTTTATGATTGCTGAATCAGCCGTAGCACTAAGTTTTCCAGCAAAAGCACCTACTTCAGCAGCAGTGATTGTTGGTGCTACTTGTTGTGGTTGTAGTTGAGGTTGTGATGCCACTCCAGCACACCCGTTCAGACAAACACCACCTTCTGGTATTTGAGTTCCACATTTTGGACAAAATTTCATGATTTTTCTCTCTTTCGTTTATTGTTAAATAACTTACCTATAAATAATTTTCTTAAAAGAAATAATTTCAATTATATAGTATACAAGCTTTTTTAGAATATGTCAAGTGATTTGCGGATATTTTGTCGAAAAACCTTGAAATTAAAAAATATAAAATATTTTTCAAAAACCTATTGACATATCTAAAAACTTGGTGTATAATAGTAAACATAGTAATATTATATGTTTACTATGAATTAAATCGAAAAAGAAAGGAGATTGAACATGAAAAATTCAATCACACGTACATTTAAGTACACATTCACCAAAACACACAGACTAATCGCAGTTACCGCTACCTTGACACTATTTTTAACGCTGATGGCGTTCATGGCTGGCTGTAATAATGAAAGCAATAATTCACGTATTATTGTAGCTGATGCACGCACTACTCATCACTTAAACCTTTACGTGGCATATGAATTAGGCTTTTTCACCGAACGCGGGCTTGATGTTGAAATCATTCAGGTTGACGATTTGTCAGCGGCACGGGATTTAGTAGTTTCGGGCGGAGCTGATGTGTTCTGGACTTGTCCTACGGTTGCAATTGCCGCAATTGCTAATGGCGCACCGCTTCAAACAATCGCACAAGTAAAGGCACCATGCACCAGCGTTTTGCTTGTGCCAGAAGATTCGCCGATTCAAACTCTTGCTGATTTAGACGGGAAAGACATTGCTGGTGCTTCACCAACGTGTGAGGCTGTGATTTCGCTTGATTTAGCGGCGAACGAGGCGGGTGCATCATTTAATCTACAAAACATGAGTGGTGGTGCTGCGATTGCAGCTCTTCAAGCAGGTGCGATTGACGGTGCGATTTTGGAAGAACCTCAAGCAAGTATCGCTGAACTTGCAGGGTTTAAGGTGCTATTCCGTGAGGTTGCTGAAAGTGTTCCTTGCCGTACAATTAACGCCAGCAATTCGGCGATTTCAAACAATGCTGATAATTTAATTAAGTTTATTCAAGCGGTTGACGAGGCTAATTCAGTTATTCTTGCCGACCCAATTGCCGAAAATATCGTTGACATCGCTGTAGAGTACACTGGTGCACCTAGTGAGGCTGTAATTCACGGTAATCATTTGTTATTATTTGATACAAAAATTTTGTCTGATGGGTTATTTATGCTCGCCGATGAGTTGGTTAATATGGGTGATATCAGTGAAAATCCACGCTACAATATGTTTGCAGATATTTTTAGAGGTATCACATGGTAGCTACAATCAAAGGTGGTATAATATTAATCCGCAACAAAACGCTTGCGTTTTTTCGGATTAATATTGTCCATCTGTTACGGTTGCCTTTCGTGAGAAAGGCGAGAAACAGGGACATTTTGAGCATTGAAACACCCGAACAGCTTTGCTGTGAGGTGCAAGAGTTTCATTGTGGAGCAATAAAGCGGATTTTGCGAGAAATCACAAGTTTTCTAAAAGGTGCAATTTTGAACACTTTCACACCTGCTTTTTTGGTGATTTTAGTGCCACTGCTCTTGTTGTGGGAATTATTGCCGCGATTTGGAATTGTTAATTATGCTCTGATTCCGTCATTAAGTACGGTACTGCTCACTTTTTGGGAAATGCTTGCTCAAAGACAGTTTTTGCACGATATTGGTGACAGTATGGTAAAGTTTTTTGCAGGGCTTGGCTTGGCGATTGTGGTAGCCGTTCCGCTTGGTGTGATTACTGGATGGAATGTCGCAATTCGCAAACGCATACTTCCGCTTTTTCAAATGCTTTCACCTATTCCGCCACCTGCATGGGTTCCGATTACAATCATCTTTTTTGGAGTAGGATTTCCTATGCAAACTTTCCTGATTTTCCTTGGTAGCTTTTACCCGATTTTGTTCAACACTTTTGGAGCGGTTAAAGATACCGAACCACGATATTTAGCGAGTGCAAGGTCATTTGGTGCAAGCGAATTTACGCTGATTCTACGAGTTTATATTCCTTCGGCTTTAGGCGCGATTATCATGAGTATTAGGAGCGGGGTTTCAGCAGGGTTAATAATGCTTGTAATCGCTGAAATGTACGGTGGGAGTTCGGGCATAGGTTTTGTCTTAAACGAAGCGAGGAGTTTTTTCAACGTACCACGTATGATGGTGGGGATGATGACACTCGGTTTTATAGGCTGGTTTTTAGTCGAGATACTTAAATACGCCGAGTCTAAATTAGTTGTATGGAAAGGTGGGAGATAGTTATGTACGCAATCAATGTAGACAACGTTACAAAGTTTTTTTCGGTCATAAATGAAGATAAGACGGCATCTGGATTTACTGCGGTATCGTCTGTATCTTTAAAAATCGAGACTGGGAAAATAATCAGCTTGCTTGGTCCATCAGGATGTGGTAAAACAACTTTTTTGGAAATGCTCGGTGGGTTACAAGCCCCTACCGAAGGGAGCGTTTATGTAGATGGAAAATTAGTCTTAGAAACGCCCCCTTCTATCGATTCTACCAAGAAAGAAAAGCGGGCGTATAAACGAAAGTATCGTTTCATTTCACCTCTCGCTAACTCGATGTGGAGAAATCGACCTAAACACGACATAGCGATGATGTTTCAAGATTACGCAGTTTTTCCGTGGATGACAGTGTTTCAAAACGTGATATTTGCACTGAAATTGCGAAACGTTCCTAAAAGAGAACGCCGTGAACGTGCGTTGCATCAACTAAAAAAAGTCGGGCTTGATAATGCACTTAGCAAATATCCAGCACAACTTTCTGGTGGTATGAAACAAAGATTGGCGTTAGCACGAGCATTAGCTGTTCAACCTAAAGTGATTCTTATGGACGAACCTTTTGCGGCGGTTGACATACTTACTCGTGAACGATTACAAGATGAACTATTAAAGTTAATAGACGAAACCGATATCACTATTGTTTTGGTAACGCATGACATTAGTGAAGCGGTATATTTGTCAGATGAAATTGTAGTATTTTCGGCGAACCCAGGGACTATTCGTAATAAATTCACGCTCGACATTAAACGACCACGACGACGCAACTCCTCTGAAGCACTGGAGTATGAAGAACGTATTCAATCGCTGTTAAAATACGAAACTAAACACTTAGGGGATTATGCAATTTAGTTTTTTTAGAGCCTGTCGCTTGACTTTTAATTCATTTTGAAGTATAATGAGTTTATGAATAATCAAACGAATGCAGATGTAATAATCATAGGTGGTGGTGTGTCAGGGTTTACCACCGCCTATTTTTTGAAACAAAGCGGTCTCAAAACGTTACTTTTCTCTGGAAAAATTTCACCACTCAAAAAACTTTCGATTACCGGAAAAGGGCGGTGCAACCTCACTAATGATTGTGACGTTGACACTGTCTTACAGAACATATTCAAAAACTCCGCTTTTATGCGGAGTTCGCTGAACGCTTTCCCTCCAGAATCGGTTATGCAGTGGGTAAAAACTGAGCTGAAAATCCCACTCAAAACCGAACGTGGAGGGAGGGTTTTTCCATGCTCTGACAAAGCAAGTGATATTGTGGAAGCGTTACAATGTTCGCACAACACTCAAGTAGTTAGTGAGGGTGTTGCGAAATTGTTGGTATCTGAAATTTCAGATAGTCCACAAATCAACGGTGTGAAGACTTCAACCGGAATAGAGTATTACGCCCCGAAAATACTCATCGCAACTGGAGGGGTGTCGTATCCTAAAACAGGCTCAACTGGTGACGGCCACTCATTCGCTAAGCAGGTGGGGCATTCGATTGTTCCGTTAAATCCAGCACTCGTACCTTTTGAAACTTCGGAAAATTGTTCAGACTTAGCGGGTCTATCACTCAAAAACGTACGACTTACTTTCGGGAAATTTGTCGAGCAAGGCGAGATGCTATTTACGCATTTTGGAGTAAGCGGTCCACTTGTTTTAACTGCAAGTTGTTTTTCACACACCCTCCCGCATGAGCTTAGCATAGACCTAAAACCTGCGTTAGATGCTGAAACACTCGACCGCCGACTTTTGCGAGAATTCAGCGAAAACAAGAACCGTCAACTCAAGAATATCCTGCCAGCGTTGCTTCCAGAAAAACTAATCAAAGTTTTTGGTGAGCGTTCTGGGCTAAGCGAAAAACGTGCCTGTGAAATCAGCCGAGAAGAACGCCGAAATTTGTTGGAGCTTTTTAAGAATTTCCGACTAACTGTAATTAAACTCCGCCCTATGGAAGAAGCGGTGATTACAAATGGAGGTGTCAACGTTAAAGAAGTGAACCCTAAGACCATGCAATCAAAAATCGTCAAAGGTTTGTATTTTGCTGGTGAAGTTCTGGACATAGCTGCATTTACTGGTGGATTTAATTTACAGATTGCGTTTTCGACTGCATTTGCAGCGGCTCGTGGAATCGAAATGGAATTTTCTTGAACTTTTTGCAACTTTTACGGGGTTTGAAGCGTGTTATGTACAGAAGTGTTTAAAAATCGGCGAATCGAAAGGAGTTTTATTATGAAAAACAAACAAGACAAATTACAAGAGTGGGGGGAGCTTTTCCATCACATAACGTTTTGGTTTGCGGTCGATGATGAAAAAATGAACGAACTCCGTATAGAAATTGAAATGGCAGTAGCTGATATTCTTCATAATAATATAGACAACCCACTCATTTCACAAATTGGCTTAAGTGCGTTTGCATTTGTCGGAGCAGGTCCGCCCGTACTAGTGCCAGTAGTTGAAACTGGTAATTCGCAATGGACACGAATAGTTGTCCCATCACCGTTACATTCGACACAAGAATTCACATTAGAACAAGCTCAAGCGTGGGCAAATATTGTGGGAGAGTATTTAGTGCCTTTACAGTTGTCGAACCTCCAGTCCGCATAGCAAAGAATGTTCGGTAACACCGCAGGGCAAAGCTCTCGAAGAGCAGGCTTTGCCTACTTGACAGATTCGCCCTGCACCCCTCTCGCTTCGCTCGTGAGAACCGACGCAGAACGTCGAGGTATTACACCCGAACTTTCAACAAAGGGTCGCCTAAGATATGGCGACCCTTTATCTATATTTACATTTGTGATTAAATCAATCTCAGACTAATATCAAATGCCCGCACCGAATGCGTCAACGCACCGATGCTGATTATGTCTATGCCAGTGCTTGCGACTTCTGCAATGTTTTCGAGTGTGACGTTCCCGCTCGCTTCAAGTTTTGCGGTATGGCTATGAGCGTTTGCGATTTTGACTGCCGTTCTCATCTCCGAAACGTTCATGTTATCGAGCATGATTATATCTGCCTTTGCATCGAGCGCTTGTGTAAGCTGTTCTAAATCACGAATCTCCACCTCCACAACAATTGTATGCCCCGTGCGTTCACGAACGGTTTTGATTGCGTTAGAAATCGAACCAAAAGCATCAATATGGTTATCTTTAAGCATCACCGCCTGCGAAAGGTTGTAGCGATGATTGCTCCCGCCTCCACACAAAACCGAATATTTTTGCAAAGCACGAAGCCCCGGGAGAGTCTTGCGAGTGTCCGATATTTGACATTTTGTACCAGATTTTGTTGCCTCTAACACACATTTGTTGGTGTAAGTTGCAATTCCACTCATATGCTGTAGAAGGTTCAAAGCGGTACGTTCGCCTTTTAGAACTGCCGTCGCTTCACCCGAAATTTCAGCGATTACATCTCCCAATTTTACAGTTTGACCGTCTCTGAATAAAGGCTTACAATTGCAACTTCGGTCAAGCAATTCAAACACTCTGAGTGCAATATCAATTCCTGCGATAACGCCATCTTCTTTTGCGGTGAGCGTAGCTTTGACACGCCCATCACAATCACCCAGTTCAGGGAGCAGGTCTGTCGTGACATCGATATAATTAACATCTTCGGTTAATGCAGTTTTTATGACATCGTCTATATAAAATTTTGAAAGTTTGGGTAATGTTCGAGGTTTCATATAATTTCCTCCGAATTGATTTGTTCCTTATGCTTTAAAACGTCTCGTAAAATCAAATAAGCGATTATTGCCAATGATTTCGCTTCAACAAAATCTGGGGTTAGAGCGTAGTTGCCGTTAGTGAGCTGTTCTTTAATTTCGATTATACGACTAAAATTTTGTTTAGAGGCGTTGTAGTTTGGATTTACAAAAAACGATTCCTGCATAAGCTCACGAATTTCGGTTCGGAGTCCGTCTGGCAATGTTTGAATTTCCCGGGAAATTGTGGTGTTATCAACACGAAAATCAAGATTTTGTGGATTTATGGTCTGATTTGATGGTATTTGAGCAAAAAAGGTCTTTGAGGGTTGCCATAGTTCGTTAATACGTTCTGCCGCTAATCGACTGAAGACCAATGCTTCTAACAAAGAATTACTTGCAAGGCGGTTGTTACCGTGAACACCAGTAAAAGCACATTCACCAATTGCATACAATTTTTTTACACTTGTAAGTCCGTGTTCGTCAACCTCGATTCCTCCCATCAAATAATGTTGACAAGGATAAATCGGGACTGGTTCTTTCGATAAATCGTAACCCCTTTGTTTGAGACCTTTATAAATCATCGGGAATCTACCTTTAACAAAATCAGGTGATAAGTGTGAAATGTCAAGATAAAAGTTTGATGAATTTGTGCGTTCTTGTTCTTTTAGAATACAGCACGAAACGACGTTACGTGGGCTTAATTCTGATTCACCGTATCGGTTCAAAAACGGTTCTTTATCCTTATTGTAGAGTTTTGCACCCTCTCCCCGAACAGCTTCGCTGATTAAAAACGATTCTCTCGACTTATCTGAAAACGCAGTAGGGTGGAATTGTATAAGGTTCATGTTAGTAACGACTGCTCCAAGTTCATGAGCAAAGGCGATTCCGTCGCCAGTGGCGATTGCAGAATTAGTTGTGAAGTTATAAACACGCCCGATTCCGCCAGTCGCTAATATGCAGATTGGGGCGGAGTAGTAGTGAACGTGTTGCGTGGTTTGTGAAATCTGCGAATCGTCTGAGTCTGGTGGTTCGTTTTTGACGCAAGCAAAAAAAGCATGGTCGTGCTTTTCCAAGCTGAGCAAATGTGCGTATTGTAAGCAAGTAACGTTCGGTAGAGTAGCGACTTTTTCGATTAACGCTGTCACAATCGAATGACCAGTGCTATCCTTGCAGTGGGCGATTCGCTTTCGAGTGTGTCCGCCCTCAATACAGAGTGCCAGACCACCCTCTGATTCATCAGTATCAAATTCAACGCCAAGCCTGATTAATTCTTCGACATTTTCGGTTCCACGCTCGACTAAAATTCGCAGATTATGAAGATTGTTTTGATGATTGCCTGCTTTTAGAGTGTCGTTTATATGTATTTCGACATCGTCGTCGTTTTGATTTAAAACGGCAGCAATGCCACCCTGTGCTAAAGCGGAATTGCACAAAGTAAGTTCTTTCTTCGATAATAGCAAGACTTTTAGGTCACGTTCTAAGTTAATTGCCGCATACAACCCAGAAATTCCCGCTCCGACTATAATAACATCGAATATTGCGGTTAATTTGTTCAGGTTATTCGGTTCATAATTTTTCATAAGCAGTCATTATGCCCCTAACACCTCATACATTTCGGCGGCACCATCTTTGCCGATTGTTTCCGCCAAACTACGTACTTTTGCCTTCATTGGTGAACGCCCCATATTGATTTCAATAACATCACCAATTTTAACGCTGTAAGACGCACGTGCAATTTTACCGTTAACGACAATTTTGTCAGCGTCACAGGCTTCATTCGCTACCGTTCGGCGTTTAATCAAGCGTGACACCTTTAGATATTTGTCAAGTCGCATATCTTAAATTTCCTCGACTTCCTCTCCACCAGCATTACAACTCCCACTCCACGTGTGCATCATTATATATGCCGCTTGAGCTTCGGCAGAAGTCCCCAGTGTTTTGAAGTGAGGCGAACCGCAGACATCTCTAATTATTCCGAATTTATCGACTTTGTTTTGAACAGCTTTGTATACCTTGTCAGCTTTAACAAGATATTCAGGTTCAAGCCAGCCTTCAAGAATGCCTCTATAGATAAAAGTCGCTACCATCATAGCAGAAGTTGCATCTTCAAAAGACGTGTCATCGTCAAGCGTGTCATGGAAAAATCCAGATTCACACTGTTTTTCAAGCATCGCATCAAGCAATTTTTTGCTTTTTTGGACATACTTCATTCTTACAACCGCATTAGCCGCAGCATCAGGGCTTGTAGATTGTGCAGGGTCAGTTATAGTAATCAATCGTGCAAGTCCAAGTAATGCCCACGCATTACCAGTAGCCCAAAGTTTTGGGCGGACATATTTTTCGTTTTCGGCATCGTAAATATGATATAACAATCCTGTTCCTAATCGATTAGTCTTCAAATCGCTGAGTGCTTCAAAATATCCGTCTATTTGTTTTTGAGCCTCAGTAAGCTCCCCCATTAGTGCTAAAAATGGCACGAGCATATAAATCGAATCTACCCAGATTTGTTTTGGTGAAAAACCTTCTTCAAAAGAAACGGTGTTATGACAAATCAAGCCAGTGTTCGTTCGTGGAGCATCTTTCATAAGATATTTTAGCATTTTTTCGGCAGCGGTTTTGAACACCTCATCACCAGTATGTTCATAAGCACGCCAGACGACTTCGCCATTTGATGCGGGGTCAGTAACAGCAATCGGTTCACCAACCATAGCTAGTCTACCATCTTCGATTTGTCTTGAAACAGCCTCATACGCCATTGCGATATAAGTAGAGGTTTCGTCAGCCTCAAACAACGCTTGTGCACAGACACCTTGCTCCCACGGCAAACGCTGAACGCAGAGCATTGCGGTTTTGACTTTGTCGTAAATGTTATTTTTTTCCATGTAACCTCCACAATTATAGAAAATAAGAAGCTGTTCTCATTTAGCCTAAACCTTGACGATTTTCGAGAGAATTTTTCGTCAGACAAGGTGAATTTTGCCCTATCAAGCAGGCAAAGCCTGCTCTCATGGGCTTAGCAGTAGGCTTTGTGCCTTTCGAGAAAATTCAACGCAGTATGGTGAAAAATTCGCCGAAAATCGGCGGTGAACAGCTATGAGAACAGCCTCCAATAGACCTCCCCCTAATAATCCTACGCAAGAAGTCTATTCGTCTTGTTTATCGGGTGGATAGTGGGAGTTGAACCCACGACCTCCAGAGCCACAATCTGGCGCGCTAGCCAACTGCGCCATACCCACCATATTTGTACAGGCGACTTCCGAAAACCTTCTGCACGTTTTTGCTGTACCAGCTTTCGCCGTCATTTCACCCAAAAAAGCCTCGACAAAACACAAAGTTTGCCTACGTTTTTCGTGCAAAGCCCATCAAGGGCAGGCTATGCCTGCTCGACTGGGCTTAAGCACGTTCAA
>WRGW01000105.1 GCA_009786985.1 Oscillospiraceae bacterium
TTCTCTCGAGCGAAGCGAGAGGGGTGCAGGGTAGCTATGTCAAGCAGGCAAAGCCTGCTCTTCGTGAGCTTTGCCCTGCGGTGTTACCGAACATTTTAACAACAGTGGTGGAATTTAAGGAAAGAAGCCGTCATTCTACTTCACGACCAGTTAAAAAAGTAATGCTTCGGTTTACTGAAGTGCGGACGTGTTCCATCTCTTTGGTATGGAGCTTTCCAGCGTTTCGATAGTCAAAACTGTTGCAGAACCCGTCTACATCAACGTTTAGGGTTTCGATATAGTTTCCTACTAATTCGTCAAGCACGTTTAGAAAAACTGGTAAGGTTGACTTATCCAGTGCCGAATGTGCCTTCTCACGAATCCAGGCGTAATGTGGCATACAAATAAATTCCTGCGATTGTAGTAACGGGCGGAATTTCGGGGCTGTCTGTGAGTCATCTTTGAACATCACAAAAAAGGTTTTTACCATATGCTCCATCCCCCAGTTGACTTTTGAGCATACAAAACAGGTTTCTTCAATTTGGGCGGCTTTTTTGGTGCGTTTATCTGGTTTTAGTGCTGAAAGCAATCCTTTTTTAGCGAATATATCTTTTCTAACACCGCTTAAGTAAGAATTCAGCATAAGCCCTAACGACAACCGGTTACTCTGCTTAAGCAAATCAAGGAAATGCCTGTGACAAAATCCCAGTTTGTTGGTTTCCAGTCGGACATCGGGTTCCATCATGGCGGCTCCCATTATGTACTCGCAGATGTGCTGTTCAACGGTGTTTCGCATTTTGCAGAAAGGGCAACCACAAATTTCCCCTTCTTCGTTAGGTTCAAAAACCTCATTAATCGGTATTGTAAGCAAACTTTCTCTCATACGTATAGACCTCCACACACTTATTATACTACCATATTAAAAAAAATTCAAGAGGATTTTAAAATAAAGATGGAATATTTTATAAACGCACCCCAAATATGCCTTGAATCGACGTTTTTTTGCGGTCAATGCTTCCGATGGCAAAAAATCGACAACGATTCATACTCTGGAATAGTGGGCAATCGACATATAATAGCCAAACAGGCAAAAGACGGCATTATATTACAAAACGTCGACAAATTAAATGACTTTAGCACAGAAAATGAACTCGATTATTGGGAACGGTATTTCGCCACTGATATAGATTATGACGAGCTTAAAAAGCGATTTTCAGAGGACGAGACGTTAAAATCTGCCTGTGAATACGCACCAGGGATTCGTGTTCTAAAGCAAGAGCCTTTTGAAATGCTGATTTCGTTCATAATTTCGCAAAACAATAACATACCAAGAATTACGTGCATAATCAAGAATATGTGTGAACGTTTTGGCGTAGGTGGTGCTTTCCCGACTGCTGATGTACTATCCAAGCTCACTGAATATGATTTAGCACCGTTAAAAATGGGCTACAGAATGCGATTTGTCTTAGATGCGGCAAAAAAATTGGAAAATAAGGAGATAGTACTTGACAAAATAGAAAAAATGCAGTATAATGATGCTAAGAAGGAATTACTCAAAATTGTTGGTGTAGGTGACAAGGTTGCAGATTGTGTATTATTGTTCGGATTTGCGAAGTATGAAGCTTTTCCACTTGATGTGTGGGTAAAGAGGGTCTTAAAACAATATTATCCAAACAGTTTGCCAGATTGCACCAAAGGCGTTGAAGGAATCGCACAACAATTTTTGTTTCATTACATCAGAAGCCAATGAGGTTTTGGTTGAAAGTTCGGGTGTAATACCCCGCCCCTTGGGGTGGTTATCTCGAGTTTTGCTCGTGGAGTGCAGGGCTTGCTCTGCGGTATTATACGAATATTGAAGGAGGTCTAATGTACTGTACTAAATGCAAAACTTATGTTAAGGATGGATACAAATTTTGTTCTAATTGCGGGGGAGAAGCTAAGTCTATGCAAGATTCTGGGTTTGAATCTGTAGTCGAGAACGCGCGTGACACAATTGATGGAAACGTTGCGAATGTTACAAACGTTGTTCCGATTGAAGAAGTTGTGCCAGAAACTGAACAAACTGAACACCTGAATGATTCGGGTAAATCAGACAGAACAGAACCAGTCGAAATTGTCGGCGATGACGTGAGTGGTGTGCGAGAGTCTGTGTTGTTTTCAGGAGCTAAAACTGAAGATATTCCATCTGTAATTCCAACACCACAATCGCCAGATGTTACTTCGGCTTTTGCTGGAGCGGCAGTAGCAGCGAGTATGGTTTCACCGCAACCGACACACGTTTTCTCGCAATCATCACAAATGCAGGGCGTTGCATTTGGGACGCAATCTCAAGTTCCACCACCGGTTCCACCACCGTCAGAACAATTCTTAGGGCAATCTGGAATGCAAAATAGTCAAGGTGTTCAAGGTGGACAGAGCTTGCATGGAGATATTCAAAGAATGCAAGCCGGATTTCCGTTACAAAATAACCCTGCCCTCACCGAATTAAAAGCTAAAGAAAAATATTTTTTCGGAAAACCAGCATTTGTATTATGTCTATCGTTAATTGGAATTTTAGCGGTAACTGCGGGAATGTTTGTTGGTTTGTGGCTTGATGCTCGATGAATTAACTGGTGGCGGTTGCCAGAAAAATGGTGAGCCACAGAGCTATAGTCGGTCAGTTTAATAATATTCATTGATAAATACTCGAATATTATTAAACTGATTGATTATATCTTAACCCTTAATAATCAAAGTAAGAAAATGGAGAATAATTATGAACGAAAAAATCGTAGATTTATGTAAAACACTTGACGAACGTGTAGTAAAAAGAGTTGAAGCAGGCGACTTAAACCTAAAAGGCAGAGAATTTCTCGCCATTCAAGTTACATTAAAAGATATTGACGGATGTTTCCACATCTTGGTCAAAGATGACAACGTTTTCTTTGAGCCAGGCGAATACCCTGAAAGGCAAACTGAAATCATCATGTCAAGTACAAACTTTATTAAGATGATTAACAAAGAACTAAACTCAATGGTAGCACTTACTACTGGCAAGCTGAAACTCAAAGGCGATATCACTAAAGCTAAGGCTTTGAAAGAACTTTTTGGTAAATAGATTATTATGTTAATCGATTATAATACCCTGCTCGAAAGGGAAGCCAACTCTTTAAGCGGACCGCTCAGTGGCAGAAGCCCATCAAGGGCGGGCTTTGCCCGCTCGACTGAGTATACCACTGACACCTCCGCTTTCGTCTTGCAAAACAAGGGCATAATAAAAGTCGGCTTTGCCGAGCTTTTTATGCCTGACGAAGGAAAAGTGATATGGGACATATAATTACAATTGCTAATCAGAAAGGTGGGGTCGCTAAAACTACTACTGCGATTAACCTTTCAGCCGCACTTGGAAAAATGGGGAAGCGTGTTTTGATTGCGGACTTAGACCCTCAAGGCAATTCTACAACTGGGTACGGTATCCGTGCGACCGAAAAAAAAGAACTGCCACTCACGACGTATGATGTGATTATGGGGCTGTGTCGCCCAGGCGAATCCGTAATTCAGACTAAGTTTGAAAACGTGTGGTTAATGCCAGCTACTCAAGAACTCGCTGAGTCAGAAATCCGTCTACTTAAGTTTGAACAGCAGAAAACTTTGCAATTACGCAAAGCACTTATGCAAATTAAAGACGATTATGATATTATCATAATCGATGCTTTGCCGTCTCTTGGGGTCTTAGCTCTGAACACTCTTGTTGCTTGCGATTCGCTGATTATTCCTATGCAGTGTGAGCCGTATAGCCTTGAGGGTGTGGCGGAGCTGTTTGCAACAATCAAACGTGTCAAAAAAAGCACTAACAAAAATCTTACGATTATGGGAATTGTGTTTACGATGACTGATAAACGTCTTATGATTAACAGAGATGTTATGAAAACAATTCGGCGTGAGTTTCCTGTTGACATTCCGTTTAACACTGAAATTCCTCGAAATGTAAAAATTGCTGAAGCTCCAAGTCACGGTGAACCGATTATATATTACGCACCAGATTCTAAAGGTGCAGAGGCGTATGTTCGTCTGTCGAAAGAGGTTCTAAAAAGGATTAACAAGTAAAGGCAATTTACGAAAACCTCGTGTGCAGTTAAATGTGCATGGGGGTTTTTGAAGGTTGCCTAAATAAATCAAAAAGAAAGGAAACGATTATGAACATATTCAATAATGCAAATCTCCCTCAAAATGCACATACTGCACGTTCGCAGCAAAAGCTCAGAACGCTGGTTCATTTCGGACGACTGCACCCGACTATTATCGCTTCTCATGCTAATAATAGCATTCGGGGAAGCGAATTTGGTGCAGACTTAAATCAAGCACTCCTGCAAAATCTGCTAACTGAAATCGACGCATCAGAAGAAGCTGCAATGCACATAATGGAAATCTGGGATAGGAACATAAACGTTTTCGAAAGCCGTATGAGGTTTTGGGAAGAAAACTTAGATGAAATTTTAAAAGGTTTCGTCGGGCAGGATTTGCAAAACGCTTTCAAAGGCAGTATGCTTTCATTCTATAAAGGTTTTTTACACTCGACTTTACAGCAGTTGATTGAAGAATATGTATGGCTTTCAAGCCCAGAATTTGCAAATAACGTCTGTAATAGTTTGCTTGACCGAATCAGAGTGGTAATCGGCGAAAAGAACGCTATGTGGGAGAGAGTGACCGCGTTATTCGGTGAAAACTACGCAAATCTCGGCGAATTTGATTTTGGGGCTAATGTTTATGAATTCCCCGAAGAACCTGTAGACCATATTCTTGAATTTATTCAACGCATAGGCGAACATCAAGACAGGATACAAGAACAGCTCCGCGAACTCCTCGAACTTAGAAGAGCAGAGAGAATCCGCGAAGAAATGCGTGAACGTGCTAAAGAAGAATTGGAACGTACTGAAGAATCGTCACTAAAACGATTTATTGCGTCTAAGTATGATGATGTTTTGATTATGTAAATTATAAAAGTGAATTTTCAATTATAAATTGTGCAGAGATTCAAAAAAATCAGAAAAAATCACAAATTTTTACGAAAAGTATTGACAAAAGCGAATTTGTGTGATATAATTCATTGTAAGATTGAAAATTGTATGAGACTGGAGTTGTTAATTCCAGTCTTTTCTAATGAGGTAACATGAATAGAATTGAAGACCAAGCAAGGCAAATCGCCGAACCTTTTTTAGAAAAACATGGCTGTAAACTGTGGGACGTGGTTTTTGAAAAAGAGGGTGCACTTCATTATCTACGAATCTTGTTTGATGGTGGTAATGATGGTAACTCAGCTTTGGATATGCAAAAGTGTGAGGAACTTACACCGCCGCTGAATAAATTGATGGACAAACAAAAATTTATTAAAGAAGTCGATATTTTGGAAATCGGTTCACCAGGTATAACTCGACGACTTCGGCATGAGAAACATTTTGAAAGCTGTATCGACAAACCAGTCCGAATTATGAGGCGTACTGATAATGGTAAGACCGAAACAATAATCGGAATTTTACAGAATTACAGTGCGGAAAATAAATCGATTGTACTAAAGTCGACTAAATTGGAGGAAAAACAAGTTATGATTCTATCACTAAAAAAATGTATCAGAATTAATTTAGAAGCCCTAACAGAAGTGGCAATTCCGTCGCTT
This sequence comes from Oscillospiraceae bacterium, assembly GCA_009786985.1. Lineage (GTDB taxonomy): Bacteria > Bacillota > Clostridia > Oscillospirales > Ruminococcaceae > Ruminiclostridium_E. Next base: position 5,633 of record WRGW01000105.1, read on the forward strand.
GACACAGCGGAGGGAACACAATGAGTGCCATGAATGCCGAATTATTCGACGCATTATCAGAAGTAGCAAAAGAAAAAGGAATTACGCCAGAAATCCTTGTAGAAAAAATTCAGACCGCACTTGTGATTGCGGTTAAGCGTGATTATCCTAATAGTGAAGATATAACATTTAATATAGACATTACAAAAGGAAAGTTTGACGTTTGTATAAACAAAATAATAGTTGAAACCGCAGATGATGTGATGGATGACGCTAATGAAATTGACCTTGAATCGGCAATGAAGGTTTCTAAACGCTCAAAAGTCGGTGGAACTTGTTCGATTAAACTTAATACGCGGCATTTCGGGCGAATCGCCGCTCAAACTGCTAAACAGGTAATCCGACAAGGGATTAAAGAAGTTGAACGTGAGCAGTTGTTAGAGCAGTGGGGCGGACTTCAAAATCAGGCGATGAATGTAAAAGTTGAAAAGGTTGAGCCTGATACCGGCAACGCAGTAGTGGCGATTGTGACACCTGAAACAACAACCGAAGTTGTGTTATTCAAAAATGACCAAATTCCTGGTGAGGTGATTTACGGCGGAGATACAATCAAGGTATACATTTCTGGTGTTTCGGCGAATGATAGAAGACCAACACTTCGGATTTCGAGAACGCATAACAATTTCGTAAGAAAGCTGTTTGAATCAGAAATCCCTGAAGTTGCTGATGGAACGGTGGAAATTCGTGCAGTTAGCCGTGAACCAGGAATTCGTAGTAAAGTCGCTGTTTTTTCTAACGTTGAAGATGTTGATGCTATCGGTGCTTGTATAGGGCCTGGTCGCTCAAGAATTACGAGCATTTGTGATGAACTGTGTGGCGAAAAAATCGATATGCTTTTGTATGATGAAAATCCACATGAATTCATCAAACAAGCCCTCAAACCCGCAGAGGTTACTGGCGTAGAAATTCCTCACGATGAGGAAGGTGAAATTGTGGAGCGTGTCTGCACGGTTACCGTCCCAGACAATCAGCTCTCACTAGCAATCGGCAACAAAGGTCAAAACGCAAAGTTAGCAGCAAGATTGACTGGTTTCAAAATAGACATTCGCCCTGAAAGTGGTTTCTATAGTGATAGAAGTACTAATGATAATGACGCTACTGGTGAAATTGGCGAATCTGAAGAGTTCACAAATAACAATGACTAAGCTATCAAAATCAAGCAAAACCAAGCACGCACCAGAACGTACTTGTATCGCTTGTCGAAAAAAAGGCACAAAAAACGATTTTGTCCGAATTGGTGAAGGTCGAGGGGCATATATTCATAGAGAGACAAAATGCCTAAAAGTTGTAATTAAAAAACGAGGGCTCGACCGTGCTTTGAGATGTAAAGTGCCGAATGAAGTGTATGAAAGCCTGTTTAAAATAGCTGGAGTGGGGGAATCCGACGATTCGGGGAATATGGAGAACATTAGTGTCAGAAAATAATAGTAATAGTAGTAATATTTTAAACACACTCGGTCTGTGCAGAAGAGCAGGCAAAATCGTCACTGGATTTGATGCGGTGGTGGCAGATATTCGTAATGCGGCTGGGGTTATGGTCACGGTTGACCTTTCGGAAAAAAGCAAAAAAGAAATCACTTTCCATTGTGATAAAAGCAGAAAGCAAGTAATCGAAATTCCACATACGATGGAAGAAATTCAGAATATTTTCGGCAAAAAAACTGGCATAATAGCGATTCTTGACCGAGGATTTTTTAGAGCGTTGCAAAAAAAGATTTTGCGGTCGTAATTTTTAGGCAAGAGGCAATATCGAGATATGGAATAAATCGCACTCGATTGATTAAAAGGGAGAAATATGGAACAAAAATTCAAATTGCGTGATGCAGCAAAAGAACTTGGGATTGAACCCGCGGAAATTGTAACAATTGTAAAAGACTGTTTTGGGACAGAAAAAAAGCTCACAGGGACTATTATTTCCGATGAGCTTAATGTTGTCTTTGAAAAAGTTTTGAACGAAAAAGCAAAAGGTGATATCAAAGCATATTTCGACTCTAAACCAGAAGAATCAGCCTCGAAAAAAGCGAAAACTGCTAAGCCACGTGCTAAGCTCAAAAAAGCTGAAAAGCTAGACGAGGCTGGCAATGTTGGTGATGTTGAGGTCGCTAAACCAACCCACAAAGATAAACTGGTGCAATCTGTGAAAGAGATTTCAAAAAAAGCGACTACAACTAAATCAGCCATTAAAGCAGAAACGCCAGAAATTTCATCGACAATCAGACGTGAGCGTGTAATGCGTGAGGAGGCTGGTTCTAAAACAAAAGTAGCTCCAAAATCTCCAAAACTGACTCGTCAGCCGATTGGGGATTTGAACCCGATTTTCGGTAAACCTGGTATGCCAGAAAGGCGTTCTAAACCAGCTGCTGCTAAAACCGAAACTCATGTTTCGGCGGGAACTAAAACTGAAAAGCCATCGGTAGCTCGAGTGCAAGCTGAGGTTGTCCCACTCACCCCACGTGAAGTGGTTAAAGAACCTGTCGTTAAAGCACCGAAAAAGAAAATGGTTCCAAAAGAAGTCAAAGCGGCAGTTGATATTAGTACCGTAAAAGTCAACGACCCACCTAAGCAAAAACAAAAAGGTGAGGCTGTTCAGCGTGGTGAGCAGATTGTTAAACGTGTTGACACTCGTGGGAATTATGTCGAACTCGACAAATATAACGAGAAGTATCAGGAAATTGCTGCCCAACAACGAAATACTCAGGCAAGCTGGAGCCAAAACACTGGCAGACCTGCTAGTTTCGGTGGCGGTCGTGGTGGGAAATCACGATTCGGTGGTGGTGGTCGATTCAACAACCGTAAACAGCCACCACGTAAACAAGCCCCTGAAACTGAAGCGGAAAAAGCAGTACGACTTGAGCTTGAAAAGGCTCGTAGTAAACAGCTTGAAATTTTGATTCCAGACAACATCATTATATCTGAATTAGCGTCACGCTTGAAGGTGAAAGCGAGTTCGGTTATAAAAAGGCTCATGATTTTAGGAATAATGGCGAATCAAAATCAAACAATAGATTTTGATACAGCAACAATCGTTGCTGAAGAACTTGGTGCAAAAGTCGAAAAAGAAGTTATTGTCACTGTTGAAGAACGTTTGTTTGAAGATATTGAAGATACTGATGAAAACCTTGTTGAACGTTCACCAGTAGTGGTCGTTATGGGTCACGTTGACCACGGTAAAACATCACTACTTGACAGCATTCGTAATACTGACGTAGCGTCAGGTGAGGCTGGCGGAATCACTCAGCACATCGGTGCTCATAGAGTTACAACGGCTAATAAAAAGAAAATCACTTTTCTTGACACACCTGGGCATGAGGCGTTTACGTCGATGCGTGCAAGGGGTGCAAATGTCACTGATATCGCAATTCTTGTAGTTGCGGCAGATGACGGAATTATGCCACAGACGATTGAAAGTATCAACCACGCTCGTGCCGCAAATGTTTCGATTATCGTAGCGATTAACAAGATTGATAAAGAAGGTGCTAATCCTGCAAAAATCAAGCAGGCTCTTACTGAACATGGTCTTGTAATCGAAGAATGGGGTGGCGATGTTATCTGTTGTGAAGTTTCGGCGAAAAAGCGAATTGGTATTGAAAATCTGCTTGATATGGTGAACCTCACCGCTGAAGTTTTAGACTTAAAAGCTAACCCTGACCGTCTTGCAATTGGCACGGTTGTTGAAGCAAGGCTTGATAAGGGTAGAGGACCAGTTGCAACTTTGCTCGTACAAAAAGGCACACTAAATACTGGTGACACAATTATTGCAGGAACATCTGTAGGGCGTGTTCGTGTAATGCTTGATTCTAAGGGAAGAAGTGCAAAAAAAGCGGGTCCGTCTGTTCCAGTAGAGATTACTGGGCTTGCAGAAGTGCCTAGTGCGGGTGACCAGTTCTCGGCGGTTGCTGATGAGAAATTAGCACGCGAATTAGTGGAACAACGTAAGCATGAAGCTAAAGAAGCACAATTTAGTGAGTTCCAAAAAGTTACCCTCGATAATTTGTTTAGCCATATCGAAGAAGGGCTTGTCAAAGAACTTCCGATTATTGTTAAAGCCGACGTTCAAGGTTCGGTTGAAGCAGTTCGTCAATCTCTCGAAAAATTATCAGTTGAAGAAATCAAAATCCGTGTAATTCATGGTGGAGTTGGTGCAGTTAGCGAGAGCGATGTTATGCTTGCAAATGCTTCGGGTGCTATTATTGTCGGATTTAATGTAAGGCCGCATCCAGCAGCTGCTGAAAATGCTAAGCGTGATGATGTTGAAATTCGCACTTATAGAATTATCTATGACGCAATTGAAGAAATCGAAACTGCGATGAAAGGTATGCTTGCACCTAAGTTCAAAGAAGTCGAGATGGCGAGAATTGAGGTTCGTGAAGTATACAAAATCACTGGAGTTGGTGCGGTTGCAGGTTGTTACGTTCTTGACGGAAAAGTCACCCGTGCTTGTGAAATCCGTGTCGTTCGTGACGGTATTGTTGTCGCCGAAGATAAAATTAGTACGCTAAAACGCTTCAAAGACGATGTTAAAGAAGTTGCGAGCGGTTATGAATGTGGTATAACTCTTGAGAAGTTTTCTGACATTAAAGAGAAGGATATTTTTGAGGCTTATATCATGGAACAAATTGAGAATTGATGGTTAACTGTTGGTTTGCGATTTAAATAATGTGTTGTTTATTGGGGGATACACCCCAATTGTAGGGGGTTAGATTATGGCAAGTCATAACAATAAAAGATTATCGGAAGACATCAAGCGTGAGATTTCTGTTTCTATGCGTGAGTTTGCTTTTGATACAGTCGTGTCGGTTTCGCGGTGTGAACTTTCTAATGATTTGTCTCACTGCAAGGTCTTTATTTCGACTTTTGAGGGTGGCGAAAAAACAGTTGAAGCAGTCGCACGGTTGCAAAAAGCAACTGGTATTTTTAAGAAAAACATCAATTCTCGAATCAAAATGCGTAAAATTCCTGAACTGATTTTCTTGCCTGATAATTCTCTTGATTATTATGAAAAAATCAGTGGAATTATAGATGAATTAAACGAGGGTTCTGCGAAGAACGATTTAAAGAGCGAATAGTGGGCATCTTGCCCAATTGTGAGAAAGAATTATGAAAGTAACACTTAATCAAGCTGCTGATTTTTTTCGGCAGAATAACAACTTTACCCTGCTTTGTCATGCCAACCCCGATGGCGATACCCTTGGGAGTGGGTATGCTTTATGCGGGGCTTTGCATATGTTAGGAAAGTATGCACGAATCGTTTGCGATGATAAGCCGTCTGAGCGTTTTGAATATCTCAAACAAACGACTAAACCTGAATTGATAGAGTTTTGCCCAAACGCTGTAGAAACAATTGTTACGGTTGATGTTGCTGACACCGAACTTCTTGGTGATTTGAAGGACAAATATTCTAAAATTGATTTTTGTGTAGACCATCATGTTTCTAACAAGTTCTATGCCGAAAAAACTTTGCTTGACACTGATGCTGCGGCGTGTGCCGAACTCACGTGGGAGCTAATTGGTGAGCTTTTAGGAACTCAGAAAAACCAGTTTAATCATCCTATAATTGCAGCAATTGCGGCAGCGATTTATACTGGTGTATCGACTGATACTGGATGTTTTCGGTTTGCGAACACTACCGCTAAATCTCACAAAATCGCTGCTGAACTTATGTCGTATGACTTTGATGCGACAAAAATAAACTACATTATGTTCGATATGAAAACTCGTGAGCGTATAGTCTTAGAACAACGTGCATATGCCGAGATGGAGTTTTATTGCAACCATAAATGTGCAATGATTGTTTTGACTGAAGACTTGCTTAGAGGAGTTGACCCTGAAGATACTAGTGGTGTAGCTTCTTTACCAAAGCAAATTGAGGGTGTGGAAGTCGGCGTTGTAATTAAAGAAAAACTCGATAAAAACGGTAAACGAATCAGCGAAAGTGATACCTGGAAAATCTCTATGAGAACAGGTGGCGAAATTAATGCTCAAGTGATTTGTTCGGCACTTGGTGGGGGTGGGCATATTCGTGCGGCTGGTTGCAAAATCACTGGTGAACTTGGGTTCGTTAAAAATCGAATTTTGCGTGAAGTCGAGAAACAACTCACCAACTTGTCCGATGATTCGGAATAAACGGAGGTCTAACATTGCACGGAATAATTTGCGTTTATAAACCTCAGGGTTATACGTCGTTCGATATAATCGCAATTATGCGTCGGCTTTTGAATACCAAAAAAATCGGACATTCTGGGACGCTTGACCCTATGGCGGAGGGCGTTTTACCTACATTTGTCGGAACTGCAACTAAAGCGGTTGACTTCTGCCAGATTCATGACAAAGAATATCGGGCGGCATTTAAGCTCGGAATCACCACCGACACTGAAGATATTACTGGGAGTATTCTCACAGAAATTTCGCCTACGAGTTTTTGTGTAGGCAAAAAAACGCTTCAATCAATTGCTATGCGTTACATGGGAGAAATTGAGCAAATTCCTCCCATGTATTCTGCCGTAAAAGTCGGCGGAAAGAAACTGTATGAATTAGCAAGAAAAGGTGTAAAACCCGAAAACATTGAACGTAAGTCACGCCGTGTTACCATTCATTCTCTCGAAATCGAAAGCTATTGTAGCGAAACTAATTTAGGAATTATGCGGGTAAGCTGTTCTAAAGGGACATATATCCGAACTTTGATTCATGATATAGGTCGTGAACTCGGCTTAGGTGCGACTATGACTGCACTTCAGCGAACATCTTCAAACGGTTTTTCGCTTGAGTGTTGTCACACACTCAAAACACTTAGAGATGAGTTTGAGGTTGGTGGCTCATCTGCGTTGTCTAAATTTTTGTTGCCGCTCGAAAATTTTTTTGATTATCCTAAAGCCATGCTTGACGTTCATCAGACAGAAATGTTCAAAAACGGTGTAGTGTTGAACGCCGACTATATTCGCATGGAAAAAATATACGATGGGGTTTACGCTGTTTATGACGCAATCGGGCGTATAATAGCTTTAGCACGAATTGAGAAACAAAGCCGTTCATTTTCGATTTTACAGAGGTTCAATTATGGGAATTAAAATGCCGAAAACAAGTGTCGCACTCGGAATGTTTGATGGCGTTCATTTAGGACACCTCAAAGTCATAAATGCGGCACTTTCTAAAAAAAATTTGATGAGTGCTGCTTTCACTTTCAAATCACTTAGAAATATAGAAAATATCACACCACATCAAGCTAAGTTTGAACTTTTGAAAAAAACTGGAATCGAGATTGTCTATTCGTCTGACTTTGATGGAATTAAAGACCTTTCGGCTGATGAATTTGTTGTTGACGTTCTTGTAAATCAGCTGAATTGTGCCCACGTTTCGTGCGGAAAAAATTTTCGATTTTCCCAAAACGCCGCTGCAAACGCGCGTGACTTGCAGCAACTTTGCCGACCGTTTAACATAGAAGTCACTATAGTAGGCACTGCCGAAATGGGTGATGAACGGATTAGCTCTACTCGTATTCGTAAAGAAATCAAAGTGGGTAACGTACATTCGGTATCGAAGATGCTTGGGCGTGAATTATCGTATTCGCTCGAAGTGGTCGAGGGTGCAAAACTTGGTCGTGTGATTGATTTTCCAACAATCAATCAAGTTATTCCCAGTAGTTGTGTTCTTCCGAAATTCGGAGTGTACAAAAGCCGTACTATAGTCGGAAATGTCAGCTATCCATCACTGACTAATATCGGAATTAAGCCTACTGTCGTTGCTCTTATTGAAACTCCACAAATAATTATGGAGACGCATATATTAGATTTTACGCTTGATTTGTATGGACAATCAATTGAAGTGGCTTTGCTTGATTTTATTCGTGAAGAACAAAAGTTTGATTCGTTAGATGCGTTAAAAGAACAGATTCAAAACGATGTAAGAAAAATATGAGGGAGAATTAAAAGTTGAAACAAGTTAGAACACGATTTGCACCGAGTCCTACTGGATTTATGCATCTTGGCAATCTTAGAACGGCGTTATACGCATGGCTTTTTGCGAAAAAGCAGGGTGGGGTTTTTGTGCTACGAATTGAAGATACCGACCGCTCCCGTTATGTTGAGGGTGCTGTAGATGTCATTTATAACACGCTTAGAGAATGTGGGTTGACGTGGGACGAAGGACCTGATGTGGGTGGCGATTATGCACCGTATGTTCAAAGCGAACGAATTAAAAATCCTGAGTTTGATTACAAAAAATTTGCACTTAGGTTAATCGAAAGTGGCGAGGCGTACTACTGTTTTTGCCCACCAGATTTGCCTGAAGACGCTGTTTGTGACTGTCGTGAAAAGCAGAGCGGTGAAATCGGCAGTGTTATTAGACAAAAAACGCCGACTGATGGTTCTACTAGCTTTGTTGATAGCATTTATGGCGAAATCACAGTGCCTAATTCTGAAATCGAAGACCAGATTTTGCTCAAATCTGACGGTTTTCCGACTTATAATTTTGCTAACGTAATTGACGACCATTTAATGGGAATCACTCACATAATTCGTGGGAATGAGTATCTTAGCTCGACACCTAAGTATAACCTTTTATACAAGGCGTTTGGGTGGGAAATTCCGACTTATATTCATGTTTCGCAAATTATGCGTGATGCAACTCACAAACTTTCAAAACGAGATGGAGATGCTTATTTCGACGATTTCAAGAAAAAAGGCTATCTTACATCGGCGATTGTAAATTATATCGCACTACTCGGTTGGTCCCCTAAAGGAGAGCTTTCGGAAAACGAAATTTTCACTTTGGACGAGCTTGTTTTTGCCTTCGACACTGATGGCGTTTCAAAATCACCAGCGATTTTTGATGAAACAAAAATGCGTGCAATCAACGCTGAGCATATTCGAAGGCTAGCGTTAGAAGAGTTCGTCGAAATCGCAAAACCATATATAGGTGACTTCCCGATTGATTATACTATTCTTTGTTCGGCACTCCAGTCTCGAACAGAAATCTTGTCCGACATTACAGAGCAGGTAGATTTTATTGACGATGTGGGGCAATATTCACCAAATGTTTATATGAACAAAAAAATGAAGACTGCTCCAGATACTGCACGTGAAGCTCTCGAAGAAGCATTGAAAATACTAAATAACATCACTGATTTTTCAAAAGATAACTTGTTTACGGCGTTCAAAGAAATTGATGCCGTAAAAGCGGGCGAAAAAAAAGTTGGATTTTATCTTTATCCTTTACAAGTCGCACTCACTGGTAAGACTACTGCACCAGGTGGCGGGCTTGATATATGTGTTATGTTCGGGAGAAATGAAAGCGTTCGACGAATTAGAAAGGCAATGGAGTTGTTATGATTGAAGTTTCAAACTTAGTTAAAAGTTATGGCAATAATAAAGCTGTGAACAACATTTCTTTTACAGCCGAAAAAGGCGAAATTTTAGGCTTTTTAGGTCTGAACGGTGCAGGAAAGTCGACCACTATGAACATTCTCACTGGTTACATTTCTTGTAACGGTGGTAGCGCTAAGCTCAATGGAATCGATATTCTCGAAAATCCAATCGCCGCAAAAAAAAGCATAGGTTATCTCCCAGAACAGCCGCCTTTGTATCCAGATATGACTGTTGATGAATATTTAAAATTTGTGTATGCGTTAAAAAAAACAAAAATCCCTCGTAATTCGCATTTGAATGAGATTTGTGAGCTTGTCAAAATCGCTGACGTGCGACATAGGCTTATTCGCAATCTTTCCAAAGGATATAAGCAGAGAGTCGGATTAGCACAAGCGTTGGTAGGAAATCCTCCGATTCTGATTTTAGACGAACCGACAGTCGGTCTTGACCCTAAGCAGATTATCGAAATTCGTTCGTTGGTTAAAAAACTCGGCAAAAATCATACTGTGATTTTATCATCACATATCTTACCAGAGGTTCAAGCAGTATGCGACAAAATCGTGATTATAAACAGCGGAAAAATTGTCGCAAACGGAACGGCTGGTAGTTTATCTGCTAATCTGAACACTGACAGCAATAAACTTGTAATGCGAATTGAAGGTAAATCTAACGAAATTGAAAAGTTGCTTGCAGGAGTAGGTGATGTCACAAAAGTTTTTGTTGGTGCTGAGGTTGAAGACAAAGTCTGCGAATATCATATCGAAACTAAACCAGATAGCGATGTTCGGCGTGAAATTTTTGGAAGACTATCAAGCCGAAACTATCCTATTTTGATGATGAAATCTAATGAATTGACGCTTGAAGAAATTTTCTTGAGACTCACCACTGGAGATAATTTCCCGGGAAATCCAGAAGAACAAGGAGGAAAGAGCTAAATGACAGCGATTTTAAGCCGCGAAATGAAAGCGTATTTTGTTACTCCTTTGGGTTACGTTTTTGTAGGGGTTAGCTTTATTTTTTCTGGAGCGTTCTTTTTTTTATTTACACTGACAAGCCCTACACCAACTATGGGTGTGGTTGACTTTTCGACGATGTTCACACTAATGTTTTTTGTACTGATGGTGACTGTCCCATTGCTAACTATGCGGCTGTTGTCCGATGAGCGACGTACTAAAACTGACCAGCTTGTTTTAACTGCACCGGTGGGGCTTTTTTCGTTGGTATTCGCAAAGTTTGCGGCGGCGTTTATTATCTTTGTTTTGAGTACTGCGATTATGCTTGTGTACGGACTCGTTTTGTCGAGGTTCACTGACGCTCTAAACTGGTGGACTTTGTTTGGCCATATATTCGGGCTGATTATGGTTGGTGCGGTGTATATTTCAGCAGGGTTACTTGTATCGTCGCTCACCGAAAATCAAATGGTGGCGGCAGTAATCAGCGTTTTTGTGAACATCGGATTTCTGCTGACTACTCTCATAGCCTCACACATTCCATCAGCTTTTGTGGCGGAAATTGTGGCGAATTTGTCACTACTCGGACGATACGAACGCTTCACCGTCGGAATTTTTGAGCTTGAAAACGTTTTGTTTTTTATAAGCATAGCAGTTGTGTTCTTGTTCCTAACTGTGCGGGTTCTTGAAAAAAGGCGGTGGAGTTGATGAAAGTAGTTTTAACAAAAATCTTGGTTTTTTTGGGAGCAAAGCGGTTCAAGTATGGTTTTTTTTCATTGATTATGACGGCGGCATTTTTATCACTCGTAGTTCTGTTTAATATAATAGCAGGGCTGTTATTATCTGATGTTAATACCCTGCTCGATTTATCGCCGGACCGCATCTTTTCAATTCAAGAAACCACGGCAGAGTTCCTTGCTGCAATCGATGATGATGTGGAACTTATTGTAACAAGCCGTGAAAATGAATTTACGTTAAGTGGGGAATTTTATAATCAGACGAATGAGATTTTGAGGCGATTCGCCGAATCTAACAATCGTATAACTTTGCGATATATTGACTTACTTTCTAACCCTGCTTTTGCTGCTGAATTTGAAGGCGAAGGGTTAGATGCCGCTACTGTAATCGTACGTTCTGGCAATACTGGCAGGCATCGTGTCCTTGGCTGGCGAGATTATCTAAACGTCACGTTCACTGACCGTAGAACAGGTGCACAAATTACTGAAGCTGAACAACAGATGATGGTTTCGATGGGAGCTAGGGGGTTAGTCGAAACTGATGTTTCGGCGGGAGCCGAGAGTGCGTTTTTATCGGCGGTTATGTCTGTGACAAACACCAACCCGATTCATGTAGGGATTACTACTGGATACGGTGAAACAAGAAACCCTCACCTTGAAACCTTACTCACAATGAATGCGTATGATGTCAGGCTAGTTGACTTAAATCTTACTGATTTGAACACTGTCAATGAAGGCGAATATCCACTTGATATGCTTATAATCCACGCACCGTCAGCCGATTATTCACGCGAAACAATTGATATGGTTAGCGAATGGCTTGCTAATGATGGGCAACTTGGGCGGACATTGTTTTATTTTGCACATGCGATTGCTGAAACACCAAATCTTGATGCTTATTTTGCGAGCGAATGGGGAGTTGCGGTTGAACGTTCATATGTAATTCAACTTGACCCTCAGTTCACAGCGCCAGTATCTTTTATGAATATGCGACGAGATATGCAGTATTTTGAACCGCTAATGTTCGGTGAAGATTTAAATCCAGCTTTCAGGATTTTTGGCGAAGTTGTGCGGCATACTCGTGAAAATTTTGAGGATGGTTACTGGGCGGGAATTCATACCGTGATTAGAACTACACCGATTTTGTCATCTTACCCCGGTGCGGTTACTGTTCCTTTTGAAGACTTAGAAGATTTTGATTTCAGCGGTTCAAACTCTAGCGAAACAGGTGCTTTTAATATCGGCGTAAAAAGTCGTGAAGAACGTTATCTTGAAGGCGAATTTGAACCCAGCGGCAGTAATGTAATCGTGTTTGGCGGAACAAGTATTTTTTCGAGCGAATTTATGGTTAGAGGGAACACTAACAATTCTGATTTTTTTATGAATATGCTAAATGAACTCACCGAACGTGAAGGCGAAATCCCGACGGTTACTCCACAAGCATTTGGAGCGACGATGTTTGAAATCACACGTGAACAATCCCAAACACTTGGTGTAATATTCGCAATCGTTTTGCCGTTTTTGCTAATAATTACTGGTGTTGTTATTTGGATACGACGAATTCGTTCGTGAAAAGTTAAACACAGGTTCTTAGAAAGACAGTACAAAAATCGGAGGTTTTTATGAATCAAAAGTATAAAATTTTAATATTGGTAGCAGTTTTAGTTTTAGCAGTCGGTGGAATTTTTCTTGTACAATATCTTACTAGAGATTCAGTTATCGATGGTAGCAATGCTACTGATGCAACTAATAATATCGAGGGGGAAACCATCACTTTCACCGAGTTTTCTGCAGAAGAAGTCTCTTCAATTCATATAGCAAACGTACAGTCTGGCGAAGAATATACAGTCATGAGAGGTGGAGCTGGTTTCTTTATAGTACAAGTAAACGAACTTGTGGAGCAAGACTTACGGTTACAAATTCCTTTCAATCAAAATGCTCTATCAGAATTAGCAGAACACATCGCAACACTTTCATCAAACACATCGGTTGAGCGTGATGTTTATGACTTGGCACAATTTGGGCTTAGCGATGATGACCCAGTCATTCGAGTAGGTGCTATTTTTGATGGTGGCAATAACATCCGATTCTTTTTAGGCGAACGTACGCCAGATGGGAGAGGGGTCTATTTTCGCTTAGCTGATAGTGGAGATGTATACGTTCTTGATTGGGGAGTAGCAAGTTTTATTTTTAGAGACAAATTCCATTGGTTGGAGCGAAATGCCTTCCCTGACCAGGATCCGAATATCGAAATTGAACGTGTAACAATCGACCGGATTGACTGGCGCAACGCAGAAGAGGGCGGTGTATTCGCAGAGTCGCCAATGGTAATTGAACCACTACCGAGTTATGAAGGGCGAAGTGGTACGTTTAACCTCCATCAAATCACAAGCCCGGTACAGGTTGAAATTTGTCAAAACCGCTCACTCTCGATTTTGCACGGTTTGTTTGGGTTGAGTGCATCTGAAATAGTCGCAGTAGCTCCAGACGAAGTGGCTTTAGAACAATTCGGATTTATCAATGAAGACGGCATAGAAGACCCGACCCTCACAGTAAGAATAGATGCTGGTGGGCAAACCTTTATCCTAACAGTTGGGACACGGTTAGAAAACGAAACTGGCGAAATTATTGGTTGGTTAGGAAAAAGCAATCACGCCCCGATTCCTATGGTATTTTTGTTTGATTCTGATGTACTTCCGTGGCTTTTTGTATCAGTCGATACTTTGTTAGCCGAAAATTTTTTGCAACCATATATTTATTCAGTTGACCGAGTAATCATCGAAACATCAGAACCTGAAACGCTTGAATTTAGAATTACTGGAGATGCTGAGGGAAATCGCATCTATTTTAACGGCGAATATCTGACCGGTACGTCACGTGATTCATCTTCTGAACGCGGCAGATTCGCAAGCCTATATATGTTCTTGATTTCAGTCAGTGGAGAAGAACTTTTTGTTGACGAAATTCCCGATGATTCAGAGTTAATTGCACGTGTCACTTATATCTTTCGTGACGATTCACGTGATGATGATGTAATTGAGTTCTACACCGCTGACAATTTTAGAAGCATTATCAGAGTAAACGGTGTAACCCTCTTCAAAATCCGCGATAGATATACTAGCAGGCTATTGTCTAATCTTAATGCGTTTGTAGACGGGTCAGAAATTATAAATGATTGGTAAGCCAAACAAGGGCATAAAATGGGGGAATTCATTTCCCACACTTTATGCCTGACGCAGACAAGCCAAACAAGGGCATAAAATGGGGGAATTCATTTCCCACACTTTATGCCTGACGCAGACAAGCCAAACAAGAGCATAAAATGGGGGAATTCATTTCCCACACTTTATGCCTGACGCAGACAAGCCAAACAAGATGTCCTAAAGGGCGGCTCGGCCGACCCTTTAGGACATTGCCGTTGGAAAGCGCCAAACTCTTCAAGCGGACTGCTCAGTGGCAGAGCCACTGACACCTCCGCTCTTGTTTTGCAAAACAAGAGTATCTCCCAGAGGAGGATTCACTCCCCTCTGGGGTATCTCGACGAAAGCCGAAAATTCTTTGCCTGCTCGTTTGGAGTGGGGGACTCGGCTTTGTATGACATTAACGTAGTGGAGAAGTCTAATGATTAATAAGCTAAACACACTGATTATAAAGCATAGAGAGCCTATAACCTATCTCTTTGTCGGCGGAATGACTACGCTTGTTTCCACCATAAGTTTACTTATAGCATATCAGGTGTTCATAAGTTTTTCGGAAGGTTTTTTAGGAGCGTCAACAACACCAGCAGCTATCGTTTCGTGGCTCTGTGCGGTGACTTTTGCATTCTTTGCCAACAAAATTGTTGTGTTTAGAAACAAGTCAAGCGAAAAGTCAGAATGGATTAAACAGGCAACAAAATTCTATTGTGCAAGGCTTTTAACGCTTGCTTTTGACATCGCATTTTTGCGAATCACGGTTGACGTATTCGGATTTAACCTGTTGCTAATGAAAATCATCTTACAAATTTTTGTCCTAATCGGGAACTATCTTATAAGCAAGTTTTTTGTATTTCGTAAACAAAACTGATTTGTCATTTAGATTTTCAATTTTTACCCTTTACCAATATCTCGATGGAAGGGGATAACCCTATAATCTTTATCAGACAAGCGTTTGCTTAATCGTTCGGTAAAAGTAACACTACGATGTTTTCCGCCAGTGCAACCAAACGCAATTACAAGCTGGCTTTTCCCTTCAGCGATATAACGTGGAATAAGGAAATCAATTAGGTCGTTTAGTTTACGCTCAAGTTCCTTAGCATCGTCACTCTTCATAACAAAATTACGGACTTCGCACGTAAGTCCGTTCTTAGCTTTGAGTTCGGGAATATAAAAAGGATTGGTCAAGAACCGTACATCAAACACTAAATCAGCATCGCCTGGGATTCCGTACTTGAACCCAAATGACGTGCATTTGATTAACATTGAATCGCTGATTTTATCAAGAAACAAATTCAAAACCGCTTCTTTTAGTGCTGAAGTTTTTAATGAACCAGTATCAATTGTATAATCAGCAATTTCAGCGATTGGTGCAAGAGCCTCACGCTCAATCCATATTGCTTTGTCGAGGTTGTCGCCTACAGCTTCATACAAGGGTGGGAGTCGTCGTGTTTCTTTGTATCGGCGTTTAATCACTTCGTCTGGTGCGTCCATAAACAACACTTTTACATTAACATCTTTTTGCTTGAGCAGAGTTAATGTGTCGACAAGGGTCAAGAACATTTCACCGCTACGGACATCACACCCAAAAGCTACTTTCTCGATTTCGCTTTCTTCGTCGCAGAGTTGCATAAACTTTTCCATAAGTTGTGGTGGCATATTGTCGATGCAAAAATAACCAATGTCTTCAAGTGCGTTGATTGCCGATGAACGCCCTGCACCAGACATTCCAGTAATTATTATAAATTCAGCTTTCATAATCGCTTCCTAACGAGCTATTATAGTCAATCAGTTTAATAATACTCAAGTATTTGCGGTATATTTTTCGCCATACTGAGTTGATTTTTGCTTAAATATCGATGGATATTCGCACAAAAATCGCCTTATTTGACAAAAAATATCCGCACAAATTCAACAAGTATTATTAAACTGACCGACTATACCTCCAAATTTTTACTTCTGTTTCAAGTTTTATACCAGTTGATTTCAATACTTCTGCTTGAACGATTTCGATTAAAGCTATTACATCATCAAAAGTTGCGTTTCCAGTATTGATTATAAATCCAGCGTGTTTTTCGCTAACCATAGCTCCGCCCACACTTTTTCCTTTAAGACCACAATCGTCAATTAGTTTTGCGGCGTATGGATGTATTGGATGACCAGTTCGCTTGAACGTACTACCCGCACTCGGAAACTCAAGTGGTTGTTTTTCGCGGCGTGCGTTAGTGATTTCGTCCATCTTATATTTAATTGATTTAACGCTTGAATCATCGGTGACTTGCTTTAGCCTAAGACAAACTTCAGTAATCACGCTGTTGTTGTCAAAACAGCTATTACGATACGATAGATTCATATCCGTGCGGGATAGATTTTGCGGAATACAGTCATTCTGGTTAACGTCTATAAAAGTGCAAGACTCCACCACGTCTGACATTTCTCCGCCGTACGCACCCGCATTCATGCAGAGTGCACCGCCTACTGTACCAGGGATTCCGTAAGCAAATTCAAAACCAGTGAGATTATTGGTTAATGCAATTTTGCAGACTTCTGATAGCCGTGCACCAGCCTCACAACGTAAAATTTTGTTGTTCGCATTAGACACATCATTTTCAACACAGACTTTAGAAAAATCATCGCCCACTAAAATCACCACGCCCGAAAGCCCAGCATCGCTGATTAAAATATTGCTCCCTCGACCGATAATATGCCACGGAATCTCCGCACTATGACAGTGTTTTAATACTTCGCACAATAGTTCAACGTTGTTGACCTTAATTATGTTACAATTTCCGCCAATACGAAAAGTGGTATAAGGTGCGATTGGCGTGTTCTCCAAAAATTCTGCCTCATGATGTTTACATAAATCACGAATAACTTTCAAAATATGCCCCCTAATATCATTTTGTCAAGATTCCGTACGTAACGGTTAAGACCAGTCTGTGACTGTTTCGACACCTTGAGAATTTAGCCCTAATTGCGACAATAAATCTTGTGCGGCGTTTACTCCCATTTTCTTTTGACGATTGTTCATAGCAGCTGTTTCAAGAATTACAGCTAAGTTACGCCCTGGTTTTACAGGGACTAATAGGTACGGAACTTTTACGCCCAAAATCGACATAAAATGTGTATCAATCCCCATTCGGTCATACTGTTTTTTATCGTCCCACGCTTCTAATTCAACGACCATGTTGATTTTTTCGCTGAGCTTTACAGCACCCACACCAAACAGCTGGCGGACGTTTATAATTCCTATACCACGGAGTTCAAGAAAGTGTCTGATATTGTCCGGCGAACTCCCTACCAGTGTGATATTAGAAGTCTTGCGGATTTCTACTGCGTCATCAGCAATCAATCTATGTCCACGTTTGATTAACTCGATTGCGGTTTCACTCTTACCTGCACCACTACCGCCTATAATCAACATTCCTTCACCATAAACTTCGACAAAAGCACCGTGACGAGTAATTCTTGGAGCGAGCTTGAGGTTCAAGAAAGCAATAATCTTCGATGCGATTACAGAAGTGCTTTCTTGTGTCCCGAGTATAGGTACACAGTGTTTTTGAGCGACTTTTAAAAGTTCTTCATCTGGTTTGATTTCACGTGCTAAAATAATTGCGGGCGGTTTAGTTTTGATAAGGTTGTCGTACAATTTTGTTTTTTCTTCCGCATCACAATGCGCAAGGTAAGAGATTTCCATTTTACCCACTATTTGTATGCGAGTATTGTCGAAATATTCGTAAAAACCCGCAAATTGTAACCCCGGTCGATTGATATCGTTATTTTCAATGTTGATTTCGCTAACTTTGGATGGAGAATAAAACACCTCTATATCAAATTCCTTGACTATTACATCAAGTCCTATGCTAAATTCAGCAGGTGTGACTGATTGCATATCATCTGTGTTCCCCATGTTATCTGATTTAACTGACATATTTTTATTTACCTTTCTTTTAACGTTAGAACCTGTTCAGTATCTCGTTTATGGCGATTTTATAACTAATTTTCCGCCATACTTCGTTAAAATTTTCCGCAAGGCACAAAGCATTACGCAAAATTTTGCCTTGTCTGACGAAAAATTCGTTTCGTAAAATCACTCATTCGGTGATACTGAACAGGCTCTTAGTTTTTCTAGGTTAATCATACCACAATTTTCCCGAATTGTCAAGACAAAAATCCACATAGTGTGAAATATTAGACTGATTTTGAATAATTGACGAAAAATCACCAATACTGTATACAAACTATAGATTAGAAAGGGGAAAAGTTTGAATAAAAGTTGTAGGGCGGGCTTTGCCTGACCGAAACTTGACAGGCTTTTTTATGCCACTTTTGTGGTAGAAAGGAATGGTCATATTTATGTCAGCGATTACATTGACTGAAGCAAATTTTGAAAAAGAAGTAAATCACTCAGACTTACCAGTGCTTGTGAGCTACGAAGATAATCGTTCACCTTACACCGCAGCAGATGCCGTTGATAAAGTAAGCGAAAGTATGAATGGTGCATTAAAATGCTGTAAAATCAACGTAAACACCAACCCTACACTCGCAACCAAATACCAAATCCGAAGCGTTCCGACAATGCTTTTATTCAAACATGGCAAAGTGACAGATACAATTGTGGGTAAAATCAACCCCGAACAACTTATGAAAATCTTAAAATAGATTTACTTTTTATAGTTGTTTAGCCCACAAAGCTATCAGTACAAGTTAAAATATTGCTCCGCAAAACAGTTTCGTTGCGGAGCAATGATGGGTGGCAAAAATTTTAACTCCCAGTGCCAGAATAACTCTTAGCTCCTTTCATCCAAGCAAAATAGCTTAAAGCAAAGAACGCTATTCCTATTAGAGGGCTAAGCCAAGTTAAAATCGGAACTTGGTCTGGGCGTAAGAACATAAGGCTTGGATAATACGAAATAAACGCCATTGGAATCGCAAAAGTGAAAAGGTATCTCAAAAATCCGCTAAAAATTGTAATCGGATAACGTGAATAATCCCTAAATCTCACCACAAACTCCATTAAACCAAATCCCTTTGTCCAGAAAATAGTCGATGCCGCTAAATTCAACATCGCTGCCATGAAAATCCCAGCCGCGGACAACATTAGAATTAGCAGAGCTAAAGTTATAAATGAAAATGCAATTTCGAGCCTGAGCCACGCAAAAGCCAAAACTACAATTCCTGCCACTAATTGTCCGAAGCCTTTCGTGTCAAAAACTTCAGAAATGTAGTAGAAAAAAGTGTTAATCGGGCGGAAACAATATTTGATGAAATCGCCAGAACGCACCTGCCACGGCAAGCTCCAGTTATTTTCTAGCAAACACTGCGTCGGGGTGAATGCAATTAGCGAAAAACCGTAAAAGAACAACATTTCGTAATAATCCCACCCATCTACCGAAGGAAAGTTTTGAAAAATCAACCAAAATACTATAAATCCAGATATATGGTGCAAAATCTGTGCGAAATTTGAAATCACAAAATCCGCACGATAGTTCAGTTTTACTTTTATGTCCTGCGTAATGATTTTTATATAAATCCTCAAATACCAGATTATGCTACGTTTTTTCATATCGTGTCACCCTCCATTGATTGTAATAGTTTTAATCGATTGCTTCCAGAACACACCGCTGATTACATACATTACTCCAATCCAAAAAAGTTGTACGCCGAACATTGGAAGGGTTTCAAAAGTAGTCACCTGACCTAACATGATTTGTAGCGGTATGTTATAAATCGCCTGAAACGGCAGAAATTCTGCAACCTGCCGCAACCAATCCGGAAAGAATGCAAGCGGAATTACTGCACCAGACATCAAAAGAACAAGTACCTCTTTCGCCATATTGATTCCCCAAGTTGATTCGGTGTAAAGGCAGATTGTGCCTACAAAAAAGTCGATATAATAACTAATCACTCGTGCAAAAAGTAGTGCTGGCAAGAATAGTAACAAATTCACCCCCAGCGGAATTGCGAACCCAGTAATTATGCTTACAATTATAAAAGTAGGAACAAAAATCATACAAAAAGAAATAATGTCAGCACCGAGGATTTCAAAAAAAGTAATCGTACGATATTCCATAGGTTTAATCAGATTAAGTATCATTGAACCGTCCTGAATGTGCCTACCCATGCTCCCTACTACATAAGTTTCGGTCATGTTAAAAATCGTCATTGCTAATACGAGGTACAGCATCGTATCAGTAAACGTCATACCGTTCACTGTATCATACGGTGATGAAGCATAAATCGCTTGCCATAGATTGTAAATCACCACCAGATAAACAATGTTGCCAAGAAAAGTTATAAAAAGGCTCATTCGCCACTGAAACATATCGAGCATTCCCGCTCTAAGGATTGTGGTATATTTCTTGATTTTCAAGAGCTTTTCACCTCACCCTCATAAATCTTTTTGATTACACTTTCAGTAGAAATCTCCTCGATTTTTATATCGGCAATTTTATTCGTTTTTTCGATTTCTGCTAGCTTGTCCATAACGCTACTTTCATCTTCATTGATGAGAAAATCGACCCATTCTTCATCTTTGTTGTATTTGATTTTTAGGGTTCTATAAGCACCAAAAAAACTCTTTAGATTATCAAGTGAATTATCATACAAAATTGCACCTTTGTCGATTATAATCACACGTTCGCAGAGTGCATCAACGTCACCAATGTCATGTGTTGTTAGAATGACTGTTGTATTCCTGATGCGATTCAACTCAAGGACAAGTTCACGAATTTTTGCTTTCATCATAACATCAAGCCCGATTGTAGGCTCATCAAGAAATACCACTTTAGGATTATGCAAAAACGATGCTAAAATATCAGACAGCGTTCTTTGCCCTAATGACATTTGCCGAACTGGTTTTTTTAGGAGCGAGTCAAGCCGACATTCCTCACCACCGTTTTCGGATTCGGATGCACCAAGAATAGTTTTATACAAATCAAACATTTGATTATAATGCTTATCTTCAATCATATATATGTCTTTTAGCAGCTTGAGAGACTCAACCAAAGGTAACGCCCACCATAATTGTGAGCGTTGACCGAACACCACTCCGATGTTCTGTGCATTTTTGATTCGGTTATTATACGGAATTACTCCGTTCACTAAAATTTCACCGCCAGATGGTTTTAGAACACCCGACATCATCTTGATTGCAGTAGATTTTCCCGCGCCGTTCGGTCCAAGTAGCCCCACTATTTCTCCTGGTTGAATATCGAACGACAATCCGTTGACTGCTTTAACAGTCTTGTAATTGCGTGAAAATAAGTCTAGCAATCCACCTTTTAGCCCTTCACGCCTATTAAGCGTCTTGAATTCTTTGTGCAAACCTTTTAGACTGATTACTGGTTTTGTGTTATTGTTTTTTTGCATTAGTATTCCTCGTAATTTACTTGTTTTTTCTAACGGAAACTTTCCCACTTATCTATCAAATAGATAAGTGGGAAAGTTAATATTTTTTATGTGATGATTCCTACTTATAGTCTAAATCTTTCAACTAAACCTTTGAGTGTTTCAGATTGACTACTCATTTCTTCAGATGCTGCCGCTGATTCTTCAGCAGTAGCAGACGTTTGTTGAATTACGTTTGAAACTTGGTCAAGGCTCGAGTTGATTTGCGAAATAGCTTCTGACTGTTCGTTAGAAGATGCCGAAATGTCGCCTACGAGTTGTGAACTCTCATTGATTCCAGTAACGATTTCTGTTAGGCTTTCAGCAGTGTCTTGAGCGATTTTTGCACCAAGTTCTGCTTTTTCAATCGAGTTAGAAATCAAACCACCAGTATCTTTTGCCGCTTCAGCAGATTTTGCTGCGAGGTTACGAACTTCTTCCGCAACAACCGCAAACCCTTTACCGTGTTGACCCGCACGAGCAGCCTCAACAGCAGCGTTTAGAGCGAGGATGTTAGTTTGGAATGCAATATCGTCGATTACTTTGATTACTTTCGAGATATTTTGGCTCGCTTGGTTGATGTCGTTTACAGCGGTCACCATTTCATCCATCTGACCAGAACCTTTTTCGGCAGAACCCTTGATTTCGTTTGCGAGGTCTGCTGCTTTTCCAGCCATATCAGCGTTTTCACGTGTTTTCTTTTCAATGTCAGTGATTGTTGCTGACAACTCTTCAACAGAAGCTGCTTGTTCGGTTGAACCTTGTGCAAGTGATTGTGCACCTTCAGAAACCTGCTTTGCACCGTCAGACACTTGCGCTGTAGATTCGTTGATTTCACCGAAGATTTCACGTAATCCATCAACAGTACGTTTAAGAGATTTACCGATTTTATCATCTTCGCTAAGAAGATTAACTTTGATTGTTAAGTCACCTTCGGCAACTTTTTCGAGTTGATCCATTTCATGGTTGATTTCAGAAATGAACGCAGAAGTAGCATCAATACATTGACCAACTTCATCTTTAATCAAGCGGTATTTTGCAATCGCTTCTTGTTCGTCCTTACGTACAACGATATCACCAGTAGTTGATGCACGTTTCATGAACTTAGTTAGAACTTGGAGAGGTTTAGAAATCAAACCAGAGATATAAAGTGCAAGCGTAATCGCAATAATCACAGCAACTATGATTACCACTATGATTACAATCAGCATAAGTTGGAACAAATCATCATTATCACTGTTGTTTTCGCCCGCTTGTACAACCCTCATATCCATCAGAGTTCCAGTGAGGTCAGCTACATTGTCAGCTGGTCCTGCAACACGTTCTATCATGTACTCGAATAAGTAATCACCATCCTCGCCAGCCCTTGCACCTGCAAGAATGTACTGCATACCTTCTTGGTATTCTCTAAAGCTGTCCATCATGTCATTGTAAATCACGCGCCCAGCTTCAGTAAGAGTAGGGTAGTAAAGTTCCATATGATATATAAACGTTTCTTCGCGGTTTTCAACATCACTAGTTATTGCGCTGAGTGATTCTAAATCACCAGATGCGATAATTGCGTTACGAAGCTGTACACGTAAACGTTGGAAATATTCACGTGCATAAGCCAAGTCTACCAAAGGAACGGTTTGCTCTCGATACATAGTTGTACCACCATCGTTGATTTGCATCATACCAAAAATCCCGACAATACCGATTACAAGTGCAAGCAAAATCACAATCACAAAACTCACGATTAGCTTGACAGATACTTTTAGATTCTTCATAAATCTATAAACCTCACTTTATTTTTTTGCACATTTCATATAATTTTAGTAAAGAAAACCTTTGAAATCCTTTTCTAAAATGATGTAATTGAAATGTAAAGTTTCTTTATTATATCACATTAAACCACAAAAGTCAACACAAAACACAAAAAAAGCCTGACCAAAAAAAATGCGAATTTGGTTAGGCTTTTTGTGTATTTTATACAAGGTTAATCTTGGTGAGGTAGAAAAGTCATGAGTTTTCGGATGTTGCCTTGTGAAAATTTAATCTATTTCAGAGAATGAAATCAGTAGTTTTTCGGATAACGTTTGCATATTAAACAGGGTGTTTTTGTATGCTCTGCAATGTGGAGTATGGATATATCTACAAGGTGCGGAAATAGCGAGGGTTCTCACCCCGCCTGCTGATTTATGGATTACGCTTGCATCGTTCCCACCGACGATTTTGGTTTTAGTTTGGATTTGGATGTCGTTTTCTTTGGCGACGGTCGTTGCAATGTTATACAATCCACGGTCATAAGCTGTGCCTTTATCCATATAACTGATTACTGGACCTTTGTCTAACTCACAAACCTTGTTTTCGCCAGAAACGCCAGCAGTATCACAAGCGGTTGTAGCTTCTAGTGCGATACAGATTTCAGGCTCAAGATTAAAAGTAGCTACCGCTGCACCCCTACACCCGATTTCTTCTTGCACGGTAAAAGCGAACACACAATCATATTCTGGTACAGATTTTAACATCGAAAGCATAATCGCACAGCCTAACCGATTATCAATCGCTTTAGCGGTAATCGCCTTGGTATCACCGATTGGGGTTTCGGAATACGTATTTTCAAAATAAGCATAATCACCTAAATTCACATAAGTTTCTGATTCAGATTTGCTGGATGCACCTATGTCAATAAGCAGGTCATCTATTTTAGGCTGAGTGTCCTTTTCTTTTTGAGTGAGCATATGCACAGGCTTTCCAGCTATTACGCCAGTAACACCGTTTTTGAATTTGATTTTTCGCCCGAAAACCGCACTACTCATAATTCCGCCGACTGTTCCAAATCTCAGATAACCGTTAGAGTCAATCCCAGTGATTATAAAACCAACTTCGTCCATATGTGCGGCGAACATCACAAGTTTTGATGGGGTTTTACGCCCTTTTTTGAATACCAAAACATTACCCAAATTATCACGGCGAATTACCGCACCTTCAGTCGAGATATTTGCTATAATGAACTCGGCAACGTGGTCTTCATCACCGCTCGCACCATTTATTTCGCAGAGTTTTTTTAATAGCTCAAGCACTGTTAGCACCCCCTACGCCTGAAATAAATTCAGCAATCAGTTTTCCAGTTGCCTCAACGTCCGACAAATCCAACGTTTCGACTGGTGTGTGCATATATCTAAGCGGAATCGATAATAGTGCTGTCTTAACCCCGCCTTTTACTGTACTGATACTGTCAGCATTGGTTCCACCAGTATCGCGGCTCATAATTTCTAATTGATGAGGAATGTTTTTGTCAAGAGCTGTGTTTTTGAGCATTTCAAACATAGTTCGATTAAGCGACGGTGCATAACCCACCATAACCCCGCCACCTAATTTTCCGCATTTGTGTTCGGGGCAACCGGGCGACAACCCGTAACTTACATCGACTACAATCGCATAATCTGGCTCAAGATTATATGCAGTAACTTCCGCTCCGCGACATCCGATTTCTTCTTGAACCGAAAACGACACCGCAACATTCCACGGAAGTGAATCGCCTTGATTTCCCTTATCAAGAACACGTTTTAAGAGATAAAGAGCGTGCAAAATCGCACAAACACCCGCTCGGTCATCAAGGGCTGGAGCGCTAACCGTCTTACTTTGTTTTGTGAGTAGCGGAGTAAGTTCACCATCAATCGTAACAACATCACCGAGAGCAATTTGTGATTTATCATCACCCACATCAAGCCAAATTTCGTCAGCTTTGATTGAATTGTTCGCTTTACCAGCCATTACATGAGGAGGGAGCGTGCAGACAATTCCGCCTACCGCTCCAGTCTTAGTATGCACAGTTACACGCTGTCCCGCAAGGCAACGACGGTCGATTCCACCGCAGGGTTCTGCTTTTACAAATCCATTATTGTTGGTAGTTTCATCAGACTCTTTGTAGATTACAATCAGTCCGATTTGGTCGATATGTGCATCAAGCATAATCGTAGGCTTGCTTTTATCAATTGATGCGTTTCCACCAAGAATTCCAGTAACAGAGCCATGACAATCAAGCGTAGCATCAGGGGCGTATTCTTTTAGTAGTTCTAAAGCGACATTGGAGATGCTTCCCGCGCCCGAACTCTCGTTACCCGAAACGCCTACAGCGTCAGTGAGTTTTTTCAAAACATCATAAATCACAAAAGTTTTCATCTCGCTAATTTGGTTTATTTCACCGATTGAGTTCATTTCGTTCATATAAGTCCGCTCCTGTTAATCGCACTGACTACTGCGGTTGCGTTTGCGTTGGTTGTATTTGTTCTAAGCCCCATTCCCCAGTGACCGTTACCATCTTTATCGATGATTTCTACATACGCAATTGCTTGTGATTTTGCACCAGCATCTTTCATAGAAGTCTGCATTTGGAAACCTACATCAAACTCAATATTTAGATGTTTTTTTAGAGCATTGCAAATAGCATCTAAATATCCCACCCCTGAACCTGAAATGGTGTGGATTATATTTGTTTCTAAATCTTCGATTTGTAAGTCAGAGTTGTAGCGTTTCTCAGGGTCTTCATAATACTTCGCTTTCTTGAGCCTGATTTTTTTCTTGACGTTTTTGAACATCTCAAGAAATGCCGTTAAAACATCGTCTGGGCTAAGTTCTTTGTTTTCTTTGTCCGACAAGTCTTTAATCGCATAACCGACACTTTCGCGCATTTCAGGTGGGAGGTTGTAGCCATATCTTTCGAGAATATGACCAATTCCGCCTTTTCCGCTTTGAGAATTAACACGAATTACATCGCTATCATACTTCCGCCCGACATCAGATGGGTCAATCGGGAGATAAGGCACGTTCCAGACACACGAGCTATTGGTTTCGAGTAACTTTTCTCTATGAGCCATGCCTTTAGCAATCGCATCCTGGTGTGAACCAGAAAACGCAGCGAACACAAGCTCCCCACTATAAGGGTGGCGAGCATGAACGTCTAAGTCAGTGACACGTTCATAAATGTCAACCACTTCAGAGATATTAGAAAAATCAAGCCCAGGTTCGACACCTTGAGAGTACATATTTAGTGCAACCGTGATTATGTCAGTATTACCAGTACGTTCGCCGTTTCCAAAAAGCGTTCCTTCCACACGGTCAGCCCCGGCGAGAAGCCCTAATTCTGTAGCGGCAACCGCACAACCTCTATCGTTGTGAGCGTGGAGTGACACAACAACATTTTCACGTTTATGGAGATTAGCACACATATATTCAACTTGATTAGCAAATACATGAGGGAGCGAAACCTCAACCGTCGCCGGGAGGTTTATAATCACCTTATTGTCTGGAGTAGGTTCTAAAATTTCTAACACAGCGTTACAGATTTCTAAACCGTATTCGGGTTCGGTTCCTGTAAAGCTCTCTGGCGAATACTCAAACCTAAAGTTTCCCTCATACTCGTTAGCAAGTTGTTTGATTAACGTCGCACCAGTGACTGCGATGTTAGTGATTTCATCTTTGCTTTTCTTGAAAACCTGCTCACGTTGTACAACCGAAGTCGAATTATAAAAATGCACAATTGCATTTTTTGCACCTCTTAAAGCGTCAAACGTTTTACGGATGATATGTTCTCTCGATTGGGTCAAAACTTGAATTGCTACATCATCTGGAATGAGGTTTTTCTCAATCAAAGCACGACAAAACTCATATTCAGTTTCAGAGGCGGCAGGAAAACCGACCTCAATTTCTTTGAAGCCGATTTTGACCAAGAAATTAAAGAAATCAAGCTTTTCCTGCAAAGTCATCGGGACTATTAGTGATTGATTTCCATCGCGCAAATCAACACTACACCAAGTAGGTGCTTTGTCAATTGTTGTGCGTTTGACCCAATTGTTATATTTCTCGCTCTCTGGTGGCAAGTAATAACCTTTAGTATATTTACTTACATTTTTCATCTTTTTTAATCCATATCCTGTACATAACTGATGCAATACAGGTTTAGTTCCTCCAATTTAGTAGGCATAATCTTAACAAAGGCTTACACTTATATCTCTGAAGTTTCGCCTGATTGCGTCGTTTGTGCTGATGGTGGTTCGCCAATTTCGCCTAACCGAACTCTCAGCTTTTCTTTGTTTTGAAGATATTCTTCTAAAATCGTTTTTAATACGTTTGCTACTGGGATTGCAAAAATCATTCCGAGTATTCCGCCGATTGCACCGCCGATTGTAATCGCAATGATTACCAGCACTGGGCTAATTTTGAACGATGTCCCCATAATTTTAGGGTTTATGAAATTGCCTTCGATTTGCTGAATAATCACAAGCGTAATTGCTACAACAATAGCAGTATTAATACCGCTAGTAGCCCATATGATGAATACCGCAATCGCTGTTCCGATAATAGAACCGAAGTATGGAATAACGTTCATGACTCCAAGCATTAGCGCCAACGTCACCGCATACTCACTCCCCATAATCGTAAACGCTACCATGGTGATTGTCGCTAAAATCAAACAGTCAAGAAACTGGCAACTTATAAATTTCCTAAAGCTAAAATCTATAAGGCGAATATATTTTAAAATCGGGCGTTGGTGTTTTGGTGAATGCGCACGAATCGTGCGTTTAACAAAACTTTTAACGCTATTATAGTCTGCTAAAAAATACAGGGTAGCTACAATCGTAAGGAAAGCGACGAATACGCCCGAAAATAAACTCGAAATCATTTGTGCTACGTCAAATTCAGGGAGAATCACCCAAACATCCTCAAGGCTCATGTTAGCGAGAACTTCATTAAGTCCCAGTTCCTCGAAAAACGGCGCATCACCCATAGCTTTCACCGCTGTATCGATATATCCAGGAATTTCTTCTACTAATTGTCTGACGTTTTCATAAAGCATAGGAATAATACTACTAAGCCCAAAAACGATGAACCCTGCTAACAGTATCAGATTTATAACCATACTAAGAACACGTGCACTTCTGTACAATTTTGGCTTTTTAGGTTCTGGCGTGACAACACTTCCATCAACAGTAACAGTTGTTTTAGATTTAGGCTTTTTGCTTTTCTGATTTGTAGATGCAGATTTAGTTGGTTTTATAAAAGCCCTGTTCATAGAAAAAATCTTGATTTTTTTCTCAAGCCACGAAACCGGAATGTTTATGCAAAAGGCGACGATGAATCCTAAAAAAAACGGTCGCACAATTCCCATTATAAACCCAAACATTCCTGTAAACGAACCGAAGTCAAAAACCAATTTAGTAAATAGAATAATCGCCGCCGCTAAAATGAAAATTTTAAGGAAAGTTCTGTCTTTGCGCTCTTTCATTACTGTTGTCCTTTCGTTATATTGCTCCGCAACTAAAGTCTTGCACCTCTAATTGTATTATACCTTCTAAAATCTACTTTTAATATACATAGGCATTTTATTGCGTTTATGTTCGCTTTGGCGGTGGAGTTCTAAAATTTTTTCTTTAGTTTCGAGGTTGTCGCATACACCAGTGTGAATAAATTTGTCAAGCTCTTCATACGTGAAGCCGAGTGCTTCCTCGTCAGTCTTACCGCAAAGCCCATCAAGCGGGATTTTTTCTATAAATTTATCAGGCAATCCTAATTCATACCCTACAGATTTTAATTCGTTGACCGTTAGGTCGCCCACTGGGCTAAAGTCTCCAGCAGAGTCGCCGTACTTGGTTTCCCAACCCACAAAAGTTTCGCACGCATTACAAGTATTGACCACTCTTCCGTCAACAATCGAACTTATTGCATATAAAGTTGTCATACGGATTCTTGCAGGCGTATTCATCATCGCCAAACCATTTATCCTAAACTTGCGTTCACCGCCACCATCATGAATAGCATCATATAAAGAATATACTGTTTCGCCGATATTAATTTTTGTCCACGGGATTTTCAAATACTCACACACTGCGTAAGACACATCAATATCGCTTTGTTCGCCTTGTGGCATTAACACACCTAATACACGCTCAGCACCTAACGCTTCTACACATAGCGCTGCAACAATTGTGCTATCTTTTCCGCCGCTAATTCCGATTACTGCAACAGCATCAGGGGCAGCATTTTCGATAAAATAGTTTTTAATCCACTCGACAATCTTTTCTTTTTGCATTTTACACCAGTCTTTCTACATCCTAATCTTGGAGGTCTAATAGACCCCGAAAGTTTATTTCACACCTTCAAGTTTTTTCAAAACATCTGATAATGGAGCTATGTTAATCAAACGTTCGCGCTGTAAAGCTACTACTATAGATGGAATTGCTAATATTTGAATCACAATTCCAGGTAATGCAGTCACAAACGCAGCAGTCAACCAGCCTTGAAGCGAATAGTCACCAACATTAAATATGAAGGCATTAACTGCACCATAAATCACACGCCCGATTAGCATCGCCCCGATTAGCGAAACATAAATTTTTAAGTACAGATTTTTAGTATTCTTAAAAGTAAGCAATAACATAAAAATCCCCGAAATTGCACCATAAGCCGCTAGTTCAAATACCATCGCTGGCAAAATTGGTGATGGGGGCATTCCAGTAATTGCGTGGGATAAAAGAGGTGTAATAATCCCAGTTGCTAATCCAAACAGTGGACCACAAATCAACCCTGCTAATAACACCGGTATGTGCATTGGCAGAATCGCACGCCCTCCTAATGCGTATGGTAGAGAGTGAAATGCCATTGGTAAAATAACTCCTAATGCGATTAATAATCCTGCGATGACGATTTTACGTACATCAATTATTTCTGTGTTTTTCAAATTTTCCCCGCCTTTCTAATTCTTTGAGGTTGTTCGCTTGTAAGTCAGTAAACAATGCCTCAAAATACTTTTTTTCCATTGGAAGCCATTCATTCACAAATTTGTTCAGCAAATCAGGGTTTCTTGCTTTTAGACGCTTGAGCTGTTCGTCTTTGTTTATTTCCATAAAAATCATCTTGTCATACACCTCACGCCATTTTTTTGAACGCATACAGTATACACCTTCTATGATTATGTCGTTTTTGCCAGTGTTTGAAATCACCACTAATTCCTTAGCGAACTTTCCCGTTTTACAGTCAAAGCGATGATAGTTAAGTGTTGGTTTGCCTTCTATTAGCGGATTTATGATTTCTTTTTCAAATCGCTCATAATCAACATTACCACCTATTTCGGAAAAGCGTTCGTTAGTTCTTTGGTGGAGTTGTAGAAAAAAATCATCCATATGGATTACAGTCGCGCCAGTTTCCTTTGCCATCTTGTTAGCAAAAGTGGTCTTGCCAGACGCACTGTTACCATCAACTGCAATAATCACAATAATTACACACCAATCCGTCTGCGGTTTTGACTAATCTATTCTTTAAGTTTTTTTCGTATCGAGTGATACATTTTAAGTTTTCGCATTGGGCATTGCTCACAAAATCATTCGTTATTGCCATAGAATCGTCAGTTGTAACAAGCTCAGAGTGTTCGTGGTTCAAAAGTGTAAGAATTAGTGCCATTCTTACATACATTCCGTAATTCGCTTGTTTGAAGTATACAGCACGAGGGTCATCATCAACTTCAATTGCGATTTCGTCTACTCGTGGCAATGGGTGCATTACAATAAGGTCTTCTTTACCGGTTTTTAGCTTTTTTGTGTCGAGTGTAAAAATCTTTTTCTGCTTTTCATATTCTTTTTTGCCTTCATCAGATTTGTCAAATCGCTCGCGTTGAATACGTGTCATATAAAGCACATCGAGCTGTGGTAAAGCCGATTCAAGCGTTGGAACTTCGTAAAAACTGATTCCACGTTCGATTAGTTCAGCTTTGATATAATCTGGCATACAAAGCTCTGGTGTAGAGATAAAAGTAAATCTATTTGCTTTATAGTGCGATATTGCACGAACCAATGAGTGCACAGTTCTGCCATACTTCAAATCACCGCAAATGCCTATGTTTAGGTCAGACAATCTGCTTTTTTCTTCAGTTAGTGTGAGTAAATCAGTTAAAGTTTGAGTCGGGTGTAGATGTCCACCGTCACCCGCATTGATTATAGGGCAATCTGCAGTGAGTGCCGCCGCTTTTGCAGCACCTTCAAGATAATGTCGCATAACAATCAAGTGTGAGTATCCGCTAATAGTCTTAGTAGTATCTCCTAGTGTTTCGCCTTTAGAGGTGCTGGAAGTCTCAGGGTTATCGAAACCAATAATTCCTCCACCTAATCGTAGCATAGCTGACTGAAAACTCATTTGAGTTCTAGTGCTTGGTTCATAAAACAAAGTCCCCATGATTTTGCCAGTACACGCACCTTTATATGTCCCAGGGCTTTTCATAATCAGCTGTGCTAAGGATATGATTTGATTCCATGTTTTTACAGGATAGTCGTTTAAATCGATTAAATGATTAAGATTTTCCAAATAGACACCTCCTCTAATTTACGGTGAATCACCGTAGATTATACTATTATAACATAAAAATCCGAATACGTCAAGCAAAATAGCCCCTTATTATTTCTTGTGATTCTTTTTCTTATTTTGAACTGTTACCAAAGTAATTCCGAGTATTATTACTGCTATAACGCCAGGAATTATAGCAAACCATACATTAAATTTTTCGTTAAAATTTTCATCGTTTTCTAAGTGACGACTTTCAAAAGCATCAGTTACAAGAGCGTATATTCCTGGTTCTTCAATTTCAAAACTGTACATAAATTTCTCTTCATCCCATGTCGCTCTATGCCTTTGGGGTGTCTCTGAAAGATTTTTAATGTTAATTGCAAATACATCTTCATCTAATGGGTCGCTCTGCATATATACCGTCACTGGATTACGAAATGAGCTAACAGGTATAGGCGGATTTTGGTATGTGAAATCGAATGCGAACATATTCGCACTGATTTCCAATACATTCCATGACACTTGATTGAATCTATGTTCTATCGTATGGTTAAAATCATACCAATCAAAATTTTCATCATTGTTTATGCCATTTACCTCTATCTCATAACGAACTTCAAATGTTTTTTCGCGTGGTTCATCTGATTCGATTACGTAATTCATTGCATAGACAAAGCTATTTTCTAAACCTATATTTAGTTTGAAATTTGAGCCACTCAACATGATATTATCAACAACTTCTATAGGGCTGTGCAGATTATAAAGTGAAAAACTGAATCTTTCTCCTATTATACGGTCGTGAGGTGTAAAATAGGTATTACCTACAATTATGCCAGAATCAGCAGGGTCATGCTCAATTGAACCCATAGGAAAATCTTTGGCGTGTACAAAAAATTTTCCTGATAATTCATCAATTTCAAAATAAATCATCGATTGTATTGTAAAATCCTCATTGTATCCAAAAGAAAATTCCCTACCAGTTTCATCAAAATGAGGGCAAGCCGAAACTTGAATTGGTTGTATTGCAAGCGTTATAATCAACACTAACGCAATAAATTTTTTTGATTTTTTCATAACTTTTAATTCCTTGCTTTTAATTTTAAAGGCTGTTGAAAATATTTATTCTTACGAATTTTTAGAATCTGTCTTTATTGGTTCCACAATTTCCGTTGTTTCGCCAGAAGAAATGGTTGTTTTGCTTTTGTCTAATAAAATAAAAGCAAATATAGTGATAGGAATCGCAAAAATCAAACCAAGGCTTCCAGCAATCGCTCTGACTATTTCGGTTGAAATAGACTCTAAGTTGATTATTTCGCTGAATCTCATCTCAAATCCCATAAAAATCATAATAGTAGCGAGTGCACTTCCTGTATATGCCAAAACAAGAGTGTTCACCATTGAACCCATTATGTCCTTGCCAATGTTGAATCCTGAATTGATTAAGTCTTTTTTTTCTATACTAGGGTTATGTGCCTTTATTTCGGTCATAGAAGATGATATGGAAATGGCAACATCCAAGCAAGCACCTAATGCTCCTATGATGATTCCAGCGAATAGCAGCCCTCTAAAATCAAACATATATCCATTCGGCAAATATTGTAGCATTTGAGCATCACCATGAGAAAAGCCAGTTATTCTTGCAAGGAAACCAAACAAATATGCAATTATACCACCCATTAATAATCCGCCAGATACACCTATAATAGCGGAAATAGATTTTTTTCCTATACCGAAACAAATGCTAAAAGTTATAATCGCAGAGAGAATACATACGATTATTGACAGAATTATGGGGTTATATCCTCTAAGTAATAGAGGAATAAGACCAAAAAAAATAAGTGAAATTGTGATTGTTAGGGCAATTAAAGCCTTTAGTCCTTTGGTTTTTCCTAAAACAATTACACATAGTGCAAAAAATATAATTAAAAACAATAAAGGTAAAGAACGGTCATAACTATGAAAATAGAACAAAGGTTCGCCGTCAGAACCTAATTCCATGTGTACGGATATTCTGTCACCAGCACTTAGGTTTATATCATAATTGTTACCAACAAGTGTATTCGTTATTGTTGATTCGTGATTTTGTAAATCCCTGTTTAATATTCTTATCTGCAAAGTTTGTATGACGGATTCGCCGATAGTTCTTTCTTCTGTTACTTCGATTACTCTCGCACGGTATAAATTAACTTGATAGTCTTCTGCTAAATTCGCAGATATATTCGTAGAGAGAAGTGTAATAAACACAACAGAAAGTGTAATAAATATAACCGATTTAATTTTAACCTTCATATTCGTATGCTCGCAATACCATTTCTTGATGTCTTGCATCCACTCGGTTGATTCCTGGTGTTAAGCTGTGCAAAAAGAAAATATCTATCACACCAATCATTCCGTTACCACGAATGCTGTCTAAGTTAATGCCTGTTCCAGTTGCACCGCTTCGGTTGTCTATGATAGCACCAAAGGGATGTTCTTCACTGCCAGAGTGTGGAAATGGTGCAATTGAGGCAGCGATTCGCCTGTCGCCAACAGTTACGATTACCGCTCGTCTTCTTACACACCAGTCGCCACCAGTAGTTTTTAGTAGCTTCTCTGTATCTTCGATAGTCATCGTTTCCACATCTGCCAATGTGTTATATCCTCCAGTAACTCTTCTCACTCTGTAGGTTATTCCAGTTTCTATATCGTATACATCGGCTTCTATGCCTTCGGCGAATATTTCCAATGCTTCCACAGAGTCTATTAATTCTGCAATACCGCCACCTCTAATTTCGGAAGCGGTAGTGTTTTCCGTTGAATTATTATGTTCGGTTTCATTATCTGTAAATTGATTAACTTCATTATTATTCGTGCCGTTGTTGGCACAAGCTGTTAAAAAAATTGCTATAGTGAAAATAAACGCTATGATTTTTATTGTTTTTTTCATAGTTACCTCTAGTAAACATTATTGAAAGTTCGGGTGTAATACCCCGATGCTCTGCGGTGTTACCGAACATTTATATACAACCAACTCTATTTTATCACATTTGAAAATAGAAGTCAACATATAATTTGTATGTTCTAAAAATTTTTCCTAATTCGAATGCCCTCTAAAACCGCTATACACTGCGGTTTTTAGAGGTTTTTAGAGGTTTTTAGAGGTTTTGTACCAATTTAATTGGTAGTTTTGCGAAATTTGGGTGTTGACACATAAAAATTTATATGATATAATTAAAA
>WRGW01000106.1 GCA_009786985.1 Oscillospiraceae bacterium
TTTCCCTGGCAAAGACAATGCCCAAATCACCTTAACTCCAGCTACACTTACAGAACCCGATTTAGACAGTTCCATTCCCTCGACACCAGTCTTAGAAGCTAAATCTACAATCAAACAATCTTCACGTAATTTCAACAATCGTTTGCGAGTAAGAATCTGTGCTGGGACCGTGTTTACAATTGTATCGAAGTTTTCCAAAACACTATCAAATTCATCTCCGAACTTGACCGCTCTACAACCATTGACTTTTGCCCACGCCAAGTCGGCGTGTTTCCGTGCTGCAATTGTGACATTTGCTCCGAGAGTATGCAAATGCCTTGCTAAAATCTTAGATATTCGCCCGTAACCCGTAATAAGAATTTTCATACCGAGAACAGCTTTAGCTTTCTCACGCATAATAATTTCTAAAGCACCTTCAGCAGTAATACCAGCATTTACGACTGTGAGTTCCTCGCGTTCAAAATAATCGCAGAGAGTCAGTGAATCCCGTTCACAAAGCTCCTGCAATTCAGGACAGGCTTTCCCACAAAATACAGTTGTGTCATAAGTGCAAGCGTTTGCTATAACATCGGGAATCGAAATTCGCCCTGAATGATACGGTGCTGTTATGTAATCACAATTACGACTCATCGGTAGTGGTAAAATCACGTTTTTAGCAGGCTCGATTTTTTTAATAAAATCTACCTCGTGTGCTTCACTTTGAACGTCTTCATGAAGTAAGTCAAATCCGTATATAGCGCAGCTAAAATTCGGATTTGATTTTTTGAGCTTGTTTGCGGCATAAACAAAACGTAAATCACCGCCAATTATAATCAAATCTTTCATATGTATTCCCTTCTTTGGCTACATCTAAAAGTCTCAACGCCATATCATTTCATTTTTGGTCTTAGCACGTAAAAATTTATATGATATTAAGAATCTATGAACATATGTTCTAAAACAGAAAAGCTTTTAGAAATTGACCTTTTTAGGCAATACGCTGATATTATGTTGTATTACCTTTATATCATGATATGAGAAGAGAGCGTTTTTTGCCACAAATCTATTTGATGTTTTTTGCGTATGTTATATTTTTTAGGTGAATATGTTACCTATGTCTTGACTTTTAACAAATCAGTTTGTTATCAATCGAAAAAAAGTCTTGACTTTTTATTTTAATAGAGGTATAATAGAAAGTAGCAGGGGAAAATTAAGCTGAAGGTTGCATAAGTATTTACCACTAAAAATTCTCTTGCCTGAGGCAAAAATCCTTACAAATTATTATAACTTTTTAAGTTAAGAGACTATACACCTTAACTTTTAATAAGTTCTACTTTATGAAGGAGTAAAAAAGTGACTAAATATATTTTTGTAACTGGCGGAGTAGTTTCGGGTCTCGGAAAGGGCATTACCGCTGCGTCTTTAGGACGACTTCTGAAACAAAGAGGGCTAAAAGTTTTAGCTCAAAAGCTGGATCCTTATATGAACATAGACCCAGGAACTATGAACCCACTCCAACACGGGGAGGTTTTTGTCACTGATGATGGCACCGAAACCGACCTTGATTTAGGTCATTATGAGCGATTTATTGACGAGAATTTATCTAAAAACAGTAGTCTTACTTCGGGCAAAGTTTATATGAAAGTTCTTGATAACGAGAGGGCTGGAGAGTATCTTGGTGATACTGTGCAGGTGATTCCTCACGTCACTACAGTGATTCGTAATTTTATCACCTCCCCTGCAAAGGATGTTGATGTAATGATAGTCGAAATCGGCGGAACAGTCGGTGATATAGAAAGCCAACCTTTCTTGGAAGCTATACGTCAAATATCACTCATAAAAGGGCGCGAGAACTGTCTGTTTATTCATGTGACGCTTGTTCCATACTTAAAAACTTCTGGTGAGCATAAATCTAAACCCACTCAACACTCAGTCAAAGAACTTCGTATTATGGGATTAGCACCAGACATCATCGTCACACGTGCGGATGAACCGATTAGTGGCGGAATCAAAGATAAAATCGCACTTTCGTGCAATGTCAAACAAGATTGTGTAATAGACAATATTTCAATCGGTTCTTTGTATGAAGTTCCGCTAATGTTACACGTCAATGGGCTTGATGATGTTGTTTGTCGCGAACTCAAACTCGACACCCCAGCACCTAATTTGAGCGAATGGAAACAAGTTGTCGAAAAAAGTAATGCTAGAACAAAACTGGTGACGATTGCGATTGTCGGCAAATACACCAAACTGCGTGATGCGTATCTATCTGTAATTGAAAGCCTTAATCATGCTGGAATTGAAATCGGCGTAAACACAGAAATTCGCTGGATTGATAGTGTCAGCGTTAATGATAAAAACGTAAATGACCTGCTCGAAGGAATCGATGGAATGATTATTCCGGGGGGATTCGGCGATAGAGGGGTTGAAGGAATGTTGTCGACTTGTCGTTATGCACGTGAAAATAATCTACCGTTCCTTGGCATTTGTTTAGGGATGCAGGTTTCTGTCATCGAATACGCAAGAAACATCTGTGGATTAGTTGGTGCTAACTCGCGTGAAGTTGACGCTTCCGCTCCATACAAAGTCATTGACGTAATGCCAGAACAAGTTGGCATGGAAGGTAGCGGTGGCACTATGCGGAGAGGTTCATATCCATGCAAAATCAAGCTCGGGAGTATGCTTCATAAACTATACAGTAGCACCGAAATCGACGAACGCCATCGCCATAGATTAGAGTTCAATAACGAATACCGCAAGCAAATCAGTGATAACGGACTTGTAATCAGCGGTGAATCCCCGGACGGAAATTTAGTTGAAGCAGTCGAATTACCAGATTGTAAATTTTATATAGGTGTCCAGTTCCATCCAGAGTTTAAGAGTAGACCGAATCGCCCTCACCCGCTATTCTTAGGATTTCTAAAAGCAACGATTGATTAATGAAGTGTTTATGTTTGCCTACGGCAATGTCCTAAAGGGTCGGTCGAGCCCGCCCTTACGGACATCTTGTTTGGCTTTCCCTGAAACAGAATGTCAAGAGCATTTTGCTAAATTTCTCAGAAAATTTTCTAAAAAGAATGTTGAAGCGTGAATTTACAATGATTTTGCCACATGAAATTTTGTTCGATTTACACTTGCAAACTGCGTCTAGGCGTGTTATAATTATTAACATAAGTTGGAGGTGCGTTGTGGAGTACATGACTACGAAAGAAGCCGCTGACAAATGGGGCATTAAAATTCGCCAAGTGCAATCCTTTTATAATTATCAGTCAACCATATTCGATTTTATAGAAGAAACAACCCCTATGCTCCCATCTAAACAATGGGATTCTTTTCGTTTCATAGATTTATTTGCAGGCATAGGTGGAATACGCCTTGGGTTTGAAAGTGTTGGTGGTAAGTGTGTTTTTTCTTCTGAATGGGACAAGCAAGCCGCAATGACTTATGAAGCCAATTTTGGTGAGGCACCCGCTGGAGATATTACTCAAATTTGCGCAAGTGAAATTCCTGAGTTTGATATTTTGTTAGGGGGCTTTCCTTGCCAACCATTTAGTATTATTGGAGATAAAGAGGGTTTTAATCACGAAACACAAGGAACACTTTTTTTTGATATAGAGCGAATTTTAGCCGATAAAAGACCTCCTGCATTTATGCTTGAAAATGTTCGTAACTTAACGGCTCATGATGGCGGCAACACTTTTAGGATTATTTTACGTCAGTTAGAAAATTTGAGGTATAATGTACACGCAAAAGTGCTAAACGCACTTGATTTTGGCGTTCCTCAAAAAAGAGAGCGTATTATTATTTGTGGTTTTCTTGATAAGGTTGATTTTAGTTTCCCTAGACCTATACCGAACTATGAAAGACTTACTTTGCCTGATATTTTAGAAGATGATAGCGAAATTGACGAAAAATTATGGGTTAGGGACGTTATTAGAGATAGCAGAAATGAAAGAATGAAAAAAATACTCGAACGCCCATATATAACGCATGAAAATGTGGCTGGGTCGGTTACTCCACATCATTTTTCTTGTGCGTTACGTGCTGGAGCTTCTGCTAACTA
Source organism: Oscillospiraceae bacterium (assembly GCA_009786985.1). Lineage (GTDB taxonomy): Bacteria > Bacillota > Clostridia > Oscillospirales > Ruminococcaceae > Ruminiclostridium_E. Next base: position 4,043 of record WRGW01000106.1, read on the forward strand.
TATATTGATTAACAACGAAAGGCGACCGTCTGAAAGGGAACTTTTGCGGTTGCAAGGTTTCCCTGATGATTTCAAAATAGTAGTGCCTTATAGCGGAATTAAGAAGCAAACAGGAAATAGCGTTGCTGTGCCAGTTATAAAGGCTGTTGCAAATGAAATGATAAAAGCATTAAAAGCGCATGAAAGAAGGAAAATGGGCTATGGCAAATAGAGATACTGCAAAAAAGGCGATAGACGAACTCATACGCAAATCAAGGGTGCATTTTTACAAGCCTATTCAGATTGCGGAAATTTTGCATCATCATAGGCTAAACCCCAATGCTATAGACTTGCTAAACCTTGAAGATTACCGAAATAAAAGTAAAAAATGGCGCAATGAGGTTAGCCTTGTCCTTCTTGGTAGAGTTAGCACCAGTAGTGCGCGATTCCAAGATGACTTGTTTAACGATAATGCTATCCCTCCTACGATTTTGGCTGAATTAGGCAAAGAAAATATACACACAAGTGGTGCAGTTGAAGCCTATATTTATTCAAAATTCACCAACAGATATTCACAAATGTCTAACGCCTTAAACTATGCCCTAAATTCTTCAAAAGAAGATTTTGATGTTAAGGTATTCATTGATGGCTTTAGGCATGAAGCTGGCTTGCGCCGTAGCATAGACAAGGTTTTTGAAATTGTAGTTTATGCTCTATTTGCAACAATTGTTTCAGCCTTAGAATTGCAAGTTGAAATATCAATAAACGCTGAAAAAACAACGCTCTTGAGCGAATTTCCAGATTTTGCAAAAATGGTTATGTGCCTCGATGTTGATAATATGACAAAGACACAAGATGCCAAAGTGTACCGAGTTGGCGTAACCAATGCTGCCGACCGTGGTTTGGATATGTACTCAAACTGGGGGCCTGCTATACAAATAAAACATCTAACTTTAAGCGAAGAAATGGCAGAAGGTATTGTGGGTAGTGTTTCAAGCGACAAGATTGTGATTGTTTGCAAAGATGCCGAGGAAAAAATTATTTTATCCCTGCTTAATCAAATGGGTTGGCGCAATCGCATACAAAGTATAATCACGGAATCCAATTTGCAAGATTGGTATGAAAAGGCTTTGCGTGGCACTTATGCGAAAGATTTAGGTAGTGAGCTTTTATCCTGTTTGTGTGGTGAAATAGCTAATGAATTTCCATCTGTTGATGAAACGCCAGAAATAATTAGCGTGCGTAAATATGAGAAAATTAAAGATGATTACTGGGTTTAATGCATTTTGGCAATACGTTCTTTGTTGTTCATAATAATTCCCCCATAAGGGAATTATATCATATTTTTTAGGTTTTGTATAGGCTTTATCGCATTTTATAATTTTCGGACAGGTCTATTAAGCGTTTCAAAATTATGTGTGACCGATACAGAAACAAACGCAAGCGTCACGGGCTTAGAGTGACCATTATTTGCGGACTGCACAATATGGACTTAAATCTGGCAATTGCTTAGCGTTTATCGCGTTTGTGGATTTTCGGACAGGTCTAATCGAAATCTTCACTGAAAACGAGCTGATTATACTGTGTTTTGTTGATGACACGTCCGCCCATCAGCACCGTCCACGAAAATTTAGAGAACTTCCTAAAGGAACGAGTCACTGTAATTTCTGTATTTGCAGTTCTTGTAACGCTTTTTTGTGTCCGTGGGCTGGGCATTTTAAGCGACTGGATACTTCGGGAGCTTTCAAGGCTCGATGCGAGAAATGCTCGGCAGGAAAAGTCGGGGTTATTCACGACTGCGATTATTACACTGCAAGGAAACGCACTAAGTTTTATAAAGTCAAGAAACGTAAGAAGCAAACGCAGTTCGGTATCGTTATGCGAGCTTTGGGCGAGATTAAAGACTTGGTTTCTAAGGATAAATGATAAAAGAGACTCTTGTTTTGCTTTCGGCGAGATACCCCACTCCAAACGGGCAAAGCCCGTTTTGCGGGGATACTCTTGTTTTGATTTCGGCGAGATACCCCACTCCAAACGGGCAAAGCCCGTTTTGCGGGGGATACTCTTGTTTTGATTTCGGCGAGATACCCCACTCCAAACGGGCAAAGCCCGTTTTGCGGGGGATACTCTTGTTTTGCTTACCCATCTAATAGCGTATAATAGAAATTATACGCTATTAGATTTAACTGCTTTTATTGTTTTTAACGTAGTACAATTTATTAAATATTTATTAGTATTTGAAAATAACCTCTCTATCTCTAAAAAAGCCTTGACTTTTGTCTTCAATCACAGTATAATAAAAGGTAGCAAAAAATAAATATTTATATCAAGGAATTTATTTAGTTATGAATAAAATAAATCACTTATTTGGAAGCATGGTTTTTAATGATGCGGTGATGAAATCCCGCCTCCCAAAAGATTCTTATAAAGCACTAAAAAAAACGATTGAACACGGGGTACGTCTTGAACTTGATGTTGCGAATGTTGTTGCTAATGCCATGAAAGATTGGGCAGTCGAAAAAGGTGCAACGCATTATACTCACTGGTTCCAACCGATGACTGGTGCTACTGCCGAAAAACATGATAGTTTTATCTCGCCACAAAATGATGGTGGAGTGATTATGGAGTTTTCAGGAAAATCATTAGTTCATGGTGAACCTGATGCGTCCAGCTTTCCATCTGGTGGAATTAGAGCAACTTTTGAAGCACGCGGCTACACTATATGGGATACAACTTCTTATGCTTTTATCAAAGATGGTTCTTTGTGCATTCCGACTGCGTTTTGCTCATACACTGGAGAGGCTCTCGACAAGAAAACGCCACTTCTACGCTCAATGGAAGCTATTAACAAACAGGCTATGCGAATTTTGAAACTCTTTGAAGCCAACACTTCTCCCGATAAGTGCAACTGTAATGGTGTGGAGCGTGTTATAGCACAAGTCGGGGCGGAACAAGAATATTTTTTGATTGATGCTGAAATTTTTAAAAAACGTCCAGATTTAGTTTTTGCAGGAAGAACTTTATTAGGTGCTCCCCCTCCTAAAGGGCAAGAATTAGATGACCATTATTTTGGCGTTCTAAAACCGCGAGTGTCCGCTTTTATGAAAGAACTCGATGAGGAACTTTGGAAACTCGGCATTTATTCTTGTACTAAACATAATGAAGTTGCACCCGCTCAACACGAATTAGCACCGATTTTTACTACAGCAAATATTGCGACTGACCATAATCAACTCACCATGGAAATCATGAAAATCGTTGCACGCCGTCATGGGCTTGTTTGCTTGCTTCATGAAAAACCATTCGCTGGAATCAATGGAAGTGGTAAACACAACAACTGGTCACTCAGCACAGATACTGGTGTGAATCTGCTTCAACCTGGGTCTACTCCGTATGAAAACGCACAATTTTTGCTATTTTTGACGGCGATTATAAAATCAGTAGACACCCATCAAGATTTGCTTAGAGTTTCAGCAGCGAGTGCTGGTAACGACCATCGCCTTGGTGCGAACGAAGCTCCACCAGCGATTATCTCTATTTTCCTTGGTGAGGAACTCACAGAAATTCTCGAAGCAATCGAAACTGGTACACGGTATAAAGGTAAGGAAGAAATTCAAATGGAAATCGGCGTGACGACATTGCCACATTTTCCTAAAGATACTACCGACCGTAATAGAACTTCTCCTTTTGCGTTTACTGGGAATAAGTTTGAGTTTCGTATGCTCGGTTCTGCATTTTCGATATCTGGACCAAACATTACTTTGAACACGATTGTTGCTGAATCTCTGCGACAATTCGCCGATGAACTCGAAAATTCATCTCCTGCTGATTTCAAAAAAAATTTAGCTAAAATGATTAAAACAACTTTTACAAAACACAAGCGAATTGTGTTTAACGGCGATAATTATTCGGACGAGTGGGTGACCGAAGCGGTAAATCGTGGCCTTTCTAATCATAAATCTACGGTGGAGGCTCTTCCAGCGTTAATCAGAGATGATAGCTTCACACTTTTTGAAACGCATGGGGTATTTACCAAAACTGAACTTCAATCTCGTTTTGAAATCCGAATTGCGAATTATGCTAAGACAATCAATATCGAAGCCCTTACAATGGTTAATCTAGTAAAGAACGAAATTCTCCCTGCTTGTATGGAATATCAAGATGTTTTAGCGAAATTGCTTGAAAGAAAAATCGCTCTAAAACAACACGTCAGCGAACTTGATATTTCAGCGGAAAAACATCTAATGCGTAACATTTCAACATTGACCGCAAAGCTCTTAACCAAATTAATTGTGCTTGAATCTACCCTAGCTGAATCTTCAGAAAACTTGGCAATGCAAAACGATGTGCAAGATTATGCAAAATTCTATCGAGAAAGCGTATTTACAGCGATGTGTGAACTGCGGTTAGTTGCCGACGAACTCGAAACACTAGTCGCTAAAAAATACTGGCCTTTACCGTCATATGCAGCATTGCTTTATAGTGTTGTGTGAGCTAAGAGCCACTTCGAAATATAATCGAAGTGGCTCTTTTAAAGTTATAGTCAGTTAAATTAAAAATGCCGTGGCATTTTTAATTGCCTTGGTTTAGGCAAGTGGAACAAATGAGCAACAATCAGTACTCGCAGTGTTATTATCAGCTCCATGGCTTCCTACACAGATTTTTTCGAGTGCACAATAATTGCTCCCGTCTGTGCAGTGGTTAGCACAAGAAGTTACTGAACATTCAATGCTTTTATTTTGGCAATCTTTCGAATTCATAACAACATCCTCCTTTAATCTTTAGATATTATTATTATAAACGCATAAAGACAAAGTTATTAGTAGCTTTTTTTGCCATCGGTGTTATGCGTTTCTTGCCATTTTTCAAAAAGTTTTAAACATTCCTGTCGATTTTGAAGTGTGAGCGTTTCTAAAATCAATTTAGGTGGTTCGGATTCATTTTTGGTTTCAGTTATACCGAAATCATTTTTAATGAACTCATAAATATAGTGGTCATCAAATCCGATTTTAGACGCATCAACAGCATTAGCACCATAATAAAGTTTGGGAATTTTTGCCCACATAATTGCCCCTAGACACATCGGACATGGCATACACGTGCTATAAATCACACAGTCGTGTAGAGAAAATCGCCCAAGTTTTTCGGTAGCTTTACGAATTGCAGAAATTTCAGCGTGCATAGTAGGGTCTTTGGTTGAAAGAACTCTATTATGTTCACGTGCAATGATTTCGCCATCATTTTCTCGAATAATTACTGCCCCAAAAGGACCACCGTGAGATTTTTCCATACCCTCAAAAGCTTCTTCAATTGCGATTTTCATATATTTTTCATGCATAGTTCTATTTTTTACCTTTAATTTTGATTTTTTAAAAAATTATTAAATTTTTTTGAAATAAAGTGTTGATTTTTCTAAAATAGTGTGGTATAATGTTAATTGTGTTTACGGGGCGTAGCTCAGTTTGGTAGAGTGCATGGTTTGGGACCATGATGCCGCAGGTTCGAGTCCTGTCGCCCCGATTGTTTGATTAGTTATAACCCTCACTCTTTGATTTGCGTCAAGAGTGAGGGTTATTTTTGAAAATGTCCGCTTCTCTTTTGTAAGCGAGTACGGTTCAATTACTCAAGGACAACCTCTGAAAACCTCCTGCACGTTTTCGCTGTACGGGTTCTATCCGTCATCTTACCCCAAAAAGCTTCGCCCAAACATAAAGTTTGCCTACGTTTTTTGTGCAAAAGTACGAAAAAATCCGTATGGCGAAAATACATATAAAAGGTTTTCAGAGGTTGCCTAAGATTAGTGAATTGATGCTATTTCGCTATACTTAATACTGCCCTCTTGTTATTGTCTTTATCCAGTCTTTTTAGAATTTCTTTTAAAAACTAATAGTCTTAGCTATTTTATAGAGCTCATCGTCAAACACATTTTGCATAGAGAGTGCTTCGTTGATTTCGTAATCAACGATTGCGTTATTTTTGATACCTACTACGCGATTTCCTTTGCCTGCATTAAGTAGTTCTACTGCATGATAACCAAGCTGACTTGCTACAACTCTGTCGCGTAGAGTAGGGGCCCCCCCTCTTTGTACATGACCCAAAATCGTTGCACGGGTTTCTACTCCAGTTGCTTCTTCAATTTTTAGGGCAATTTGATTAGCATCAATTTTATTTCCAGCGGTGAACCCTTCCGAAACCACTACAATAAAATGATGCTTTCCCCCAGTTCTAGTGGTATTTATTCTTTTAATTGCATCGTCGATAGTGTAATCTTTTTCCTTAACAAGAATGCTTGTTGCACCACACGCAATTCCAGTTTGTAACGCAATATCACCCGCACGTCTCCCCATAACCTCCACTACCGAACAGCGGTCGTGCGATTGTGCGGTATCTCTAACCTTGTCCATAAGCTCCATAGCCGTATTCATAGCAGTATCAAAACCAACTGTGTATTCAGTTGAAGCGATGTCGTTATCGATAGTACAAGGAATACCTATGCAAGGAATTCCTTCATTAGATAAGTCTTTAGCTCCTCTAAAAGAGCCGTCACCACCGATTACTATAATTCCTTCGATTCCTTCATCAATACAGATTTTTACACCTTTGCGGACGCCTTCTAAAGGAACAAACTCAGGACAACGTGCGGTATATAACATAGTTCCGCCTTTTTCGATTATGTTAGAAACACTCCTCACCTCAAGTTCTTCGATATGTCTATTCAACAAACCATTGAACCCTCTGTAAATTCCTTTAACAGTTATATTCTTTGCAATAGCAGCACGTGTCACCGCACGGATTGTAGCATTCATACCTGGAGCGTCTCCCCCACTAGTAAGTACACCTATAGTTTTCATATTATAAAGTTCCCCCTTGATTTAGTTTTCCTATAATTATTACCATTATTCTTGTATTATTTCATATTGCTTTACATTATACATCATTTATACCGAAAAGTCAATAATAATTAAAACAAAATTACATAAAGACTTGAAAAATTTCAAAATTTGTGATAATATATTATAGTGTAGGCGATAATAGCCGAGAAATAGTCACGAAAGGTCATAAAATAAATCATGGATTTAAAAAGAACTCATTATTGTGGGGAAGTTGGGACAGAACAAATCGGGAGCAAGGTTGCAGTTGGAGGGTTTGTAAAGAGGAATCGCGATAAAGGTGGGATTATCTTCATAGACTTAAGAGATAGAACTGGTGTAGTCCAGCTTGTATTGGATGAAACTGTACCGCCTGAAGCATTTGAAATTGCAAAAACTGTTAAAAGTGAATATGTATTGATGGTTTATGGGCATTTACGTCGCCGCGAAAGCATTAACAAAGAAATCAAGACTGGTTCAGTCGAAATCCTTATTAATGAACTTAAAATCCTTTCAAAATCAAAAACCCCTCCTTTTGAAATCACTGACGAAACCAATGTTAGCGAAGAACTTAGATTAAAATATCGTTACCTCGATTTACGCCGAAAAGAACTTCAAGATAATCTCATGATGCGACATGATATTGCTCGTTACACGCGTGAATATTTTTACGATAATGGGTTCATAGAAATCGAAACACCTACTTTTATGAAATCTACTCCAGAGGGTGCGAGGGATTACCTTGTTCCGTCAAGAATTCATAATGGGAAGTTTTATGCTCTCCCGCAATCACCACAAATTTACAAACAGCTCCTTATGATTGCGGGATACGATAGATATATTCAACTTGCACGCTGTTATCGTGATGAGGACTTACGTGCCGACCGTCAGCCTGAGTTCACACAAATAGACCTTGAGATGTCTTTTGTTGACGTGCCAGATATTCTCGAAATTCTTGAAGGATTCATAGCGTTTGTTATGAAAAAAGTCAAAGGTATTGAAGTGTCCTTGCCGTTCCCGCAATTGACTTATGATGAGGCTATGTCGATTTACGGTTCGGATAAGCCAGATACTCGCTTTGATATGAAAATCGTAGATATCTCCGACTTACCAGCTGTCAAAGATAGTGAGTTTGTGGTATTCAAACAGCCGCTTAATGCTGGAGGTTCGGTGCGTGGAATTGTCGCAAAAAATTCAGCAACTACTCTGACACGTAAGGAAATCGATAAATTAATTGAGTTTGTTAAAGGAATTGGTGCAAAAGGTTTAGCCTACATTCGATGGGTGGAAGATGAACCGAATTGTAGTTTTGCAAAGTTCTTAAAAGAAGGTGAATTAGCACAACTCTGCCAAAAACTCGGTTGCGAAAAAGGTGACGTGGCATTCATTTCAGCGGATACTGATAAGACTGTTTTTTCAACACTCGGTGCACTTAGAAATCAACTTGCTGAAAAGCTCAGTTTAATTCAAGACAACGTATATAACTATGTCTGGATTACTGATATGCCTTTCTTTGCAAAAGAAGAAAACGGCGAATTTGTAGCAATGCATCATCCATTCACCTGCCCTACCGACGAAAGTATGCAGTATATTGATTCTGGCAACGTTTTTGACAAAGAAAAAGTGCACGCTAAGGCGTACGATTTGGTGATTAATGGGGTTGAATTGTTATCGGGGTCGATTCGCATAAACGATTATGAGTTGCAAGAAAAGATGTTTAAGGCACTCGGGCTTACTGAAGATGAGATTGAAGCTAAATTCGGATTCCTAGTAGAGGCTTATAAATACGCCAGCCCTCCTCACGGTGGTGCGGGAATAGGATTGGATAGACTTGCGATGGTGCTTTGTGGCGCGGATAGTTTAAGAGATGTCACCGCTTTCCCAAAAATTAAAGATGCAAGCGAGCTTATGTCTGAATGCCCAACCGAAGTAGGAGTTGAACAACTGGGTGAACTTGGTATTACAATTGCTACCAATAAATAGGAGAGATTTATTATGAGAACTGCGAGCATTACTCGTAAAACCAGAGAAACTGACATTCTTGCGACAATCAATCTTGACAACACTGGAGAGTGCAAAATCGCCACTGGTATAGGATTTTTGGACCATATGCTTACTGCACTGGCCGTTCATGGCGGATTCGGATTGCAACTTCATTGCAAAGGTGACCTTGAAGTAGATTGTCATCACACAACCGAAGATGTAGGAATTGTAATTGGTAGAGCGATTAAAGAAGCACTAACCACACCGTCAGCTAAAGGAGCAGTTGCACCTTTTATGCGCTACGGTTCGGCAAGAATCCCCATGGACGAGAGCATTGGTTGGTGTGATTTAGATATAAGCGGTCGCCCATATTTAGTCTTCAAAGCGGAATTTGCTCATCCGAAAGTCGGTGAACTTGATACTCAAATGATTAAGGAATTCTTCCATGCAGTCTCATTAAACGCAAAGTTGACTTTGCATATAGGGGCGGACGGCGAAAACGACCATCACAAAATCGAAGCGATGTTCAAGGCGTTTGCGTACGCAATTAAAGAAGCTGTTCGTGTAAACACTGAAGGCAAAATCATTTCAACTAAAGGAGTACTCTAATGTTAATATTTCCCGCAATCGATATAAAAGATGGGCGTTGTGTTCGTCTTACCAAGGGGGATTTTTCTACAGTGCAAAAAGTCGCCGATGATTATATGGAAACTGCACGTGCGTTCGAGAAATCGGGTTCGGAGTGGATTCATATGGTTGACCTTGATGGTGCAAAATCCGCTTCCCCTCAAAATCGTGATATATTCGTTGATGTTGCGACGAATACTTCTCTCAAAGTTCAAGTCGGCGGTGGAATTCGTACACTCGAAACAATCGAAAGTTATATAAATGCTGGTATTACGAGAATAATTCTAGGTTCAATCGCAATCGAAAATCCCGAACTTGTTAAAAACGCTACTAAACAATTCGGGGCAGAAAAAATCGTCGTTGGTATTGACGCAAAAAACGGAATGGTTGCAACTAACGGTTGGCTCGAAACCAGTAAAGTTGATTTTATCACTCTCGCTCACAAAATGGTATCATTTGGTGTTAGATACTTTGTTTTTACTGATATAGACAAAGATGGTACACTGACTGGACCAAATCACGAAAAAACTAAACAGCTTCAAAACGAAGTCAGGGCTTTTGGTGGAAATGTGGTAGCATCTGGCGGAATCAAAGCTATTGACGATATCAAGACACTTAAAACTAATGGTATTTACGGGGCGATTTGTGGAAAATCTCTATACTCAGGTTCGCTTGATTTGGCGGAAGCTATTCAAATTGGCAAAGGGGTGTGAGCATGAATGATATTAATAAACTATTCGTAAAATCTAAGCTTATTCCAGCGATTATTCAGTGTAATGAAACAGGTGAAGTTCTAATGCTCGCTTATATGAACCAAGAGAGTTTAGAACAAACTATTGAGCTTGGTGAAACAATATTCTGGAGTCGTTCACGCAAACAATTTTGGCACAAAGGTAAAACTTCAGGGCATACTCAGCGTGTAATTGCAATACACTCTGACTGTGATGATGATACACTTTTAATCAAAGTTGAACAGGTCGGAAATGCTTGTCATACTGGGACATATTCGTGTTTCTTCAACGAAATTAAACTTGACAATAAGAGGTGACTTAATGCTTGACAAACTGCATGACTTTTTTGCAAACAAACGTGTTTTGATTCTCGGGTGTGGACTTGAAGGAAAGTCAACTATACGACTTTTGGAAAAACTAAATTGTGCCACAAAAATAGATGTAATTGAACAGTATCATCATACCACGCCACTCCCCGAAGACTATGATGTGGTCATGAAATCCCCAGGGATTCCACTGTTTGATAACCCAAGTGAGAGCATTAGAAATAAAATCACTTGTCAAGTAGATTTGTTTTTGCGATTTGCACGTGATTCAAAACAGAACTTACCAACGGTGATTGGTATTACTGGAACTAAAGGCAAATCGACGACTTCGAGCTTGATTCATCATATTCTATGCAAATGTGGCAAAAAGAGTAAACTAATCGGTAATATCGGTGTACCACCGCTGGATATTTGCGTGGAAATGTCCGAACTTGATTTTGTAGTAGCAGAATTATCCTGCCATCAACTTGAGTATTCAACTTCAAGCCCACAAATCGCTGTTTATCTAAATTTGTTTGAAGAACATCTCGACCATTATGTCAGCTTCTTGCATTATCGGCGCGCTAAAGAAAACATCTATGCTTATCAGAAATTTGGTGATTTTTTAGTATTCGGCGACAATACTGCTCATGGGTTAGTACCAGTTGAAGGAGTGACTGTATTTGATGAACGCAAAGTGATTGAATGCGAAAATCTGCGTGGAAAACACAACCAACGTAATGTTGGAGTAGCGGTCAAGGTAGCAGAACTTGCAGGCATTCCAAGGCAGACAGCAATTTCGGCAGTGAACAGCTTTTCAGGGCTTGAACATAGACTTGAAATGTTTGCAAAACTCAGAGATGTCAAATGGGTGAACGACAGCATCGGTACTATTCCAAGTGCGACAATCGCAGCGGTAGAGGCTTTTCCTGAAACCGATACTCTTATAATAGGTGGTATGAATCGAGGAATTGACTATTCAACTTTAGTCGAATTTTTGAATACTCGCCATGATATCAATGTAATCGCTTTGCCAGACTCTGGGCATATGCTCGCCGACCTGTTTCTTGTCGAGCACCCAAAAATCCAAAAAGTAGCTGATTTGTCAGAAGCAGTTATTCTGGCGAAAGAAATCACAAAAAAATGTTGCATACTCTCACCAGCAGCAGCAAGCTATGGATTTTACAAGAATTTTGAGGAGCGTGGGCAACATTTCAAAAAATTGGTGAGAAATTAGCGTAGTCTTTTTCAATAAATTTCCCGAAAAGACTTGACATTATTTTCACTATGGTGTATAATAAAGATTGTGTGAAGGGGTGAAGGTTCTCGCCTACACTACCCAATTAACAAAGGAGAATAACAATGAAGAAAGTTTACAATTTTAGTGCAGGACCCGCAGTTTTACCAGAAGAAGTCCTAAAAAAAGCAGCATCTGAGCTTACAGCTTATGGAGATACTGGACAATCGGTGATGGAAATGTCGCATCGTTCAAAAGAATACGAAGGCATTCATAATGAATGTATTTCGCTTTTGAAAGAAGTTATGGGAGTTCCGGAAAATTATAAAGTGCTGTTCATTCAAGGAGGAGCACATATGCAGTTTGAAATGTTGCCACTAAATCTCAAGAAAAACGGTAAAGCTGATTTTGTGGTGACAGGTCAATGGGCTGGAAAAGCTCATTCAGAAGCTGGTAACTATCTCGAAGCTAATATGGTTGCGTCTTCTAAAGACAAAACTTTTTCGTACATTCCAAAACTTGATAGCACGACTTTTACTAAAGATGCAGATTATTTTCACATCTGTCAAAATAACACGATTTTTGGAACGAGGTTTGCAGAACTTCCTGATACTGGAAACATACCACTCATTTCTGATATGTCATCTTGTATCTTGTCAGAACCAGTTGAGATCAGCAAGTTTGGTGTGATTTACGCTTGTGCCCAAAAAAATATGGGTCCTTCGGGTGTGACCGTTGTGATTATTCGTGAGGACTTAATCCATGATTTGTCTGACGTTACTCCACACGTTCCGACTATGCTTCGATACAAAACGTATGCTGACAATAACTCACTCTATAACACCCCTCCGACTTATAGTATTTATATGTGCAAATTAGTACTCGAGTGGATTAAAGCTAACGGTGGGTTGTCTGCTATGAAAACTCATAATGAGAAAAAAGCGTCGATTTTGTATGATGCGATTGATACGTCAAAAATGTTCTCGAACCCAGTAGCAAAAGAAGACCGTTCTCTTATGAACGTAACTTTTGTTACTGGAAATGAAGAGCTTGACAAAAAGTTCATCACAGAAGCAAAGACATCTGGATTTGTAAACTTAGGCGGACATCGCTCGGTAGGTGGAATGCGTGCGAGTATTTACAATTCTATGCCGATTTCTGGAGTAGAAGCACTTGTTAATTTCATGAAAAAATTTGAGGAGGAAAACTCTTAATGTCTATAAACATTCAAACTTTGAATAAAATCGCTACTTGCGGAACAAAATTGTTTGACAAAAGCAAATACACTGTAGGGGAAGATGTTGGAAATCCGCAGGCTATTCTTCTTAGAAGTGCGTCAATGCACGATATGAATTTTGCATCTGAACTACTCTGCATTGGTAGAGCTGGTGCTGGAACTAACAATATTCCTGTAGACGAATGCTCAAAACAAGGGATTGTTGTATTTAATACCCCTGGTGCGAACGCAAACGGCGTTAAAGAACTTACAATTGCAGGTCTGTTACTTGCATCACGTAAAATTACCGCCGCGATTGATGAATGTAAGACGCTCAAAGGAAAAGGTGACGAAGTTCCGAAACTTGTCGAAAAAATCAAAGGAGCATACGGTGGTCCTGAAATCATGGGCAAAAAGCTCGGAATAATCGGGCTTGGGGCGATTGGAGCTTTAGTAGCAAACGCAGCAGCAGCCCTCGGAATGGAAGTCTGTGGTTATGACCCTTACCTTTCAGTAGGTGGGGCATTATCGCTTTCGAGAAAATTTAACTATGTTAAAGACGTTCGTGAGATTTATAGCACGTGTGATTACATTTCTCTAAACGCACCAGTAACTCCAGATACTAAAGGAATGATTAACGCTGAAAGTATCGCCTCCTGCAAAGATGGCGTAAGGTTCGTAAATTTCGCACGTTCGGAACTAGTAGATAATCCTGCTATGATTACTGCCCTCGGTTCTGGTAAAGTCTCAGCTTATGTAACTGACTTCCCTACCGATGATGTAATCGGAGTTGACGGCGTAATAGCTATTCCTCACCTCGGTGCGTCTACCCCTGAAAGTGAAGATAACTGTGCAGTGATGGCGGCTACTCAAGTAATCGACTATATCGAAAACGGAAACATCACAAATTCAGTAAATCTACCGAATCTAATCATGAACCGCACTGGCGATTTTAAGCTATGTGTGATTCATAAAAATATTGATGGAATACTGACTAAAATCACCAAGGTAGTCGCTGATAAAGGCGGAAATATCGAAAATATGGAAAGTAAGTCTAAAAAAGACTATGCTTACACCGTCCTTGATGTAAAAGGTAGCTCTGACGGCATTACAGACAGTGTTTCTGAGATTGACAACATTGTTTCTGTGCGTGTGATTGGGTAATTTGCGATTATGGAAGAACGTAAAAAAATAAGTGTCGGATATTTCCGCAGTAAAAGGAAACCGGGAAAAAGGGCACACATCACCGCTATGTGTGCGTTAGCTCATGGGATTAATTTTTTCTATTTCAACGAAGACATGGTGAATCTTAAGGCCAAAACAATCAAAGGTTGGTTTTGGAATGTTGACAAATGCAGATACGTTCAAAAAGAAACGCCTTATCCCGATATAGTGGACTTTACGCGGAGAAGCGAACTTGAAAAAACGCAACTCATTAGTGAGTTGCGTAAACATTGTATATTCACTTGGCATCATTTAGGCGGAAAATCCACAATTTACTCTGTTCTTGAAAACGCTGGTTTTTTAGACTATTTAGTTGAATCGCATGAATTTAATGATTGTAGCATTGATGACATTTATACTTTGTTGCAAAAGCATAAGACGCTAATTATAAAACCTACAGATTCAAGTCTTGGTAGAGGTGTTCGCAAACTTCGTTATGAAAATGAACGGTATTATCTTCATTATAGGCATGAAGAAACTGAATATAATCGCGTGGAATTTCAAAAATATCTTGATGACAAACTACGCACCAAAAAATTCCTGATTCAAGAATACATTCAGTCAGTGTCAAATAGTGGTAGCCCTTTCGATTTAAGGGTGAATGTTAGGCGTAGCAAAGGCGGCAAATGGAGTTCGATTGAAATGTTTACAAGAAATGGACATCCCGATGGTGTTATATCTAACTTAGCGGCTGGCGGATATTCAGTCGCACACGGTCTTGAATATTTCTTGCGGTTTGAATTTGGCGACGATGAAGCTAAACGAATCCATGATGAGGCTATGACTATAGCAAGAACACTTCCAGCGAAATTTCAAGAGGGCTATTCAACACCTTTTGTGCATTTAGGAATAGATTTAGTTATAAATCGCACCAAAAACAACGAAATCAAAATCCTTGAACTTAACAGCAATCCAATCGCTTGCACAATCGAACATATTGCAGCTGAAGACAAAGTTTGGTGTTATAAATGGCTTGCTTCTGGTGCAGAAGAGCCTGAATAGAAATTCTCGCCAAAAAATCAAACTATTAGACCTCCACGAAAACTAACGCACGGCGACTTTTTGGCTAATTTTCCGCTTTACTGCGTTAATTTTTCGTTAAATATCCTCAGATATTCGCCTCAAAATTGCCTTGTATGGCAAAAAATTAGCTTTCAAGTCCACTCACAGTTAGTTTCCGAGGAGGTATACTATAAAACCGCAACAAGACCGAAATGTCATTGTTGCGGTTTTATAATTTTAGATTTGTTCTTGTTTGAGATAATCAACAATCGCTCTGATAGACCCACTATTATTATCACAAACTACAATATCAGCAACTTTTTTCACGACTTCTTCAGCATTATCGACTGCAACAGCTAAATCTGCTATCTGGAGCATCTCAATGTCGTTCATATAATCTCCCACTGCGATTATTCGTTTATTTTCTAACCCCATGATTTGTATCATTTTTGAAAGTCCACTTCCTTTATTTACGCCTTTAGGAAGCACTTCAAAAAACATAGGGGCAGAACTCAC
Source organism: Oscillospiraceae bacterium (assembly GCA_009786985.1). Lineage (GTDB taxonomy): Bacteria > Bacillota > Clostridia > Oscillospirales > Ruminococcaceae > Ruminiclostridium_E. The sequence goes on from WRGW01000106.1 coordinate 19,732, forward strand.
ATAATGAATTTCATCACAAGGATTCATTTTTGCAAAGTCAAGCATTTTTTGAATTTTTTCTGGAGTATCAACAAATACCGCCTTGAACCAGCCAATTTCAGGAAGTTTTGCGAAATCGCACCTAATCGGGTTTACATCTCCAAACTCAAGATGAGCCTCTTCATAAGCGTTAGTGTTAGTGACGTAAATATCATCGCCGATTAAAATTTCCGTACCTACATCTGGAAAGTGTTTGCAGAGTGTTTTTATATATTCTACACCCTTAGAACACAACAAAGTTTCTGACAGCTTCTTGTTATTAGCGAAATCATACACTACTGCACCATTAAAGATGACAGCAGGTGCATTAAGTCGCTCCGTGCCGATTTTATCGACTACATCGCGTGCTAATCCAATTCCCCGCCCTGTTGCGATTGTAAAAAGTCCGCCTTCTGAAATAAATTCATCAATCGCCGATTTATCGACATCAAGAATCCGCTTATCATCAGTGAATAAAGTTCCATCAGCATCGGTGACTAATAGCGTTCCAGCATATTTCATATAACTAACAATTCCCTCTAATTTTTCTGCAATTTCCGCAAAAATTCTTTAAAATAATCTGGTAATTCACTTTCGATTTCGATTAACTCACCAGAATTGGGGTGATTGAACACCAATCGCTTAGCATGGAGGCACTGACCGTTCAGAAATGTAGGCTTGCCATCGCCATACACTGAATCCCCCGCCAGTGAATGCCCTACATATGACATATGCACACGAATTTGGTGTGTTCTCCCAGTTTCGAGCTTAATCCGAATATGGCTGAACTTGTCATAAACGCTGAGTGCTTTATAATGCGTAATAGCTTCACGTGCGGTTCCTTTGAAATTTGCGGTAGCTACACACATTCGCTTTCGGTCGTGAACGCTCCTACCAAGAGGAGCATTTATAGTAAACACTCCCCTACCCTGCCCCAGCGACTGTCTCACGCGACCATGAACTACGGCCTCGTACTCTTTTTGGATTGTGCGTTCTTTGAATTGTTCGCTCAAACTAATATGAGCAGTGTTATTTTTTGCGACTACTAAAAGCCCACTCGTATTTTTATCGATTCGGTGAACAATTCCAACACGCTCGGTTCCAGCGATTCCAGATAAGCTCTCGCCACAATGAAACATTAACGCATTAACAAGAGTTCCAGAATAATGCCCAGGTGCTGGATGTACAACCATTCCTTGCGGTTTGTTTATAACAATCACGTGTTTGTCTTCATATCGAATGTCAAGCGGAATTGATTCCGGCAAAATATCTAATTTTTGTGGTTCTGGAATATTTAAGCGAATTTCGTCACACAACTTCACTATATGCTTCTTGCTCGTGATTATAACATCATTTACAGTACAATTTCCGCTTTCGATTAGTTTTGTTGCTAATGCACGTGTGACTTCACGATTTTCCGCTAAATACTTGTCAAGACGCATTTTCTGATTTTTCTTCTGATTCAGAGTTTACAAAATCATCGACCTCATCAGAAACTTCACAAGCTCTTTTAGCACGATAAATTCTGATTTCTTCAGCAATTACTGCATAACACATCAAAATCGCTCCTGCGACTGCGAATACATCAGCAAAATTAAAAATCGCAAAAGTAGTGAACCTAAGCTCGATAAAGTCGATTACATATCCCATGCTCACACGGTCGATTAGATTCCCTATTCCACCCCCGACAATTAGTGTAACTGCCGCCAACAACAATTTGTCTTTAATAATTCGTGCGAGGATTGCAATAATCGCACCCACTAAAAAAACGCTTGTAATTGTTATTAGAAACGCCTGCCATCCCGAAAGAATTCCGAACGCCGCACCGTCGTTATGAATGTGCGTGATTCGGATTAACTCAAGCTCGCCTAGTTTAAAAAGTGGGGTTTCAACGTCAGTAGGCATTCTGTTACAAGATTCTCTCATAAAACACGGAATATTTCTGACAACCAACCATTTAGTAAACTGGTCAATAGCAATTAACAGCGAAATAATAGCAAGTGATAACCATTCACGCCACGTCGGGTTCGGTCGTATAAATTTTAATTTAGCTTTCACGAATCACCTCTGCACATCTTTCGCACAAACCATCTTTGATTTTTGTGGTATAAATCCAGCAACGTTCACATTTTTCACCTTCAGCTTTAGCAACAGTGACAGATGGTTCAGAACTCTCAGTTCCCTTTATGACTTCAACCGATGACACTATACAAGCAGTCGCTAATTCATTAGCAGTAATTTTGTATTTTGATAAGTCTTCACCAACCTGTAGAGTAACTCTTGCTTCGAGGGGTTTACCAATCACCTTTTCGTTACGAGCAACTTCGAGCGCTTGTAGAATCACACCCCTAATGTCACGAATCTTCTCCCACTTTTGAACAAACGCTTCAAATTCCTCATCTATTAAACTTATGCCTGATTTTTTAGGCATGGTATTAAAATGCACACTTGTAGAGTTATCCGTTTTACATTTAGGCATTTCCTCAAAGATTTCATCGGCAGTGAAACAAAGTATAGGTGCAATTAAACGAGTTAATCCGCTCAAAATAGTGTACATAACCGTTTGTGCTGAACGCCTTAGTGTTGACTTTTCGCCCTCACAATACAGTCTATCTTTGATTATATCAAGATAGAAATTCGACATATCCACTACACAGAAGTTGTTCAAAGCGTGATAAGCTCTGTAAAAGTCAAACTCGTCAAAAGCGGTAATGACCTTATCAATCAACTTATCAAATTTGAGTAACGCCCATTTGTCGAGTTCAACTAAGTCGATAGTTTCAACCATGTCGGAGTCAGGCTCAAAACCGCTACCATTGCAGATATTACCAAGAATATACCGTGCAGTATTGCGGATTTTGCGATAAACTTCAGACAATTGTCCGAGCATTTCGTAAGACACACGAATGTCTGAATGATAATCAAGCGATGCCACCCATAATCTTAGAACATCAGCACCATATTTAGCAATCACAGCTTCGGGAGCAACTACGTTTCCAAGGGATTTTGACATCTTTTTGGCATTACCATCAAGCACCCATCCATGAACGCAGACCGCTTTATAAGGCGCACGACCGTTCACGGCAACCGAAGTCAACAAAGACGATTGAAACCACCCTCTAAATTGGTCAGAACCTTCAAGGTACAAATCACACGGAGAACCTAATTCTTGGCGTTGCTCAAGCACTGCTGCATGGGTGACACCTGAATCAAACCACACATCAAATATGTCGTGTTCTTTTACAAAATTTCGGCTTCCACATTTGCATTTGACCGTGTCTGGTAAAAATTCGGTCGGTTCTTTTTCATACCATGAATCAGCACTTTCGTTTCTAAACATTTTAGAAATAGCTGAAATGCTTTCATCATTTATAACAATGCTATCTGGATTTTCTTTTCCACAATCAGCACAGTACAAAATCGGAATAGGCACACCCCATCTACGCTGACGCGAAATGCACCAGTCGCTTCGGTCACGAACCATGTTGAGCATTCGCTCTTTTCCCCACTTCGGTAGCCATTCAACATCTTCAATCGCATTGATTGTTTCTTTTGCGAATTTGTCAACTTTTACAAACCACTGGTCAGTAGCACGATAAATAATTGGTGATTTACATCTCCAACAATGCGGATAAGAGTGGTTGATTTTCTGAATTTTGAGAAGGTTATTATCTTCTTTTAATTTTTTAGAGATAGCTTTATTCGCCTCATCAGTAGTAAGCCCTGCAATAAAATCACCAGCATCAGAAGTCATACGTCCGTTAGCATCGACTGGGACAATGATTTCAAATTTATTCTTATACGAATTACAGACCTCATAGTCTTCCACACCAAACCCCGGTGCTGTATGAACACAACCTGTACCGTTTTCAAGCGTGACATGATTACCAACGATTACATACGATTTCCGCGGTAAGAACGGATGAGCAGTTTCGAGTAAATCTAAGTCTTTTCCCTTAAATTCTCCAACAAGTTCGTATTCGCTAATACCGCAAGACTGTGCAACTTGTTCCACCAGTTCTTTTGCGACAAGAATATGTTCGCCATTCGTGGTTTTGATGAATGTATATTCATATTCTGCTCCTAACGATATAGCGAGATTTCCGGGTAGCGTCCAAATTGTAGTAGTCCAAATAGCTATAAATGCTTTCCCCGAACTAACATCAACAAATTCAGAGAACATTCCTTTATCATCAGTCACGCAAAATTTCACAAACGCAGAATAACACTCGTGGTCTTCATATTCGATTTCAGCTTCAGCCAATGCCGTTTTACACTGTGCACACCAGTGAACTGGCTTTAAACCACGTTCGACATATCCTTTTTTATATATTTCCCAGAAAATTTCGATTTGTCGTGCTTCAAAATCATGAGCAATTGTTACGTAAGGATTATCAAAATCTCCCCATACGCCAAGCCTTTTGAACTGTTTTTTTTGTTCATCGAGACACGACAAAGCGAACGCTCTACATTCTTTGCGGAGTTGAACAATATCTATATCAGAGGCATTATTGTTCTTTTTGGAAATTTCCTTAGCAGCAATAAGCTCAATAGGCAGCCCGTGACAATCCCATCCTGGGACGTATGGTGCATTATATCCGCGCATAGTTTTGTATTTCACAATAATGTCTTTTAAGACTTTGTTGAGTGAATGTCCAATATGAATATCACCATTAGCATACGGAGGACCATCATGCAAAACATATTTAGGTCGTGATTCAGTTTCTGCCTGCAACTTATAATAAAGTCGCTCTTTCTCCCATTCCGAAAGTCGTGCAGGTTCTCTTTCAGGGAGATTAGCACGCATAGGAAATTCAGTTTTGGGTAAATTTAACGTAGAATTATAATCTTTAGACTTAGACATTTTTAAGTCTTCCTTTCTGCCGAGATTTTTATAATTTCTGGCACTGTGTATGTAATTCAAACAGTCAGAGTGGTTTTAATTCCGACCCAACTGCTCGATTCAAGAAAGATAAATTTCAATCCAAAGCACTTGGTAAGTTTACCAAGTATCGTAATACCTGAATAGCATCATCAATATCAAGCTCTCCGTTTTGATTGAAGTTATGAGTAGGGATTGTCGCTTCATTCGGGAGGTCTACGAGGTATCGAAGGATATCGATGGCAATTTGTATTGTTGGAGTTTTTAATTCGTTTATAAATGTTGTTCCTCTATTACCTAGCAACTCACGGACATCTTCAACCGAATTAAAAGAAAAATTCGCATTTTCGTTGTCGAATCCATACACAAGCCTACCGTTTGCTCGAACTTGATAATGTTTAATTGGTCTAGTTTCGCGTATATTACCGCTCCAAGAACACTCATAAGTAGAATCCCACCCCATAAAATGCGAAAAAGTTGAACCTCCCCACGGTGCAAAAGAGATTGCACTTGTTGTCACGGTCAATGTTATTATAATTATCGCAAGTAATAAAGCTAAAATTATTCTTTTCATCGTAGTCTCCTTATTTAAGCTATTCTTGATTCAAATTATCTCACGACTCATCTTCATTCTCGTTTTTGTTTCCGCCGAACCGCAATTGTTTTGCACGTACACGATTTGATTTTCGTTTTGTTTGCTTGAAAAGGACTTCGCTCGTTTGATGAGCATTGACTGATTCTTCTTGTTTTTCGAGTTCAGAAACCAATTCTGGTGGCAATTCTATACCAACACCTCCAGATTCTTGAGATTCTGGTTTAATTTCTTCATTATCGGAAATTTCAGATGCAACATCATTCATATCTACTTCAAACTTAACAGAATTTGCTGGATTTTCGTCTGTAGAAACTTCAGTCGTTTCAAACTTAGGAGAAGTAACATCTTTTTTGTCATTTTCAACGTTTTCAGATTTAGCCTGAGCGTTTTTGTTTTTATTTTCCTTTCCATTGTTAGAAGAAGAATTTTCATTAGCATTTTTAGAGTTAGCTTGGAAGTTAGGTCTATTCTCTTTTAATATACCTTTAATAAAATCATTTTCACATTCTTTAGCAATTTTGCTGATTATCTCCTCTTGCTGTTGATAGTGTTCTCTAATAGCTTCCATCTGCTTTTTATGATGCTCTTCAAAAGCGGATTTCTGAACCCTACAATACTCCATTGTTTTCTTTTTATAAGCCAAAACTTCTTCGGCGGTTCGATGGAGGATTTCTTTTTGAATATCTGTTTTATTATTCATTTCGCATTCGATTTCTGTGGCTTTTTTGTTAGCTGCGGTGATAATATTATTAGCTTCTTTCTCGGCTGCAGCGATTTCGTCTTCGCCTTGTTTTTTCTTTGATAATCGACCTTCTTCTGCTTTTTTTGCTATTTCTTCGGCTTTGTCTTGAGACTCCTTAACAATTTCCGCTGCTTTACGTTTTGAATCGGCGATTAAAGCATTGCCTTGGCGTTGGGCACCTAATAGTGCATCTCTAATTGCATCTTCATCTTCTTTATATTCTCTAATTCGGTCTGCTAAGATTTCAAGTTTCTTCTCTAAATCTTCATTTTCTTTTTGCACACGAGAAAAATCAAGAGAAACCTCCCTCAAAAACTCATCGACTTCTTCGGCTTTATAACCTTTGAGTACGCGTTCAAAGCTGCGTGACATTATTTCTTTCGCGTTCATAATTGTTTCCACCTTTCTCTGATGTAGAATAAAACCTACAATCTATGTATAAATTCTTTATTGAAAGTTTTAAAACACGCCAATAAGTAGCGAAATATCATAAAATTCCGCTACTTACTATAATTTTTAACTCTTCAATACCCTTGGTTTTATTGACATTTAGAACCGCCCTCTGGCATTATATCTACAATCTTTAGGCAACTTTTTTTGTAATGCGTTTCGATGTTCAGGGTAACACTGCAGAGAAGGTAAGCCCCCTCTCGAACTTTACAATAAAGAATTAATAATCGTTTTCGCTAAATCCGAAACTGTTTTCATCGCTATAAATATCAGCACCCATTAACTCACCGCCTTCTGCATCGTAAACCGACGGAACAGCAGCAAACACATTCGTGCCGTATTTAACTAATTTGCCATCATTTGCATAAATCACGCCAGCCATAAAGTCAAGCATTCTTCCAGTTGCTTCTTTACTGCCCTGCTCTGCGTTAATCATAACAACAGAACCTCTCTTAAATTCATCGGCAGCAGCTACAGCCACTTTGAGCCATTCTGTACCAACTAATTTTTGTCGTCTGAGTTTGCCAGATTTCATTGATTTTTCGACAAAACTTAAATTTGCCTCCCTTGTATCTTCTTCTTGACTGTAGTCTTCACCGTAACCATCGTTGTTGTAATCGTCATCATAATTAGGTTTTCTCACCACTGAACCCTCCATTTCATAATCTTCTTTTGAATCTTTCATCGTCAAAAATTCCCATGCTTTTCTACCCAAATTTGATTTCACAATACCATACCCCCTCGTTACTTAATATCTATTATTTTTATTTATAATAACTGCGTTTATTGCAATTTATTAAACAGTTTAATTACGCTTATACTTTTGTTCGTTTACCGAATAAAGCAGTTCCGAGCCTTATAATTGTTGAACCATACGCAATAGCCGTCTCGTAATCATCAGACATTCCCATAGATAGCGTATCAATTTGTAAATTTGACGGAGCAAACGATTTCAAGTCTTCATACAACCGTTGCATCACAATAAAATTGCTTTCAGAAGAACCGATTGGAGGAATTGCCATAAGCCCTCTAAGTCTAAGCCCCGAAAGTCTTAAAACAGTTTCAACTAACTCATTGAGATTTTCAGGAAACACACCACTTTTAGTGTCTTCACGCCCAACATTAACTTGAATCAAAACATCAATCACAAGATTGTGTAGCATAGCTTGGCGGTCAATTTCAAGTGCCAATTTTTCGCTATCAAGAGATTGAATCATGCTGACTTTGTTTATAATCTGCCTAACTTTATTGCTCTGTAATTTTCCGATAAAATGAATTTCACACTTGCGTTTGATTGAATAATCATTTTCTTTTTCCAAAAATTCTTGAACTCGGTTCTCGCCAATTAAGTCAATACCAAGCGAAATCGCTTGATTGACTAGAAAAGGCTCGATTGTTTTAGTTACAGCCATAATACGAACTCTTGAATTTTCAGATTCCACACGCCCGGTTTTGATTTTAGCTTTTTGGATGTTTTCGTTGATTCGTTTAAGATTTTCTTTTAACTCTCCCGAAACGTTCAAATTATAAGCATCGCTACAAATCAAGTCCATAACACAACTTTCCCATCATACAGATTAACACCTTCGACTACGACATCATCAAATAGTCGCAAAAACCCTGGAGTTTCATCACTCTCTTCAATGATTACAAAATTTTCATTAGAACGCAACATATTTATTCTACGAAAATGGAGTATAAAGCCGCTACGGACAAATACACCACGCTCGCCGTCATCATTGAAAGTAACTGCACTTTGCGGAAGCCTAATTCCGTGATAAGTACCAAGCATCAATCGAACACTTGCCACTCGTTGTCTAACAAATTCTTCGTTAAGAACCTCACTTTCAAACACGAACACAGTATAACCATCGCCTTGGTCTTCTGAACGCACAACGCGTGCTGGTACAGACCGTGAGAAAGACCCCACACGCAATTGAACAGTATGGTCAGTCGCAATCCCTCTCACCCTATTAGTCGGAATCACTGCTGCCATTCTCCATCTGTAATCATCAATCATTCTCCCAACTACATTGTCAGCTACCGGGAGAGATGGATTGATTGGATTTTTTATGATTTCTTCGATTCGCTCACGTGTAAGTGTGAGAGCGTCCCCCATATTCAATACACTCTCATATCCGTCAGCATTACCAACAAAATATCCAGCTTCGTTAGACCTAAGTTCTTGTAAAACACCAGATAATCTACTTTCAAGTGCCGTTACTTGATTTTTGTATTCAGCGATACGGGAGCTAATCTGTTCTATCGAAACACTTCCACGAAGTAAATTGATTTTTGTCTGTAACCCCAAATATTGACTCGCATACACCGACACCCTGTCATATTGAGCAGTTGCGATACTACGAAGCATTCTCGAATGCACATCAGACATTTGTCCCGAAAACGCTTCAATTTGTGCACCAATCGCACCTTCAGAGTCGCCTCCGCTCACAAAATCCTCTGCATCAACAAGTACTTCAATTCGCCTAGAAAGTTCAGTGATTCTCTGACGATTGTATTTTTCGCCTTCACTTTCATAAACTACCGCAATTACAGAATTGTTGGATAATTTCGCACCACATCTATTAGTAAAAGAAATCACTCCGTTTCCAGTTCGAGAAATTTCACCAAACGCTTCAGAATGTACTTGCCTTTCATCGCGAATATACACACCCTTGAATAAAACAGTATCATTTCCAGTATAAAGCTGTGCAGTTTCAGTCACTATAGGATTACTTAAAAACGTGTGCAACTGGCTCGCTACAGTGGTCAAAAGAAATCCACCCACTAAAATCCAAACAAGCCACATTGTTGTAGTGCTACTACGATGTGTTCTTGACCTTTTTAGGGGAGCAGTTGGAGTAGACGAATTTGGTATATCAAGTAAAGCTGATGTTCCAGTCGTAATGCTCTCAGTTAATCCTTCTCTATCCACTTTACTCGAAAAATTTGATTTTCGCATTGCCCTCCCCCTTTCATCCTCCTTTTTGCCTTGACTTTTTATCACTATACATCTTTGAACACTTAGTCATAAAAAAGTAGTTGTAAAAAAAGCAAAGCTCTATATTTTATGTGCCTTTTCAACTTTGCCACGCTTTCTATTATATCACAACAATCGCATTATTTCAAGGGTTTTTTTAATTTTTTTTCGTTTTTTGTGAAAAAAATTCACTTTCTAAAACAACGCTCGCTTTTTGAAAAATGTGAACGTATTTTGTATTTTCGTTCACGAACAATCGGTGAATCTGTTCGTTTTTACGAAACCATGTCAGTTGACGCTTTGCATAATTTCTTGTTTTCATTTTTAGAGTTTCTATGCACGAATCAAGTTCCGCAATACCGTTAAAGTATGGTAAAAATTCTTTATGCCCGATTGCTTGAGCAGCAGTACAAAATTCGCAGTTTATTTGATTTTTTTTGAATACAAATTTTCGTGCTTCTTCAATTAAACCGTTCGCAATCATCCCATCAACACGAACGTTAATTCGGTCGTACAACATCTGGCGTTCTTCAAATTCGATTGTGAACATGACAGGCTTTAGAGGTGAATGTTCGGAGGTGTTTTGAACAAATTCTGGTGATTTTTCGCTTACGTTCTTGTTGGCGAGTTCCAATGCACGAATAATTCTTTTGGTATTGTTCATATGTAGGCGTGAATATGCCTCAAAGTCAACCTCGCGTAATTTAGCGTGGAGAGCTTCATTACCATGGTTTTGTGCGAATTTGTACATTTTTTGGCGAAATTCTGGGTTTACTTTGGTTTCGCTAAAAGTAACATCATCAATAAGAGATGAAATGTACAAACCAGTTCCACCAACTATTACTGGAATCGCTCCACGACTTTCGATTTCAGCGATTTTAGTTTTCGCCAATTCAATCCATTGTACCACTGAAAAAGATTGCTCAGGTTCAAGAATTGCGAATAAGTGGTGCGGAACTTCTGCCATTTCAGATGCACTTGGCATAGCAGTAGCAATATCCATCCCTTTATAAACCTGCATTGAGTCGGCATTAACAATTTCGCCTCCAAATTTACGTGCAATGTCAATCCCAAGTTGTGATTTACCAGAAGCGGTAGCACCACAGACTACGATAATTGGTGTTTTTTTATAAATGTTCATACAATTCGCTTAAACCTTTTCTCGAGTTCTTTTCGGGTGATTTTTTCCACAATCGGTCTACCGTGAGGGCAATACCTTAAAGTTCCTGTTTCGTCTTCTAATATGCGATTTGCAAGTTGTTCGATATCAATAGATGATGTTTTATCTCCAGCTTTAACCGCCAAACGACAAGCAAATGAATGCAAAATTCGATTGATTGCCGAAACCTCGCTCCCCTGCCCTATTTGTAAAGTTTCGCCGATTTCAGTGAGCATTTCTTCGATTTGCACAGCATCTTGTTTTTCAAGAATTGTAGGCATTGCAAGAACCAAAATACTTTCAGAAATTTTACTGGATTCAATTTTTATTCCAAGTTTATATAACTCTTCCTGATTTTCGCATAAAATCCCACAAATCAAAATATCGAGTTTGATTTCAAGTGGTGATAACAATAATTGTGAATGCATTTTGAGTTCAGTTTTTAACCGCTCAAATTGTAGTCGTTCATCGGCAGCGTGTTTGTCAATTAACAACAACTCATCACCACGTTCACATATAATATAAGTTGAAAACAATTCTCCAATTATACGAGTGTTATTTGTTTTTGAATTTAGCACTATTTGCGACTCGTGATGCTGTCCTGAAATCAAGACGCTTTCGTTAATTAATTTCTGTCGACAATGCCCTAAATGGTCTGCATATTCCTCATTACGAACATCTTGTTTAGAATCTAGGTTTTTGCGTATAAGCGAATCATGGTTAATATATTTGTATTCTATTGTTATGTCCGTGTTTGTAACAGCTGGGGTAATAGGTTCGATTTCTCGGGCAGAAACCGCATACTCAGTCTTAGGAGACGCAAATGTAAGTATTTCTGATGTTTCGAGCTTTTCAGAATTTTTTGAAAATTCCGTGGGTTCAGCAGAAACAGCCCCGAAACTTTTATTTGTTTTATTCGCTTCTATATTTTCGGAGTTTACACCAAGAATTGCAACACTATTCAAAAGTGCGTTTTTGACCGCTAAATTCACCGCATTAAAAACCGAACGTTCGTTTGCAAACTTCACTTCAGTTTTAGCGGGGTGTACGTTGGCATCAACGTCACCAGGATGAACTTTTATATTTAGCACACAAGCTGGAAATTTCCCGGTCATAATATTATTTTTGTATGCTTGTTCTACCGCTGCAGAAATGGTAGAAGAGCGTATATAACGAGAATTTACATAAAAATTTTGAAAAGTTCGATTACTTTTGACCAAAAGTGGTGCGGAAATACATCCACTAACACTAATTCCATTTTGGGAATAGTCAACATAGAGCATACTTGCTGCTAATACCTTCCCGTAAATTGCATAAATCGCAGATGACAGCTTTCCATCTCCAGGAGTGACTTTCACGAGCTTATTATCGCGTACAAATCTAAAGGCAATTTGTGGATTAACTAGTGCCACCTTATCAATTATTGATTGTATGTAGTTGCCCTCAGTGACATCTTTTTTTAGAAACTTTAGTCTTGCTGGTAAATTGTAGAACAGCTCTCTAATCACAATCGTCGTTCCATCAGGACACCCAGCCTCCGAATGTTTAATTTCATTTCCGCCCTCAATTTTGTAAGAAGTTCCGATTGTTGTATCAGCGGTCTTAGTCAATAAGCTAACCTTAGCAACCGCTGCAACAGAAGCCAAAGCCTCCCCCCTAAACCCAAGAGTCGCAATCGCACCTAAATCTTCACTTGTAGACACTTTGCTAGTTGCATGACGCAAAAAAGCTGTCGGACACTCATCATAAGGAATGCCGACACCATCGTCACTTATTCGCAAAAAAGTAATTCCACCGTTTTGTATTTCAACGGTAATTGATTTTGCACCTGCGTCAATAGAATTTTCGATTAGCTCTTTAACCACTGACGCTGGTCGTTCAATTACTTCACCTGCAGCAATGAGTTCAGCCACATTTTTATCGAGGAGTTTGATTTTCGACATAACACCATCACTCAAGCTAACACTAATTGCCCGTCTGTAGCGTCAGCCAATTTTAGTTTTAGGCTCTCAAGCTCTTCTTGCATTTTTCTAATTTCGTCCTCTTTACGTGATGAAAATTCCGCAAAAGTTTTCTCGAAATTTTCAAGAGTTTCAGCTAATTTTTGATTTTCTTCTTCTTTAAGTGTGGCGACTTCGTTAGCTTCTCTAATTGCACTATTGTAAACATCCATCGCATGAGAATCCCAGACTTTTTCATGCTCAATTAGTTTAGAAATCAATTCATTTTGTGTCCTCTCTTTGGTTGCAGCAATGCTCACGAACTCCTCATTTGCATCATCACGGTTTTGGTTGACCCAAGTATTCCAATTTTCTTCATATTTCATGAGTTTGTTTTGTAACTCTGACATCTCTTGGTCTTTTAGCTTTGCGAGCTGTGCTAACTCGTCTGAAGCACTTCCATACATTTTCGTTGAATGTGAATCCCAATGTTTTTCAAATTCAGTGATTCTTTCTCTAAGTTCGTTATTTTCTTTTTCTTTTAAAGCAAAAATCTGCTCCATCTCTTTGACTGCACTTTCGTGAGTGTCTTTAGTCTCATATTCTGCTTTTTGAATATCGCCTTCTAAATTTTCGATTTCAATTTTAGCTTTATCTAGCTTTTCCCACAAATGAAAAGCTACCATAGTAAGGATTTCAACTTCAGAACGCCTTCCCATACTGTTAGCAAATTCGTTAATCTTTTCTTCAAGCGTGTTTGCTAATTTGCTTATACGCTCTTGATTTTCATCAGTGCGTAAAAGATAACTGCGATTTTTAATTTTGATTTGTAACGAAACCATAATTATGATTTTCCTTTCTGATTGCCACAAAAAAGTATCTTTAGTATCTTTTTACATCTTACATCTTACATCTTAATAATCAAGAACTGCAAAAATTGTTTGAATATTCGGTAACACCGCAGGGCAAGCCCTGCACCCCTCTCGCTTCGCCCGCAAGAACCAACGCTGAGTGTCGGGGGTATTACACCTAAACTTTCAATAACTACCTACACTTACTATTATACCCCGATTGAAATAAAAAGTCAAGCCTTTTGGTTTGAATTTTTTTTGAGATATACTTGTAGTTGAAAATAATCTTAATTCGCTTGACGTATTCAGATTTTTATGGTATAATATACAAATTCGAGTACAATAAAGCTTGAAAATAAGTAAAAAGGAGAATCACTCATGGAGAGTCATGTACAGGATTATTTCGAAGCCGTTTGCGAGGCACGAAAGCTCGGAAATATTGAATCAACATATACTAAACCTATAGCCGATTTGCTAATGAACTTCGGTTGTATTACTCGTGATTTGTCGGGAGAACGCAGTCGGCAAGCGGGTGAAAATATCGACATTAAAGTATGGCTTGAAGGTGCGGTCATAACAGAAATAGAACCTTTCGCAGGTGTTGAAGTCAAGAAAATAGGCGGCATTGATAAGAGGGCGAGAAGCCAAATAAAGAAAGAGGCTAATCTGTATGGTTATGCAATCTTAACGGACAACCTGTCGTGGCAATTTTGGCGTGCAGGCGAAGAAAAAATGTACGCCGGAATTCAGTTAATCGAGGAATTGCCCAACGGCGAACTCGTATTGAAACAAGAAAGCGTTGAACTATTCGTAACCTTAGTAAACGACTTCTTTTTACAATCACCTACAAAAATTAAATCTTCAAATAAACTTGCGGAATATATGGCTATTCATGCGAGAACAATTCGCTCCGTAATCACAGGAATACTTAAAGAAGATAAAGATGGTTTACCTCTCATAAACGACAAACAAGAAAGACTTCCTATGTTCCCAGAATTACATGGTCTGTACAGCAGAATAAAAATGGATTTGCGTCCGTTGTTGAATACTCGCAGTTTTGCAGATATGTACGCTCAAACAATCGTATATGGATTGTTTATTGCTCGATATAACGATGCCAAAACTAAAATTTTTAATAGATATGAAGCTATCGGGAAATTAAAAAAGGAGTCGGCATTACTCAACAGATTTTTTACTCATATAGCAAGCACAGAGGAACATCACCCGACTCTTGATGCGGTGGTTGACAAATTATGCTCGTTGTATCAAATTTGCGATATTTCAGCGTTGCTCGACCATGAAAATAATGGCGATACAATCGTACATTTTTATGAAAATTTTTTGGCTTTTTATGACCCAGAGTTGCGAAAATCTTTGGGAGTATTCTATACTCCATATCAAGCAGTGCAATATTTAGTTTCAATGGTTGATAAACTTCTTATCAAAGAATTTGGGATAGAGGGTGGCTTATCTAATAACGAACAAATGCAAGTAACCGTTCCAACAGAGCCATATATACACAGAGAGAAAGAACATACTACGAAAAAAATCACTGTCCCGAGGGTAGCAATACTTGACCCCGCTTGCGGAACAGGCACGTTTCACGCTGAAATAATCAAGTATATCAAAAATACGTACTTTTCGGGGGCAAAAGAACCTTTTTATAAAGATTACATCTTAAAAGAGAACGGCTTATTATCACGCATAATCGGTTTTGAAATTATGATGACGAGTTACGTTGTCGCCCATTTGAAAATTCGCCGTACTATCTATGAAACACTCAATAATACTCCCGAAACACTAATCCCGACAAACATCTACTTAACTAACACTCTCACACCGCCCAATACAGATGTAGAGCAAAACGGTCAGATGTCATTATTTGACTTTTCGGCGGCTATTTCTGACGAAGCATACAAAGCTGATACGTGGAAGGCTCGCAGACCGATAAAAGTCATTATAGGTAATCCGCCTTACCTTGCGGCTTCTACTACTCCGTTTGATATTTCAGCATATAGAATGGAAGCAGACGGTGTAACAAAGCTACAAGAACGTAACTCCAAATGGCTTGGCGATGATTATGTAAAATTCTATCGTTTTGCCGAGCGAATCATCAACAAAAACGGCGAGGGTATTCTTGCTTTTGTTTCTAACAATGGATTTTTAGATAATCCGACTTTCAGAGGCATGAGAGCCAGTCTTTTACGTACTTTTGACAAGATTTTTGTGGTCAATTTACATGGAAGTGCAAACAAACAAGAGAAGTCCCCAAACGGTAGTAAAGACGAAAACATTTTCAATATCATGCAAGGCGTATCACTTTTTGTAGGCGTGAAAACGACTACCGTTGAAAAATGGGCGAAGGTGTATCACTGCGATTTATGGGGACGGCGTGAACAAAAATTTCGTGATTTGCAGGAGGGAGATATAACTTTTACGGAAATAACCCCCGATTCTAAAATGGCATATTTTATTCCTCAAAACAATGCAGATAACGACTCTTACGAAAAGGGCGTTAGTATAGCAGAACTGCTACCTGTAAACGTGGTAGGTGTGGTTACTGCACGTGATTCTTTGTGTATCAAAAAAACACGCAAAGATATTGAACTCGTGTTGAAAGAATTTCAAACGCACGACACAGAACGATTGCGTTCGCAGTATAATTTAGGCAAGGATACTCGAGACTGGTCTGTAGTAGGAGCCCAAAACGATATTGCGTTTCTTGATGGAGACATAATTCAAATAGCGTATCGACCTTTCGACAACAGATATACCTATTTTACGGGGCGGTCAAAGGGATTTCATTGTATGCCACGTGGTAAGGTTATGAAACACATTCTGTCATCATTTCAAACGCCAATAGGAAAAAATATCGGTTTGATTTATGCACGTGGCGATTCCACTCCTAATGAATTTTCGATGGTATCCGTTAGCGACAAGCCTATCGAAGCCAGATTTACCGTTGCCCAAACTGCTGGTATTGCTTACGTTGCCCCTCTCTACACATACAACAAACTCGAAGACTGTTGGCAACCTAACTTCAATTCTGACGAACTCGCAAAGCTAACCCAACACATGACTTTCGAGCCGTCTGCAATCGAAATATTCGATTATATCTACGGTATTCTCCACGACTCAACATATCGTGAACGCTTCAACGAATTTCTCAAGCGTGACTTCCCACGCGTGCCATTCATCAACGCTCCGAAGTCTAACGAAAGCGATTTCCATGTCAGTGAGACTATGTTTCGAGAATACGTCAAAGCGGGAGAAAGGTTACGCAAACTTCATCTTATGCAGGAGAAAGTCACTGCGGAATTGCGGCTAGAACCGAATACATCTGATGATTTAGAAATCGGTGCAATCAAGTACAAGAATGGAGTTCTGCACTTGAACGCTAACAAGCAAATTCACGGCATTCCAGAAGACGTGTGGACGTTTCGGATTGGTGGGTATCAAGTTCTTGATAAGTGGTTTAAGTCGCACAAGGGTGAAACGCTGACGATTGAGGATTTCGAGCATATCTGTAACGTGGCGGGGCTGTTGGCGGAGACGATTAAGGTGCAGAAGGGGTTGCGGGGGTTGCACGTTGGGCATCTTTGATTACCAATCCAGACGCTGAATCTCCATCAATCGCAGATGCACTGGCGATTCTAAGACACCTTGTAGGATTACCGAGTGAATTGGATTAAACACAATATAAAATTAACCCCGCTCTTGTAAAAATCAAGAGCGGGGGTGATTTTATTATAATCGTATATTAAACTATTTACTTTATTGCTCTGACAAATGCACAACACCACGACTTGCGTCCACCGAAACACGCATTCCATCGCGAAGTTTGGTTGTAGCATCAAGTGCACCAACGATTACTGGTTTATCCAGAGTTAGCCCTACTACCGCTGCATGTGAATTTGTACCTTCTTCTTCGGTGATTACCGCCGCTGCTTGTTTGATTTGCGTCAAAATTGTATTAGAAGTTGTCGGAATCACAAGCACTTGTTCAGGTAAGAATTTTTCAAAAACTTCTTCTTCGTTATCACAAACGCAGACTATTCCTTTTGATACGCCTTTACAAATACCAGTTCCACTTACTAGTGCATCGCCGATTAGATGAACAGTAATCATATTAGTAGTTCCACCAACTGGTAAACCTGCAACAATCACCACTAAATCACCGTTTTTGATGTATCCCGCATCTTGACAAATTTGTTTACTTTTCTTTAGAAGCTCTTCGGTAGTTGGCATAAGTGGTATTGTCAGTGGATATACCCCCCACGAGAGCGATAAGTGACGTGCAACGTGTTCATCTAAGACGCAGGCGTAAATCGGGTGGTCAGGACGATATTTGCTGAGCATTCTTGCTGTTTTACCAGTTTTAGAGACTGTGATGATTGCATTCGCTTTGATTTCAGTAGAAGTCGAACACGCCGCATGGCAGAGTGCGTCGCTTATAGAAACATATTCATTATCAGAACGTCTGCGTTGAATAATACGCCTTGAAGTCTGGTTCTTTTCAGCATCAGCGATGATTGCTGCCATAGTACGCACAGCTTCAATAGGATATTTGCCTGCAGCCGTTTCACCAGAGAGCATCACTGCACTTGTTCCGTCGTATACAGCATTTGCAACATCACTAACTTCCGCACGTGTAGGGCGTGGATTATGAATCATGCTTTCAAGCATTTGTGTAGCAGTGATTACTGGTCGGCTTGAGTTGTAGCACATTTGAATCAATTTTTTCTGAATAGCAGGGAGTTTTGCTATATCAATCTCTACGCCCATATCTCCACGTGCAATCATAATTCCGTCAGATACCGAAAGAATTTCTTGGATATTTTCAACACCTTCAGCGTTTTCGATTTTTGCTATGATTTTTATATGTGTGCATTTATTAGCGTCAAGGACACGGCGAATGTCAAGAATGTCTTGCTTAGTGCTAACAAAACTCGCTGCTATGAAATCAAACCCAGTTTTAATCCCGAATTCAATGTCTTCTTTATCCTTTTTGCTCATGTAAGGGATGCTTAAACGAACGCTCGGAATGTTTACGCCTTTGTTGCTTTTAGCAACCGCATTGTTCATAACTTTACATACAACGTCATTATCTTTGAATTCTACGACTTCCATTTCAATCAAACCGTCATCAAGTAAGATTCGTGTGCCGATTTTCACGTCTTTTGCAAGTGCTTTGTGTGTAATCGGACAGCCGTTTTCATCACCTTCAATTTCCTTATCAGTATATAAAGTGAACAGCTGTCCTGCTTCGAGAACAACCTCTCTGTTACCATCTTTGTTTTTCTTGAAGTTTTTCAAGCGAGCGTCTGGACCTTTGGTGTCGAGAACAGTTCCGACATATACACCCATTTCTTCACGAATACGCTTGAGCTGTTCAAAACGTTTTTTATGGCTTTCGTGCGTTCCGTGCGAGAAATTGAATCGGGCTACATTCATACCCGCTTTAATCATTCCTCTCAGCGTATCGTCTTCCGTAGTAGAAGGACCTACTGTACATACAATTTTAGTCTTTTTCATCATCATCGCATTTACCCCATTTATTATTTATTATTTTTCTTAACATAAAGATAACCTAAACCGACACCTGCACCAATTATTATAACAGATGCACCAGCTATAATTAGCCACCACATTCTGCTACCAGAATTGTCTTTGTTTTTATCATTGGAGTTGCTATTATAGTTTTCAGAATGGTCAGAGTCGGTCTCATTGTTTTCATAAACTTCATTATTTTCTTCGTTGTTATTTTCGTGAATATCATCTGGAGCTGATGCTTCGTGAGCCACTGGATTCCTTAGTGTACTGTTTAGATAAGCTAAAATTCCTTCAGATAACGATTCTGCAATTAGCGCGAGATAATCGCTTTCTAACATTCGTTCATAGTCGACTGGATTGCACATAAAACCCATTTCAAATAGCATTGATGAGCCTGCGGTATGGCGTGCCATTGCGAAATTTCGCCTAATCACGTGTTCACTCCAGTTGTTTTCACTTGAATCAGAAGATTCAGCGGGTTTCCCGACACCGCGTTCGTTATATAAACGTTGTGCTACGTGAGATAAAATCTTATTCGCCGCTCTTTCTGATTGGTCTAAGGTGTAGAACATCAGCGGACCTTCTTCACTACGGAAGTTGTTATGAACCGGCATAGAATTGGCATGGATACTAATCAACAAATCGGGGAGGTTCGGATAATGCTCAGAATATTCAGTGCGCTCAAAATACCTCATACGTTCTAGTGCTGGGAAAGTCACTTCACTACAGGTATAGACTTGTAGAACATTGACACCGTGTTCTTGCAGATGCTCAGCTGTTAATTGCATTACGATAAGATTAAAATCATACTCTACCGGACCCATTCGACCGAGTGGACCTAATGCCCCAGGGTCTGCTCCGCCGTGACCAGCATCGAGCATTACTAACGTGTCTTCAAGTCGAGTAGGTGGGTGTTTGAAACCTACTTTCATTTGATTATTGTCAACAAAAGTCACGTAATGTCCAATAATCGGCTTTTCGAGCCGAAAACTAAAATTATTCATCTCTCCACTTAGGTGATACAGAATAATTTCGACTGAAAGCCCATCATCGTCTACATTTATTGTGTAGGGTGGGAGATAACTTTCGCTAAGTTCAAACAAAACATAAGTGTATTTTTCTTCTGTATAAACCTCAAAATCGCCTACATAAAATTCTTCAAGCGGCGCAGGGAGGCGTTCAACTCGATTAGTAAAGACATAAGAACCGTCATGAATTATATACATATCATCATACTCAGCGACTATTCTGAACGACGTTCCGCGTGCTAGCGGCGTTCCATGGTTATTATCGTCATCGCCGTTGTAGAATCTTGAAAGGCTCGGACTCATAGCAATTCCGTAGGCATTCTGCAAGTATTCACGCCTAACTGGTGGAGTAGGTGTGGGTTCGACACGATTCACAACAAGTTCATGCACATAGTTTCCATTCTGGAATACGAATATATTTTCGCCGTCTGCAATATTTACAAAAATTGAAAAGAAACCATTTTCTGTGGTGTAAACCTCCACTCCGTTTTTAAATAAAGGGAAAGAATTATTGCTTGCACCTAAAATGCTCATTCGGTCATGAACAGTTCTTGTTAGATAACCAGCATTAGCGTGAGGTAAAATAACAAAGCCAGCCTCAGGGTCACTTTCACATTCGAGAGTGATATCCCTCAAATTCCAGTCAAGCCCAAGACCAAATATTATTCCAAAAATCACTAACACAAAAGGAATTTTTCTAATTTTTTTTTTCATATTAGTGACTATTATACCATAAAAATCTGAATACGTCAAGCGAATTAAGATTTTTTTCACGGAAATCAATTTTCCTGCCCCATCACCGACAAAATCTCATTGCACTCAAGTAAACAGTCAAACATAATTTTAGAAATAGTTCGTTTTATCCCGTTTTTTTCTTTATAAATTTTAATGCAGTTAAGTGCAATTTTGCGAGCCATATTCAGGTTATCCTGAATATTTTGGTCTTGCACACGGCAAGAATCCTCACCGAAATGCACGTCCAAGAGCCAATGCATGACCTCAACCGACCACTCTAAACGCACATGATGAAGCAATTCATCAGCAGTCTAATCACGACTTGAAATGAAATAATGCTGAATCGGTTATACTTAACTGGACAGGTTTGAGGTTTTCTTGATATATAATCGGGTGTGGACAAAATAAAAACTTTATGATATAATAGAGTTATGAAAACAATAAAAATAGACGAAAACCGTCGTTGCCCAAAGTGCAACAAAGTAACA
>WRGW01000107.1 GCA_009786985.1 Oscillospiraceae bacterium
GCAAGACGAACTTCATTGGCATTTGCAAAAGATTTGCGGTCGAACTCTTCTTTTTTCGCATACTTGAAAAAACACTCACAAACGGCATTGTCATACGCATAATCGGTTTTGAAATTATGATGACGAGTTACGTTGTCGCCCATTTGAAAATTCGCCGTACTATCTATGAAACGCTTGACAATACTCCCGAAACGCTAATCCCGACAAACGTCTACTTAACTAACACTCTCACTCCGCCCAATACAGATGTAGAGCAAGACGGTCAGATGTCATTATTTGACTTTTCGGCGGCTATTTCTGACGAAGCATACAAAGCTGATACGTGGAAGGCTCGCCGTCCTATTAAGGTGATTATCGGTAATCCGCCTTACCTTGCGGCTTCTACTACTCCGTTCGATATTTCGGCTTATAAAACCGAGGCTGACGGTGCAATCAAGTACAAGAATGGAGTTCTGCACTTGAACGCTAACAAGCAAATTCACGGCATTCCAGAAGACGTGTGGACGTTTCGGATTGGCGGATATCAAGTGCTTGATAAGTGGTTTAAGTCGCATAAAGGCGAGATTTTCGGGAGTGCAGAGTTCGAGCATATCTGTAATGTGGTGGGGCTGTTGGCGGAGACGATTAAGGTGATGGCACCACCTCGCTAACACGGCATGAAAACCGCTCTATCCATATGGATAGAGCGGTTTTCGTGCACAGGTAGGAAGATTCGAAAGATTCAAAGCTTTTTCAAAAATTATGAACCCTATAGCGGTTTGACTTTTGGTATTGTCGCTTCAACGACTTTGCATCCACAGTATTTCTGGCGTTCCAACCTATATTTGTTACAAAGCTCAATCGAAAGATTATAACCATCATCTTTTTTAAAATCAGCCCATAATCTTTTGAGGGAGTATTTTGTCGCAACCTTCGCCATAACTTGATTGATTTGTTCAGCGTCTTTTTTAGAGCTAAGTGTTAAAGTTGTCGTAAAAAGCTCAAATCCATAAGAAACTGCAATTTTTGCACTCTCTTCAAGTCTTAAAGTGTAGCATTTGATACACCTCTCGCTATTTTCAGGAAGAGATTCCAGCCCCGTAATAATCTTTTTGAACAGAGCTGGGTGATAACTGCCGATTATTAAATTTACATCACGCTCTAACCCCATGCACTGCAGAAGACGTTTCTGTTCAGATAAGCGTTTGAAATATTCCCGCTCTGGCAAAATGTTAGGATTGTAGAAAAACAGAGTTACGTCATAATCTGGCACAAGTCGATGCAGCACCGCGCTTGAACATGGTGCACAACAACTATGCAATAAAAGGCGTTTTTGTAGAGATTTTGACACCTAGAATCTCTCACTAAACCACTGAGGTTCGTGTTTTGAAAGGACATTTTCGTTGATTTCAACATCATCGCGTTCAAAACGTTCTGATGCGAGTTCGTTAAGCATTTCATCAAACCCTTCTGAACGCAATTCTACTACTGTCATGGCTCTATTATTATCACGTAAATCTTCACGTCCGTGAGGGTCAAGCCTAATTAGTAAAGAATATATATTATCACTCTCATAAAACTCCGCAACGTCAAAACCCATATCTGCTATGTGTGCAATGAGTTCTTCAAACTCGCCTTCGGGTTCCTCAGGTATGCGTTGAAATTGGTCTTGCTCGTTGTCCATTTGCTCGATAATATCGGCAGTCAATTCGTTGCCAATACCATTAGTACCGTTATCACCGTTATCACCGTTAGTACCGTTATCGCCGTTAGTACCATTATCACCGTTAGTACCGTTATCGCCATTAGTACCGTTATCGCCATTATCGCCATTAGTACCGTTATCGCCGTTCTCACCATTAATACCGTTAGTACCGTTATCACCGTTAGTACCGTTATCGCCGTTAGTACCATTATCACCGTTATCGCCATTATCGCCGTTTGTACCCTCGACTTCGCAAATACAGTTGCGCATGAAGTTTTCGCATGATTCGCACATACGTGTAAAAGCGGCTAGGTGTGTTCGTGCATCGCTGAAATGAATCGGGTTTTCAGGCGTTGAAGAATTAAGAAACTCTACCATTTCTTTAAGAAAATCACGATTTTCTTCATTAGTTTGGCGGATTTTCTCGATTTCTTCTTCAGTGCGTGGAATTTCTTCGCCTTCTTCGTCAATTTCAGGCTCTTCGCTTAGTATACGAAAATCAAGTATTCTGAAACGTACATTGTTTTCAGCGAAAGTAGTTTCCCACTCTTCGTCTGAAACAGGGTCTGTCCCATCTTCGCCGTAGGTATCTTCAAAAATCATGGCTTCTTTATCACCACTTTGCATAACACGCCTGAACGATTCGATGCTAACTCCAGCGTCTGTAAAAAACTCTCCCCAAGTTTCATCAGCGTGTTGTACCCATTGCCATGCCTGTTCGCCGAATTGTTCGACCATCTGCATATTTTGTTCGTGATTTCTGTCTTCATTCCAGCGTGAATTGATGTGGTCGTTTATTGAAGTTCGCATTTCAGCATCAAACGAAAGCTCACGTTCAGCAAACAGCTCTTCTACCAAGATTACTCTCGCAGTCAATTCAAACGCACGATTGTTGACCCATTCATAAAAGTCAACATCTTCGATTTGATGTTCGCTAAAATCAAAATCTTCATCATTAACACTGACTGCATCGTCTTCATCTTCGAGTTCTTCATTAGATTCACGTAGCTGATTTTCAAGAAGTCGCCTTGCCTCACCAAAAGCCATAAACTGGTTCACAATGAACACTCCTGGGCGGATTTCAACACCATCAACAGTCATGATATATGGTGTGCTTTGGCATCCTGTAAATAAGATTACGCTCGTGAGAATAATCGCAATTGCGGTAAGTACCGCTCCAATTCTTTTAGGTTTGATTTTCATGTTGTAATTCTCCTTAAAATTCATTCTAAATTCTGCTTAGACACCTTTGAGTTTAATATCTTTCTCCTCAAGTTTAGTGAGGATTTTTTTGATTGCTTTGTCTACCTCTTCATCGGTAAGAGTACCATCGGATTTCCTAAAAGTCAGCTTATATGACAGGCTTTTTTGATTGTCACTAAGCTCGAACACATCAAAAAATTCAACGCTTTCAAGGTAACGCCCACCAGATTTTTCAATCACCTCTACAATTAACCCAGACTCTATAGAGTTTTCACAAACAAGCGATAAATCACGAACCGAAGCAGGGAAATTCGCAATCGGCGAATATGCAACCCCAGTCGGTGATTGGGCAAAGAATTTTTCTATATCAAGCTCGATGATATAAACCGGCACAGAAATATCGTATTCCAAAAGTACCGCAGGGTGCAATTCACCCAACTTAGCGTAATCGCAACAAGCGGTTCTCCCAGGGTGAAACGGCATTTCAGTATAACGCTTAATCGAATTTTCGATTTTAAATTGTTCTAAAATCCATTCAAAGATTTCTTTTAGAGAATAAAAATCTTCGTTTTTGCCATATACAGCTACACATAACATATCTGTTTCACTATTTGGCGAATAAATCCTACCAATTTCAAACAATCGTGATTCAAGATTTCCAACATTGATATTATCAGAAATCACTTTAAGCATCGACGGAATTAACGATGTACGCATAACGCTAGTTTCTTCGCCGAAAGGATTTCGGATTGACACAGGTTGTTTTTCTATTGCAATTGAGTTCATTTTCGGTGAAACAAAGCTGTAGGTTACACATTCATAACATGATTTTGTGATTAACGCATTTGCTAACCTTGAAATACCCCTCTCACTTTGCAAAACAGAAGTTACGCTTTTCCCAAAAGCAGGCAAAACCGACGGAATATTGTTATACCCATAAATTCTCGCAACCTCCTCAGCTAAATCGCAAGGGAGCTTAATGTCAGAACGCCAGCTTGGTACAATTACCTCGCTAGTACTCTCGTCATAACCCAACCCCAGTCGTGCGAAAATGCCGAGCTGTTCTTCTCTGCTAATGCTTGAACCGAGCAAATTGTTCACTTCTTCATAATTGTGAGAGACTTTGATAATTTCTTCTACAAAATTTACACAATCGACTAAACAATTAGGTGACGAAACTTCACCAATTCCGAGTTGTTCTACCAGCTCTAATGCACGCAACAGTGATTTTTTAGTATTCACTGGATTTAAGCCTTTTTCAAATCTTGATGAAGATTCAGTTCGTCTTCCAATTTTTTTTGCAGCTAATCTAACGCTAACTTTATCGAAACACGCCGCCTCGAAAATGACATCGGTTGTATCATCTACTACGCCTGAATGCTCACCCCCCATTACTCCCGCAACTGCAAGCGGTTTTGAGCTATCAGCGATTACTAACATACTTGAATCGAGAGTGGCGGTGTTTCCATCAAGCAGGGCAATTTGTTCGCCATCATTAGCGTTCCTTACAATAATTTCAGATGATTTACCATCATTTATAAACCGCCTATCAAACGCATGGAGCGGGTTGCCGTGTTCGAGCATGACATAATTAGTGATGTCAACAATATTGTTAATCGGGCGAATACCATGGGCTTTTAATCTCGAAGTAAGCCAACGTGGGCTTGGAGCAATTTTGACATTTTTCACAACTGCCGCCATATAACGAGAACAAAGCTCAGTGTTTTGTACAGTCACTGTTAAATTATCTGAATCATCAATTTCTACACCCTTACAATTCGGAGCAGGAATATTAAGCGGTGAATCGAAAGTAGCGGCAACCTCACGTGCCAGACCCGTCACTGAAAAACAATCAGGGCGATTGTTAGTAATTTCAAATTCGATTACCGTGTCATTAAGCCCCAAAAATTCTAACGCACAGCCCCCGATTGTGAGTTTATCTGCATTTGGGTCATCAGATAACAACAAAATCCCATCTTCCATTGCATAAGGAACATCCGCTAAGCTAAGCCCAAGCTCATCGAATCCACAAAGCATTCCTTCGCTAACTTCGCCGCGTAGCTTGCCTTTCTTGATTTTGAAACCGTTTCCATCTCTAAGCACAGTTCCGCCATCTAACACAACTGGAACTATTGCACCTTCAGTGACGTTTTGTGCACCAGTCACGATTTGTACTGATTGTTCACCAACGTTGATTTGGCAAACCCACAATTTGTCTGAGTTTTCGTGCTTTTTTATTTCGGTGACTTTTCCGATTACAATTTTGCTCAAAGGTTCTGAAAGTTTTTTAGTTTTTTCAACTTTTGTACCAGACATAGTGAGTTTTGCGACAAAATCGGGCATTAAAACCTCAGTCACATCAACGTATTCATTAAGCCAATTTAGTGATAAATTCATTTGTTTTATTCCTTTTCCTTAAAACTGCCTCAAGAATCGTAAATCGTTCTCGTACAGAAACCTCATATCATCGATTTCGTATCGCATCAATGTAATGCGTTCAATCCCCATTCCGAAAGCAAACCCAGTGTATTTTTGCGAATCCACACCACAGTTTTGCAGAACTTTTGGGTGAACCATTCCACAACCAAGCATTTCAATCCATCCTTCACCCTTGCAGAATCTACAACCCTTACCACTACATTTGAAGCAAGATAAATCAACCTCCGCCGACGGTTCGGTATAAGGAAATTGATGTGGTCGAAAACGCAGTTTGATGTCATCACCATACAGTCGCTTAAAGAAGATTTCGAGCGTACCTTTTAGGTTGGCAAAAGTTAGCCCCTCATCGATTACAAGCCCCTCGCATTGGTGAAAAATCGGTGAGTGAGTGGCATCAGCCTCATCACAGCGATAGACGCGCCCAGGGCTGATAATTGCGAGCGGTAGTTTGGCGTTTTTGACAGCATCTTGCATTGTGCGAATTTGCACGGAGCTTGTCTGCGTCCTCAAAATCGTAGAATCATCAATATAAAAAGTATCACCTTCATCACGGGCTGGATGCCCTTCTGGTGTGTTAAGAAGGTCAAAAACGTATTCTGTTTTTTCAACTTCAGGACCGTAAACCATATTATAGCCCATTGAAACAAATATTTCTTTTAGCTCATCTAAAACAATATTTAAAGGATGTCGATTACCAAGTGGTCTCCCTCTACTCGGAAGAGTGATATCAATTTTCTCACTTTCAATTCGTGCGAGTAGCTCAGCTTGTTTTAACTTAGCGTTCTTTTCTGTATACAGAACCTCAAACTTTTCACGAATTTCGTTCGCTAACGCTCCCATAACTGGGCGTTCTTCGGCAGACAGCTTCCCCATTTGTTTTAAGACTGATGTGAGTTCGCCTTTTTTACCGAGAAAAGCCACACGAATTTCTTCGAGGCTTTTGGTATCATTGATTTTTTCAAGGGTTGATAATGCACGTTCTCTTAATTCTATGAGTTGTTCTTTCAATTGCATTTGTACGGATTTTCCTTTCCATTTCCATCTGTTCCTGCTTTGATAAAATCCACATTTTTTTTGATTAAATACCCCACTCCAGACAGGCAACTTGAAGAGATTGTTTGGCTATTATACCACGTTTATTCTAAAATGTCAAGAGCTATTCAGGCTCTAAAGTCTCACGAACCAATCTCCACATCTGTTCTAACTCGAATAGCATTAGCATGAGCTGTAAGTTCTTCGCGTTGTGCAATCAAGATTATATCGTCTGACGCTTCTTTCAACGCATTTTTAGTATAATAGATATAGCTTGTTTTTTTAGTAAAACTATCAACGTTCAAAGGCGAGAAAAATCGTGCAGTTCCGTTAGTTGGCAAAACGTGATTAGGACCTGCGTAGTAATCACCGAGAGGTTCGGGTGAGTATTCGCCTAAGAACAAGCTTCCTACATTATCGAGTTTTCCGATATATTCAAGTGGATTTTCACATAGAATTTCACAGTGTTCAGGGGCAATTTTTTCGGCGAGTTCTATCGCTTCGTCCATATCTTTAACCAAAATAATCGCACCATAACTATCCAGCGATTCTTGAGCCATTTCGCGACGTGGAAGTAAAGCCAATTGTCGCTCGACTTCGGCTACAGTTCTTTCAGCGACAATTCCGCTATCAGTAATCACAACCGAGCTTGCTAACGCATCATGTTCTGCCTGAGAAAGTAAATCAGCAGCGATATAAACAGGATTAGCAGACTTGTCAGCGATAATCAAAATTTCAGAAGGTCCTGCTATCATGTCAATATCAATTATTCCGAACAATAGCTTTTTCGCTAAAGTGACATAAATGTTACCAGGTCCTACAACTTTGTCAACTTTCGGAATGTTATCAGTTCCGAAAGCCATCGCTGCGACAGCTTGTGCCCCACCACAGAGGTATATTTCAGTGATTCCACATAGCTTCGCCGCTACAAGAATATCAGGATTTGCTGTGCCATCTTTACGAGGTGGGGTGCAAATTATAATTCGCTCCACTCCTGCGATTTTAGCTGGAATAGCGTTCATCAAAACTGATGATGGATACGCCGCAGTTCCTCCCGGTACGTATAGACCTACCGTCTTCAATGGGCGAATCCTCTGACCAGTAACCACACCGTTCTTCTCAGAAATAGTATACCCCTCTCGCTTTTGAGCAGTATGAAATTTTTCGATATTCGCATGACAACGCTTTAATGCCTCCAAAAACTTCTGCTGATTAGGGTCAGACTTGTACTTTTTATAAGTCTCACCAATCACATCTTTTGGAACACGATAGTACATCGGATTATCACAATCGAATCGAGCGGTGTATTCTTTAACCGCCACATCGCCTTTTTCTTTAACTTCATTTATTACCGAACGCACAGTACGTTCTGCTGCAAAACTTTCGCTTGATTGACTACTGCTGTCACCTCTTTCCTCAAGGTCAGACATAAACGCACGCAATCCACCATCTGTATTGATTACTCTCATTGTATATATTCCCCCATTGTGCTAATAATTTCTTGGATTTGTTTTTTCTTCATTTTAGCTTTGACTTGGTTTACAATCATCCTTGTAGATATGTCCGAAATGTCTTCGATTACTTCGAGTCCATTCTCGCGGAGAGTTGTTCCAGTTTCGACTATATCGACTATTCCGTCAGCAAACTCGAGAAGCGGCGCTAGTTCCACACTACCCTCAATTTTGATTATGTTGACATTCATGCCCTTTTTTCGCAAGAAGAATCGACGGGTGACTGCTGGATATTTAGATGCAACGGTCTTGATTTTATGTCCTGCGTAAAAATCTACACCTTTTTTAGTGGCAAGCGAAAACTTGCATTTCCCTATATTTAAGTCAAGAACTTCTTTATACTTTCCGTCATATTCGTCGAGCATATCCTTACCAGTAATGCCGAGGTCACAAACACCGAGTTCGACAAAAGTGATTACGTCCAGCGATTTTGCAACAACGAGTTCCACATTAACATCTGGAACTGTAAAGACGAGTTGTCGCCCTTTGTTAGCATACTCCGAAACGTCCCATCCCATTTTAGTGAATAGCTTCAACGCCTCTTTTTCAATTCTACCTTTTGTGAGTGCAATTCTCACCACCTCGTCACGAGGGTTGACTTTGCAACTAGTAATCGCACTGATGTTCACGATAAATCCCTCAGCATAAGTATCATTGATTTTGTATTTACCGCCACTTATGATTGATTTTCCGTAACCAGAGATGTAGCCCTTAAAAAAATCGCCGATATAATAGCTATGCTTCTTTTTTTCATCGAATTTGATTTCCTCAAAATACGATTGACACCCACAGAACTGTGCGATTACTTCTAATGATTTTCGTGCGAGTTTTAACACACTTTCATCGCTATTCAAAAAAGCTGACTCGTCTTCATAAATCTTTTCTATACCGCATTGTGCGATTTCATCATCACGCCCCGCTTCTTTAGGGTTGACTCGATAAATTGCCTGATTATAGCAGAGTTTTAATGGGCGTGGCTGGTCTTTTAGCCGTGTTTCAGCCAAACGAATAATCGGCGGCGTAGAATCAGGTCTAATTACAAGCAGGCGATTTTTGTTATCGGTGAGCTTGTACATATTACGCTCTTTATACATACTTTCTTCGCTGTTCTTGTTTTCAGCAATATCGAATACATCATAAAACTCAACAAGTGGTGTAATGACTTCATTATATTCATTTTCGCTAAACAGGCTGATTAGTTTATTCTCGATTTCTCGGCGTGCGGCACATTCTTCAAACAAAAAATCCCTTGT
Organism: Oscillospiraceae bacterium; assembly: GCA_009786985.1. Classification (GTDB taxonomy): domain Bacteria; phylum Bacillota; class Clostridia; order Oscillospirales; family Ruminococcaceae; genus Ruminiclostridium_E. The sequence goes on from WRGW01000107.1 coordinate 9,123, forward strand.
ACCTTCTGGGGTGATTTTGTTGTAGCTTTTTTTATAGTTCACTTAATTTTCCTCACTTGATTTAGATTGATTTATTTATTTCCTTTAGCTCGATTATGTACCTTGCATAACATCTGGCAGTTAGATACATCAGTAACACCACCTTTACTCCAAGCAGTAACATGGTCAGCGTCCATCTCTTTAATCAACCAAATTTTTGATTTATTTGCATCATTACCAATAGCACATAAAGGACAGTTAGAAACACCATCAGCTTTTGCAGATTTAGTCTGCTTTTCATTTTTGTGCTCTACTTTCTTAATAAAAATCCGTTTGTAGACTTTTTGTCCGTTTACTAATGCTTGTGAAACTTTACTCGTTTCATCCCATAAACCTTTAGAAAAGCCTTTGCCTTCACTTTCTGTTGCTCCAAGTATTTCAAACTGCTCGGGGCAATATTTGTCAAGAAAAGTAATTGGTACACCCATCGCACCATCATAATCATCTGGAATAGTAATAAAAGACGGAACTTCAATAGCATCATAATTGTCGTATTTGTCGTAACTATCCTTGCCTTTTAATTCTCTGCTACGTTTCAAATTTTTTTCCATAGTCATAAGCTCCAATGGCTTGTGTCGCCGACCATGGTCTATATTAGTAAACCAACAACAGCCCGCAACTCGATTTACTTTTTGTCCGTCAATTTCACGCTCAAATTTATAAGTAGGCGAATACACAAAGCCATCGGGGACATAAAAATACATCCCCTTATTAAATTCTGTAACACCAAGCCACATCTTATTTTCTTTAATAAGCGGGAAAATTTCCTTATAAGTAATGGCGTTCATATTACCGATTATAAGAAACTGCTTTTGCACCTCGAAAATCCACGCAACAAAATCACGAAACTGCGAAAAAGGCGGATTTGTCACGATTATATCAGCTTCATCACGCAATTTCGTGATTTCGTCACTGCGAAAATCACCGTCCCCCTCAAGACGAGTTAATACATTTTTTCGATTAGCTAATAACCATTCAATGTTTTCTAAGCCTTGCAATCCACTTTCTGGAGGTTCTTCAACTTCGGTAATTTCGATTTTATGCGGAACTCTTGTAGTCTTGTTTTCCACTTGTTCGTCATCAAACAAAGACAACTGCGTATTCGCAATCGGTGAACCAGCGAAACAAGTTGCAATCAGTTTTTTTAATCCTAATTTATTAAACATCAAAGCGAAAAACTTAAAGAAGTTGCTCTCGTAAGGGTCATCACAAGGACATAGCACGATTTTCCCGCGAAAAACATCAGGGTCGTATTCCAGATACGCCTGAACTTCTTTGTTTATATCTTCAAATCGAGTATAAAATTCATCATTTTTGGCTTTTTTTGCATTGGCTAAATTTTTGTTTGCCATATCTCTACTTATCCTTTATGAATCTGTTTCCACTGGTCGAATAATAGCAATAGGTGTCTGCTGGTCGCTCTGGTCTAACGGATTGTCAGCGAAAATCAACTCACCGAATTCATCCAACAAGTCTGGGTTACTTTTACCGAGTACGGTGCAAGCAATATCATTTGCATCAACAATATATACATCATGCCCGATATGTTTAGATAGCTTAGCGGCAACCTCATTGGGTTTGAGTGGTGCCATCTTGGCATAATTATTGTATGGCGGGATTGTGTAGTCACACGGTCCGTCAATCGCACGTGCATCCATCCCACATATATTATAAAACACCCCTCGTTTACCGAACAGCTTACAAATCCCTGCAATAAAAGCAGCGAACAAAATTTTCACACGCCCAACTTCTCTAACACAAAGCTCCATCGTTACAGGTGAACCTATGCCTATACCGTAATCAGGTTTGTAGACGAATTTACAAAGAAATCGTGCTAATTTTGAGGGCTTGATGTCGTCTATATGAAAAGCTCTTCCTTGCATAATTGCAATGATTTTTTCAGAGATGAACACGGTATCGCCTTCTTTAAGTTCGCTGATGACGTACTTATCTAAGACATCTTCAGGAACATCTTCTTTCATAATAACATGGGTTTTGACAGGATATCGCGCGTGCATCCCAAATTTTGTTTCTATTGTTAGGCTTTTGCCTTCATTAGGTATAAATTTCGTTTCCAACACTTTCGTACTTCCTTTGTAAATATATCGGCAACAAGGGTAATAATATCCCTAGTGTACACCCTACTATAATACCACATTTTTTTAATTACGTCAATAGTTACGCACAAAATTAAAGTTTTAATATTACTCCGCAACGAAAGTCTTATCTAATCGGGCTTCGCCCGATTAGATAAGACTTTCGTTGCTCAAGATGCCCCTGTTTCTCGTCTGCCTGTGGCAGACAACCGAAACAGTTGGGCGGTATTAAACCGCAAAAAGTCAAGACTTTCGTTGCGGTTTAATACTATAAAAATCAAAACATAAATCCACACGTAGTTTAGTTTCCAGAGGTCGCCATAACAATTTACCCTTAACTCTCTCTAAAAATGAATAAACGCACAAAAATTCACCATAATAAATACAAATATTGCTCCGCAACGAAAGTCTTATCTAATCGGGCTTCGCCCGATTAAGATTTTCGTTGCTCAAGATGCCCAACTGTTTCTCGTCTGCCTGTGGCAGACAACCGAAACAGTTGGGCGGTATTAAACCGCAAAAAGTCAAGACTTTTATTGCGATTTAATAACTCTGGCAAAACTTAGATAAGAGGTGATATGCTATGACAATTAAAAGAAGTTTTACAAATTTATTTCGCTCAAAAACACGTTCATTACTTACTGTTTTGGCGATTGCGGTAGGAGTATTTGCAGTAGTTTTAATTTCGGCGGCAGGGACAACTGGACGCAAAGAAATCGGGCGAACACTTGAAGCTATGGGCATAAATTCGATTTTAGTTCAGCACGAAACAAGCATAAGTGCAGCTAATCTAAACGATGAATATATCCAGACCATTTCACGTGTATCTGGTGTCAGTAATGCTATGCCGTTATTAGCGAGCATCAATCAAACTCGGCTTTTAAATGAATCGGTGAGCAGTTTTACATGGGGAATTAACTCAGACGCTAATGCCGTAATTTCACTCGAAGCGTTACACGGTCGTCTGATTACTGCTGGCGACACTGCCTCAAATGCGATGGTAGCGGTAATCGACGAAGAAATCGCTTATGCAACTTACGGGCGCTCAAACGTCGTTGGGCGAACTGCACGAATTATGCTCGGCGGCGCTGAGTATGAATTTGAAATCGTTGGTGTCGCAAAATCTGGAATTAGTGCGTTACAATCAGCATTATCAGGGTTAATCCCTAATTTTGTGTATATCCCGATTAGCACTATGCAAATGCTCACTGGTAGAAATAGTTATGACAAAATCGCCGTTGTAATCCAAAACGCAGTTGCCACGATGAACCCTGAAAATCCGTATATTACAACTGATAGCGTAATCACAGCAATTAACGAAGCGATTGTTGAAAAACGTGGCGAAAATTCAGGGTTGATTGTCGCTAATCTTTTACAACAACGCCAAGGTCTCGAAAACATTCTCACAACTGTAACAATCGTTCTATCATTGATTGCAGGAATATCATTACTCGTTTCAGGGCTGACGGTTATGACCACAATGCTCGTAAGTGTAGGCGAACGAAAACGAGAAATCGGAATCAAAAAATCAATAGGAGCTAAAGATTTTGATATAGCAAAAGAATTCATTCTCGAAAGCTTAACTTTGTCTGGAATAGGGAGTATGATAGGTTCAGCTTTAGCGCTTTCAATAATCGCAGTTGTGTGTAAAATAATCGGTGTTGCATTCGTGCCAGACTGGGGTTCAGTATTACTCGCAGTCACATTCGCAGTGACACTCGGAGGAGTATTCGGGGCGTATCCAGCAATCAAAGCAGCTCGGCTCGAACCAGTCGAAGCGTTACGTCAGGGGTAAGTTCAACAGACTCACCATAAATCGCAATATAAAGCCCGTCATGCAAGAACACACGTTCTGGCTGAAACTTATCTAAATCAGTCGTATCAATGCTCTTAAACCCTTCAGATAAACCTCTACCAGTAAATTTTGAATACGCTTCTTTTTGAACCCATGCTTTCAAAAAATCGTCGTTTGAACTAAAAAGCTCTACTTCATTAGAACAATACGCACGCTTAATTACAGCTGAAGTGACTTGTTTAGAACGCTCCTGAACATCTACCCCAACATTTGCTTCCGATACAACACACGCAACTCCGTAATCACAATGCGAATAGCTAAAATGCAGATTGTTATCGATAAAATCGGCTAAATCAGAGAAGTCAGCGAATATTGGCTTACCAAGTTTAGTGCGGACTATTTTGGGGCGTTTTGTTACTTCAAATTCTTTCAATAACGCAAAATCAAGCAAAGCGAGCGAAAGCTCACTTTGCTTGATTTTATTAAGTGGAATTTGCGAAGTAGTCAGATAAATTTTCATACATTAAGCGGTATAATCGGAACCCATTCGCCAGTAATTGGACATATATGCTCGGTAATTGTTTCACCAGTAGCGACATTTTCACGAACACGCTCAAAATTTTTGATTGCACTACCGAGAAGCCGAAGGTCAGAAGCACGTTTAGAGGTTCGACGAATCGTTGTAATCCGCTCATTATTAACGTCGCAAAATTCTCTCATAATTGTGACAATCAACCTAATTGTTGTAATACAACAAGTGCAAGTAAACGCAACAGTCGTGAGTGTAAACGACAAGCATACACATTCGAGTAATGGGCGGTCACAATCGCCACAGAGAACCTTAGATTCGCAGTTACAATTTTGTATTGGGAGGTTGCAGTCATCACAAAATTCGATATGGCAAATGCAATCTAGAGCGGTGTAGCCACATACGTCACAAATGACTTGTTGTCCGCATAAGCAGTCTTCTTCTAAAAGTCCACACTCATCGCAGAACACTGGGGCATTACAAATACAATCTACATAACCGCATACATCGCAATCAAAGGCTGGACAGTCACACGGAGTATTTCCGCAATCACCACATACCGCTACTGGAACAATCGTAAGGCTAATCTCAAATGTCTGCGTTGCGAACAAAGGATTATCAACATTGCTATAAACTGTGACAGTCGCCACATATATTCCAGCTGGGAGATTGCCTGCAGGCCTGATATTAAGTTCAAAAGCTCCACCAACTGGAATACCAGCGATGTCAGTTCTACCTCCAGGGTGTTGATTATCTGGCAAGTCAGGGCGGAAGAATCTGAATGATTCTGCATCATCGCCCGAAAGTCTAAATCTCATAACACCTGTCGGTTGATTTCCAGTGTTAGTAACAACTCTTGTCTGCACAAAATCCATTCCGCTGTAGCCTACAGTTGCTTCAGGGAAAGTGAGCGTTCCAGTGGGTGTAATTGAAACTCCAAAAGTCGGGTCAATACCACCGCCACCAGCAGGAGTTACCACTAAAATAATATTAAACGAACGCGATACTACGTTTGCACCCGAAACAGTAACAGTTGCCGTATACGTTCCGATTGCCAACCCTTGGCTTGGTCTTAGCTGGATATTTGATGATTCACCACCAGAAAGGCTTTGTAACGGAGCAGTTCCAGTATGCCACGTACTATCGCCTTCTTGTCTAACCCTGAAATTATTGGCATTAGCACCACTCAAAGTGATAGTAAGTGCCCCAGTCGCTTGAGTTCCAGAATTACTCACCGCACGTGAGTAACGACCGTCATTACTTCCGAACCCAAATTCAACGTTAAGGGTGTTAGAAGTAGAGTCCATCGCAAGTTCAGCAGGAATAGTTGTTATGATTTCCGAAAGTGTAACCGTAATCGCAACATTAGTACTAACTCCGCCTCTTGTTACAGTAATGTTACCGCTCCATGATTGGGCGGCAGACGGAACGCCAGAAAGCCTAATTGTTACGCGATTATTCGTATTAGAAGCAACTGTAGTAAGCCATGCTGGCATTCCAGTTGGTCTTGATACAGTGATTGTACCAGTAGCAGTTCCGCCAATTGCGACATTAACATCATCAGTAGCTCTCGAATTAATGCTAACTGTAGAAGGTGTTGCGGTAATTGTAGGAGGTGATACAGCAGGAAGGTTCACCGTAATCGCAACAGTAGTGCTAACCCCACCCCTTGTCACGGTGACGTTTCCGCTCCACGATACCATTGTTGTTGGAACTCCAGTTGAAGCTAATTCCACAGTCAAGCGATTATTAGAAGTCGAAACAGTTGTAGTAAGCCACGAAGGCATTCCAGCAGGATTTGTACGACTAATTGTGCCAGTAGCAGTCCCGCCGATTGCAACATTTATAGGAGCTGCTGTTCTCGAAGTAATATTAACTGTAGAAGGTGTTGCAGTGATTGTAGGAGCTTGTGCAGCACTCACTACAAAAGTTACATTAAAAGTGAGATTATTTGCATTTGCTGCTTCAATTGTGACAGTAGCTGTATGCGTTCCGACTGGTAAGCTGCCAGCTGGTCTAACTTCTACTTCTCTATTACCAGATGAAGCGTTCATAGGGGTGCCGAGTTCCAAACTTCCGCCAACCCAATCACCACTACCCTGACCGGGCAATCTAAGCCTAAAGCTATTCGCATTAGTTCCAGAAAGCCTTGCAGTCAACTGACCAGGTGCCCCCGAAACACGATTGATTCGTTTAGTATAGTGTGCTTGAGTTCCATATCCAACAGCCGCAGGAGGGAAAGTGTGGTTTCCGACAGTAGCAAATGAGACTACACCAACAGGTTCAGCCGTTGGTAAAGTCACCGTGACTGCGACTGTACGATTTACGCCCTGTCTCGTTACAGTGACATTTCCAGTCCACGATTGTGCTGTTGTTGGAACACCAGTCGTCGCTAATCCTACAGTCAAGCGATTGTTGCTTGTAGAAACGCTTGTAGTAATCCACGCCGGCATTCCAGACGGTCTTGAGAACGTGATTGTACCCGTCGCCGTTCCACCGATTGTGACGTTTACGTCAGACGCAGTTCTTGATGTAATGCTAACGCTTGATGGAGTTGCGGTCACTGTAGGGGAAGGAGTAACTCCACCGCCTCTACCAGCCATAATTCCTTCGATTACTGGTAGAGCCTGTGTTCTAAAAGTGTTGTTGGTTCTATCCAAGAAGCCAAAACGTTCACCAGAATAAGTTGGCAAAGAGCCGTTGCACCATAAAATAGGAACCCAACCACGTGCACGTGCTAATTCCACATAATGCTGTGCATGAACTCGACGTGCAGAATTATTACCATCATACTCTGCACCCCATTCACCTAAAATAACTGGAAGAGGCGGTTGCCCCGATGGTGTGAGGTTATTAGCTGCCGTTGCGATGTTCCCGAAATAATGGTTAATCCGCTCAGGTCCACCATGCCCTGAACCTGTTCGTGAGTAAGTTGTTGTACGCATTGAACCACTATTTCTGAAAGAGAAACCAAACGGCGAATAAGTATGTGCAGTCAAAATAAATCTACTTATTCCATTGCCAGATTGTGGGTCGTTCGGGAGAGTGATAGCGTTCATGTTAGCTGGTGTAGCACTCGCCGCAACACCGACTATCATTAACGAACGATGCCTATTATTACCACCACTAGCACGAACAGTGTTTACAAAAAGCTGATTTTGTCTGTTCACAGCAGCACGTTGAGCAGCGTCACCCGAGAAATCGCTGAGATTAGTTCGTGGTTCGTTACTACCAGAAAAAATCAAACGTTCGCCAAATTGATTATTAAATCTTGCAGTAATCTGTGTCCAAATTCGTGTATGAATTTGGTCTGATAATGTAGGGTTTGAAACCATAATCAACTGGATTGCATCTTCATGATGTGCGTTTATGACAACAGTCATACCAAGCTCATACGCCCATGAAACGGCATTAAAAACTCTATCCATATGCGTATCACTTATAGTCCAGTTATTGCCAGAATGTCCTCTTAACAAACCCGAAGTTTGTGCTGTCCAAGTTACAGGGATTCTAATAGTGTCAAAACCCGCCGCATGGACTGCTTGGATAGTCGCACGTGTAGGCACTGGTTGCCACATCGAATGAGCGCGGCTGTCAAACGTATTTCCGAGATTATAGCCCACAGCCATATTCGCAACAACTTGTGAGGCAGTTACGTTCGCAATCGCACTAACCTCCGTCGGTAGCTCCAGCATAGGCACTAACCCGAGCATAATCACAAAACTCAAGAATAGCGACATAATTCTCTTAGTTAAGCGCCGATTATACCATTTTTTGTTTCTGTTCAACGTTTTTAGTTCCATAAGAATCCCCTCCTACTTATATTAACATAATTTTTTAATTACATTTAATCATGCCATAAAAATCTGAACACGTCAAGCAAAAAAAGCTGAAGCAAAGCTCCGTATTTGTTTTTGCTCTTGTTTTGACTATTATACTATATATAAACGATTATGTCAACGATTTTACAAAAAAATTACACATTTTTTTTCACACTGACTGACAACGAATGCAAGAACCACAACACCAAAAACGCTTGTGCTATAAATACTGGTGACTGTAATTCAAATCCGTTTTCATTTAACCCATTTGATAGAATCAGCCTTGTTTCTTCGTTTGTGGTTAGATAATAAGCTGCTCGTGCTATAAAATCAGATAACGCAATCAATGTTACCAAATATCCGCTTAGAGTAGCGACAATTGCCGTGAATCGAGTTTCGCTTTTCACAATAATACGCCCCACACTAAGGAAGAAAACAGCGAATAACAGATTCGCTGATAAAATAATCAGCCTTGATGAAATGTTTGCAGTATACGTCCTCGCCATAAATTCTATTGCGGCGGTGCTTACACTGAACCCTGCCAGAAATAGCAAAGCAAGTGCCACAGCTGGAACAATTTTTCGCTTAGTGACTAAAGAAAATCCCACAAAAGTCATTCCAACCGACGATAATCCAAGCAAAGCCAAGCGCAAAAGCCCTGCATTGCCTTCAGAAAGAAGCGTAACAAATTGTAACGCAATACCTATTCCGCAAACACCTGCCAACACAGTACCGACCACAACAAAAGCAATCGGTAATTCGGTACGAGGTTTAGGGAGGACAGTCGTCAAAGATTTTTCTTCCAAATGAGTTGAATCAGCATTATTAGGAAGAAGTTCAGCAATCGCAGGGTCTAATTCTGCTACAACATCTTGCACAATGCCTTTTTTTGATTTTACAGCTTTTGATAAAATTCCACGTTGTAATCGCCTATCAATTAGAACGAACAGTAGCATCAAAATCACTGAAATACCGATTACGATGTAATAAAAACTATTCATAAATCCGCCATCTACAGCGAAAAAACCGCTATCAGGTTCAATCACACGTGAGTATTGTAAAAACCTTACAACTGTAAAAACTAAAAGCATAGGAATATAAACAATTGCAATAGTTGAAATTTTAGTCTTGATTTTGGTCATAACTTGTCTTCTTTCTATCATAAATATTATTATACGAGATGTATGTAATGCGTAAAGGGTCTTGTTGAATCTAACAGATAATTATATCATAACACAAAATTATACAATAGTCAAGGGGGAACTAAGGTTTTGAAACAATATTTTATTATATTCACAGTTTTTATAGTACTACTTTTTGCAACGCCGATTGTTTTTGGGCTGATTCAGAATGAACAGAGCATAGACGAAGGTTCAGCTAATGACAACGTTTCAGAGGAGGGTGCAAAAATAAACCAAGATTTTGTATTCCCAAAAAGCGTATCGCTTATGTTGAGTGATACTGGCGAAATATTAGAGCTTAGTATAGAAGAATATCTTGTAGGTGCTTTATTCGCACAAATTCAAGTGGATTTTCATGAAGAGGCACTCAAGGCTCAAGCAGTGGCAGCACATACTTATCTAATTCGATTGCTTATGAATAACAATAACGGCAATGTTATTTCAGACAACCCAAACACCTGTCAACCGTTTTTTGATACCGAACGTGCAAGAAATCTCTTCCCAAATACAAGAGAAGGCCTTGAACGTTTTGACGAGATTTCTGAAAAAGTAAAATCAGCTGCACAACATGGGGCTAATCGTATACTTTTTCATGAAGGTGAACCGATTTATGCAGTATACCACAGCATTTCAGCGGGAGTAACAAATACTGCGTATTCGGTATGGGGGGTGGATTTTCCTTATCTTAGAAGCGTTGATAGCTCATGGGACAGAGAACACCCTGATTTTCATTGTTCTAACGAAATCTCGTCCGAAAGCGTTCGGTTGGCCATGTTTGATTTTAACCGAACCGCAAGTATGCCAGCAGATTATGAGGACTGGTTTAAAGAACCCCAAATAAACGAATTTGGATATGTGATTTCGGTCGGAGTAGGTGAACATAGACTTTCAGGTGGTGATGCTTGGAGGGCGTTTGGATTACGTTCAACTGCATTTGAATTCACACAAAGAGAAACGGGCGGAAGCGGGATTTTTATCATCGAAACAAGAGGGTTCGGGCATGGCGTAGGGCTTAGCCAACACGGGGCAGACGTTTTAGCAAGACGTGGTTTTTCTTACGCCGATATTTTGTTGCACTATTACACCGGGGTCGAGCTTGTAGATGTGAGATAGTTTTTTAAAATTCCCCTATTCTTCAGAATCTTCCTTACTCTGCTTATTAAAGTTTTGAGCCTGTTCAGTATAAGCTGTAATAACATCTTTTATGATTTTACTTTTTTCTTCAGGTGACACTGTGTTTTCTACTTTTGACGGGAATTTTAGTAGAGGAGGAATTTCAGGTTTGGTAGTTTCGACCGTTTGTTCTTGTGTTTGCTCTGAAGAAGGCGTGGACGGTGATGATAGAGATGGGGGTACAGTCATAGTAGGAGAAACTTGCGGTGACTGTACTCTTGATTGTTGTGGTGCTTGTGATAGTTCTGGTGAATTTGTCGGCTTTGCGTTTTCGATTGTCGCTTGCAAAATGTCCTTCGGAGATTGCGACGATTGCTGATGTGAAAGTTTTGAAGCGTCAGGAGCGTTTACGGATTTAGCAGAACTTGCTGCAATCACTTCCGCCAGTTTGACACTTGATAAGGTAGAGGCTCCACCACCTCTCTGCTTTTTTGTAGAAACTATAGGAGTAGTTGACACTGGTTTTTCAGGTCTGTACAATTCTGGTTCTGCATTCTCGGAATTCAGGGTTACATCATCTGGATTAGTCGCTTTAAGTGTATCTTTGTACGCTTTTAGTGCCGCATAGTTTATAGCTTTTGAAGGTGTAACATTTGTTATTGATGATTCTGGTGTTTCTGAATCAATACCTGCTGAAGATGGAATAGTTGAACCTTTGAATCCTTTTACTGGCACGTCTTTTAACGAAATCGGGGGCTTTTTTTGCTTTTTAGTTCGTGCTTGATTTTCACCTAATGCTGTTTCAGGAGCGTGTTTCGCCGAATCCGACGATTCTAAATGTTCAGGGAGTGGGTTAACTTCAACAAGCGGCGGAGTCGAGATAAAAGTAGGGGTTTCGTCTTGTTTATTGACTGGTTTGACGCGACTCCTTTTAGCTAATATCGGTTTTACAACTTCAAGCAAAATCAAGCAAACGCACGGAATCACTGCAATTATAAATACCCCGAGTGGAGATACCGCAAAGTTAAACACAAAACCCAAAAATCGGCTTGTCCTAACCACTTTTGATGTGATTGAATTTTCGCTGATTGTATGGGCATATCCCACTTCATCTTCAATCAAAAAATGGACTGTGTTATAGTTTATATTCTGTATTGGAATTTCATCACCCATGTCAGAATTTTCTTCCGATTCTCCTTCTGACAAAACTGGCGGTGGCGGAGTTACGGCAACTTCTTTTATTTCGCCGATTGTGGTTCTACCATCATTTGTTTCAAATATAACTAGATGACCTGTAGTTAATTCAGCAGTCAAAAATTTTTCTCCAACCACTACGCTTGGCGACGGAACTAATGCAAATGCGTCGCTTCTGACTAAATACAGCTGATTACCGAAAATCGATGCAGCATTACGCCCACCCGAAAACATAATCCCGAGTGTTGCTACAAAGATTGTGAGTAAAATCAAAACTGAACAAATACTAAACCATATGATATGAGCTTTTTTAGCGTTAATCGTTCCATCCTCCTGATTCTTTAATAGACCTTTTGCAAAATATGTGTAGCGACCCTCCAAAAACTTCTTGTGCGTTTTTGGAGGTCGGTTTTTATGTTTTGACGAAAACAAAAATCCGCTCAAACTCACTGTTTAAGCGGATTTCCAATATTGCGGGAGCCGGATTTGAACCGACGACCTCCGGGTTATGAGCCCGACGAGCTACCGAACTGCTCTACCCCGCGACAATAAGCGGTTGGTCAAGAGTGATAATGTGATAACAACACACAGACATCCGCACCCAACACTATAATAGTATATCATATCTGAATATAAAAGTCAACCCCTAAATTTCAATAAATTTCAAATATGACGATTTGCACAATTATCATCGTATTTTAGGGCGATAATTATGCAAATGTAACAGACTCCTCGTGATTGCCATTAGATTCTCACGAGAAGTCTATTCCACCAATAGCACCGCCGCTAGTGCAATGATTAAAGATTTATCGGCCTTTTGTTTTATGAGAATGAGGATTAACGCAAGAATTAACACATTATCCGAATCTTTAAGCAGATTTTGCATAAAATCCTGCTTTAGAAAATCCTGCCTTAATGGGAGAGATGTTAAGGGATTCATGAACGATTCCCTTTGCGGTGATTCGAGTGACCCTTCCCTTTCTCCCAGTTTTGCCTGCTTATATAATCGTCGAAAGTCGGGGAGTTTTGGTTTGGGCTTTCATGCGATTCTTTTAATTTTCCTGATTCTTCGCTTGAATTTTCAGAATTTTCAGAGTTTTCAGGGAGCGTTTCTGGAATCAATTCAGGTGACTCAAAACTTTCCGATTCGCTTTCGTACGATTCTTCTATGTTTTCAGTGTTCTCTGAATTAGCAGTGTTTTCTATATTTTCCAAATCATCGCATGAGTTCAAGATGATGTCATCAAACATAATATCATCGTTATTGTCGTTGGAGTCTTTTATGTTTGCTGTGTTTTCAATATTTTCGTTGTTATCAAAAACACTCTCATGGGAAGGGGTTTCAGAAGATTCACTTTCTTCATATTCCATATGATTAGTTAAGTCGTATGTTTTGCCTGATTCTTCGAGTTCTTCTGAGTTCCCTGATTCTTCAAGCTCATGAGAATTTTCTTTTAAGTTTGTTTCAAGTTCGTTTTCTGCTAAAACAAAATCGAATTCTGACGAAAACTCAAGGTGTGTGTTTACAGACACTTTTTCATGTGATACTTCAGTTCCAGACGATTCGACATTTGTTTCATGAGGATTGTTAATCGAACGTTTAGCTATACTAAACGCTTCTTTGGTATAATCAGCAATTGCTTTTTCGAGATTGAAATTCATATTAAGGTAATTTCCTTTCTTAAAACAGATTATTTAATATTCCGCTATCTTTTAAAAGTGGGAGTAACGTAACCATTCGCGAAAGTTTCATAGCGGTATCAATTTTGTGTTGATTTTCATCGCGCAAATGTGAACGCAATGCGGATAATAGCTCAGAGTTCTTGTCTGGCTTGTTCATATGCGAAAACAGCTCACCCATCTTTGAAATCATATCGAAATCGATGTTTTCAAAAAAATCAGCGAAATCAGAGCCAGCAAAATCATCATTATTATCGTTGTTTTCGGAGTAGCCTTGCTTGTCAGAGCTGTCAGGATTGTCCGAGCGGGCGGAACTGTCGGAGTTTTCCGAGTTATCACCAGCATTTCCGCCCATTCCGCCTGCCATCATCATTTGCAGAAGTTTTGCCATATCCATAAGATTAGACCTCCTCTTTTTAGGAGTAATTAGGTTTCCTTGTTTGGCTTAGAGCCTGTTCAGGAACTTAGTCCTTAGTTTTTTTAATATCTTCCATGTATTTTGCCATCTCTGGCGAATCTTTTATGTTTTTGGTCACGTTAGGGTCGTCGAGTGCGTCTTTTAGTTTTTGAGCGTCTTTGTCATTCATTTTCGCCATGATTGCGTTTACATCACCTTTAGTCAATAGCCCTTTAAGCTCTTCGGCAGACATTCCGAGATTTCGACTTGCTGTATTTAACATTTTTTCCATAGTGCTTTTGCTACTTTTCAATGTTATGTCCTCCTAAATTGAAGTAAGAATTTGCATTATTCCCCTTGACTTTTATATACATATGTGATAGAATAAGAAATCATTACACTTTAATTATTAAACCGCAACAAAACACTTGCGTTTTTTCGGTTTAATTTTCGGTTGCCTTTCGCAGAAAGGCGAGAAACATTGGCATTTCAAGCAACGAAACTCCCCTAGCGGCTTTGCCGTGGAGTGTAAGAGTTTTGTTGCGGAGCAATATATTGTTGTGAGGTTTTGTGCTTTGAAAATCACTGTTATATCTGATACCCATAGAAACTATCACCGCTTAAAAGATGTTATTGACAGAAACTTAGATTCAGACTTATTTATACATCTTGGTGACGGAATTCTTGAAATCATGGATATTTCTAACGAATACTCAAAAAAATATCCTAACTTAGAGTTTGCTTTCGTAAAAGGTAACTCTGACTTTATTGATTACACTGACGAACGTGTTGTCGAAATAGCAGAGCATCGAATCCTATGCACTCACGGTCATAATTATGATGTGCACTGGGGGCTTGATATGCTCGCCGACCGTGCCCGCTCTCTTGGTTGCCAGATTGCGTTATACGGGCATACACACATCTACAAAACCGAACAAATTGACGAAACGCTGTATATCATGAACCCTGGAAGTTTAGAACAACCTCGTGGGGGCAACAAACCGACGTATGGAACAATTGAGATTTCGGATAGCGTTAGCGTTTCTATGGATATAGTAGCTTATAAAGCCAGTAGCCAGTAGATTTTAAAATTAAGATAGAAAGAAGGTATAGCCATACAATGAGAGCAGTAATTACAGTCACCGGTAAAGACACAGTCGGGATTTTAGCAAAAGTCACAGCGGTATGTGCAGAAGTAAATGTCAATATCCTTGATATGTCGCAAACAATTATGCAGGACTTATTTGTTATGACAATGCTTGCAGACATTTCAAATTGTCGCACTCCTTTTGCGGAGTTCGCCGACAAACTCAAGAAATGCGGTAAAGAAATGGCAATGGAAATCCACGTAATGCACGAGGATATTTTTAATTCTATGCACAGGATATGATAGAAATATGAAAAATAGAGGTAATCTAATATAATGCTGAATAATAACGACATACTCGAAACAATCCAAATGATACGTGAAGAAAATCTTGATATACGTACTGTTACACTCGGGATTTCTTTGCTTGATTGTGCTGATTCTGATATAGATAAGGCTTGTAGCAAAGTTTATGACAAAATCACACGGTTGGCTGAAAATCATGTCCTCATTGGTGAAAAGATTGAGGCAAAGTACGGTATTCCGATTATCAATAAACGGATTTCGGTCACACCTATTTCGATGCTAATGGCGGCGGTTACAAGTTCTGGTAATAGTGGAGGATGCGTCAAATTTGCTCACGCCCTCCAAAAAGCGGCGGATACTGTTGGGGTGAACTATATCGGTGGATATTCTGCACTTGTTCACAAAGGCTTCTCTGCTGGAGATAGAGAGCTGATTTTGAGCATTCCACAAGCGTTGGCTGAAACCTCAAAAGTCTGCTCATCAATAAACGTTGGCTCCACTCGTGCTGGAATTAACATGGATGCAGTAGCACTTATGGGAAAAATAATTAAAGAATCATCCGAAACCACAGCGAATAACAGCTGTTTTGGAGCTGCTAAGATTGTGGTATTCTGTAACGCAGTCGAGGACAATCCGTTTATGGCAGGTGCGTTCCACGGAATCGGAGAACCCGACTGTGTAATCAATGTAGGTGTGAGCGGTCCTGGAGTAGTACGCAGTGCAATTTCAAAACCAGAGATGGCGGGGGCAGATATAGGACAAATCGCTGAAGTGATTAAACGCACAGCTTTTAAGATTACACGGATGGGACAGTTAGTCGGAACTGAAGCGGCACGTGCTTTGGGTGTACCTTTCGGAATTGTAGATTTGTCGTTAGCTCCAACACCAGCAATCGGCGATTCAGTTGCGTATATCTTAGAAGAGATGGGACTCGAAAAATGTGGTGCATACGGAACGACCGCTGCACTCGCTTTACTTAATGATGCAGTCAAAAAAGGCGGTGTTATGGCGAGTTCCAGTGTTGGCGGATTGTCTGGTGCATTTATCCCTGTATCGGAAGATGCTGGAATGATTGAAGCTGTCAAATCAGGTAGTTTATCTTTGGCTAAGCTAGAAGCTATGACGGCAGTCTGCTCGGTAGGGCTTGATATGGTAGTAGTACCAGGTAGTACGAGTGCCGATGTCGTCTCTGGCATAATAGCTGACCAAGCGGCAATCGGCATGATTAATTCTAAAACCACAGCAGTAAGGGTAATCCCCGCGATTGATAAAGATGGTAGGAATATGGAAGCTGGTGAAATCCTCGAATTTGGTGGGCTATTCGGAAGCGGCCCAGTTATGGAAATCAACAACTTTTCGCCAGCAAAACTCCTCCAGAGAGGGGGGAGGATTCCAGCCCCACTCCAGAGCCTAAAGAATTGATGCTATGTTCAAAATAGACAATGATTGGAACGAGCTTTTGTCGAGCGAATGGAATAAACCTTATTTTAAAGACTTATCGACTTTCCTCGAAAACGAACGCCGTTACCACACTGTGTATCCCGAAGAAAACGATGTATTCGCCGCTCTAAAACAAACACCATACTCGGAGATAAAGGCAGTGATTTTAGGGCAAGACCCATATCACGGTAAGGGTCAAGCTCATGGATTTTGTTTTTCTGTGAAACACGGGGTCACTACACCGCCGTCTTTACGGAATATCTTTAAGGAATTGCAAGTTGATTGCAGTATTTCTCAGCCGGAACACGGTAACCTGACTTTGTGGGCTAAAAAAGGCGTGCTGTTGTTAAACAGCGTTCTCACAGTCAGGCAAGGTGAGGCAAATAGTCATAAAAGCAGAGGGTGGGAGATTTTTACTGACCAGATTCTGACGCTTTGCAATAAACGTGAACCGATTGTGTTTATTCTTTGGGGAGAGCAAGCGAAAAAGAAATCAAAACTCCTTGCTAACCCGAATAATCTGGTTCTTACTGGTTCTCACCCGAGCCCTCTTTCTGCTAATAGAGGTGGTTTTTTCGGAGGGCAGTACTTTTCCAAGACTAATGATTTTTTGGAGAGTCGTGGGGTTGGTGGTATTGATTGGAGGTTGGATTAGAATTATGATTTATGAAAAAATGTCGTTTAAAATCCCTAAGGAATGTGTTACATACGAAGCAGATTCCGCACGGCTTATGTAAACGACCCTAATTTTATGTTTATAATCCTTTCCTTAAAACATAAAGTAAATTCTAAGCGAAATCCTAAAACGCTTTTAATGGATGGGGAAGTCGAAATCGTTAAGTATAACGCATATGATTTGAAATTTATCTCTGAGGCGGATATAAATTATAACCCCGCACTTGGGACAGGACAAATTCAAATTAAAGACATTCATTATGTCGATTATGAAAGTCGCACAACGTGGGAATTTTGTCAATTACTCGATAGAAAATATCTCCGTTCATCAAGACGAACAATTGATGATTGGTACAGAGAGGCGGTGAAAAATAAATGGATAAAGAAATAAAAATTTTGCATGGTGACTGTATTACACTTATGAAAGGCATGGGAAATGAAACTGTTGACCTAATAGTTACAGACCCGCCATATAACCTCTTCAAAGATTATGGTAATGATAGTGATAGGCGTTCGCATGACGAATATCTTTTATTCACACGTCAATGGTTATCGGAAGCTAAACGCATTCTAAAAAACACAGGTACAATATATCTTTTTATGGGGGTCAGATATATTTCATATATTTATGAGATTCTCGAAAAAGAATTAGGGTTTATTTTTAATTCATGGGTTACTTGGTATTATACACAAGGCATCGGAAAAACAAGAGGATTTAGTCCACGTCATGACGACATTCTTATGTTTACAAAAACGAAAGATTTTACTTTTAATCTTGATGATGTTAGAGTTCCGCAAAAGTATTACAGAAGTATAAATAATATGCGCGGTGCTAATCCGGGGAATGTTTGGGAATTTTCGCACGTTCATTACTGCCAAGAAAACAGGCAAAATCACCCAACTCAGAAACCAGAAGCTCTTTTTGAACGTATGATTCTTGCTTCGTCGAATGAAAGTGATTTAGTTTTTGACCCTTTTTGCGGTTCTGGAACGGCACTTAGAGTATGTCAACAGACAAAGCGTAAGGGGATAGGAATTGAAACCAACGAAGATTATGTTGAAATGATAAAAAATCGATTATCAAAACCTTTTTACGGATTTGATAGCATTGACGAACGTATGACAAGAATCCCGAACGACTTGAATGATACGGCTTTGAGAGAACAATATATTTCAAACCATATAAACTGGTTTTTACAAAATCACCCTGATAAAATAAACGATTTTATGAAAACGGTAAACCAAAAATATCCCAAACGAGCGATTAAACTTGATTTTGAACAATACAATTTATTTGATAATACAATTTATTTGATAATACAACTGCAAATTAGAAAGAAAGAAGGAAATTAAAATTGAAAAAAAGAAGTGAACTAATGACAAAAGGTGTAGAACGTGCACCTCATAGAGCGTTATTAAAATCGGTAGGAATCACTGATGCTGAAATGCAGAGACCTTTTATCGCAGTCGTTAATGCGGCGAGTGATTATGTCCCTGGGCATATTCATTTACACCAAATCAGCAAAGCGGTTAAAGACGGGATTCGTAATGCTGGTGGAGTGCCGTTTGAGTTCTTTACAATTGGTGTGTGTGACGGGCTTTCGATGAATCATAGAGGTATGCGGTATTCATTACCATCGCGTGAGTTGATTGCTGATAGCATCGAAGTTATGCTAACCGCCCAACCACTTGATGGTGTTGTGTTTATTCCGAATTGCGATAAAATCGTACCTGGTATGCTTATGGCGGCAGCAAGGCTTAATCTGCCTTCTGCTTTTGTGAGTGGTGGTCCTATGCTCGCAGGTAAAGCTGGTGGAAAAAAAATCGGATTGTCAGAAGTATTTGAAGCTGTTGGCAAATTTAGTGCAGGAAAAATCGGTGAAGCTGAACTTAGTGAAATGGAAGAGCATTCTTGCCCGACGTGTGGCTCATGTGCAGGGATGTATACAGCTAACTCAATGAACTGCTTGACCGAAGCTATGGGGTTAGCTCTGCCTACTAACGGCACTGAACCAGCAGTCAATATGGCAAGAACTCGTTTAGCTAAAGAAACGGGCGAGCTTATTATGGAACTCTACAAAAACAACATTCGCCCGTCTGATATTATGACTAAAGCGAACATGGACAATGCAGTCGCGGTCGATATGGCTATTGGTGCGTCTTCTAACACGATTTTACATTTGTTGGCGATTGCTCATGAAGCTGGTGTAAAGCTCACCCTTGATGATATTGGCGAAATTAGTGAGCGTATTCCGCAACTTTGCAAGTTGAACCCAGCAAGCAATGTGTTTATCGAAGATTTGCATTCTGTAGGGGGAATCCAGTCAGTCATGCGTGAACTTTCACGTAAAAAACTTATTGATTTGTCGGTTAAGACTATTACTGGAACGCAGGAAGAACGTATCAAAAAAGCACACCCTGCTGATGGTGAAATTATACGCACAGTTGAAAATCCGTTCCGTGAAACTGGTGGTTTAGCAGTCCTCAAAGGAAACGTCGCCGAAGAAGGTGCAGTTGTAAAGCGTGGCGCTATTGCTGATACTATGATGGTGGTAGAAGGTCCTGCGAGGGTGTTCGATTCTGAGCAGGAAGCGGTTGATTCTATTCTCGGTGGAAAAATCGTAGCTGGAGATGTTGTTGTAATCAGATATGAAGGTCCTAAAGGCGGACCTGGAATGCCAGAGATGTTAGCTCCTACAGCGGCAATTGCGGGAATGGGGCTTGACGGCTCGGTAGCTCTGATTACAGACGGTAGATTTTCTGGAGCATCGCGCGGTGCAGCAGTAGGGCATATCTCACCTGAAGCGGCATCTGGCGGACTAATCGGGTTGGTTCATGGCGGCGATACAATCTTAATAGACATTCCTAAAGGAAAACTCGAACTTGTAGTTGATGACGCTGTCTTAGCCGAACGCAAAAGAAATCACACACCAAAAGTCAAAGAAGACTTCGGCGGTTATGTAGGGCGGTATGCGAAAATCGTAACTTCTGCTCATACTGGTGCGATTTTAGAGCAGTAAACTGGAGGTGGAAATATAACTTTGCAAAAATTTAATAGCTATAGACGTGCTTTAGCATATCAAGCGATTGAATTTGAACGTGGAAATATTAGTAAAGAAAAGTTCCTTGAATCTTTACACGTTCAAATCGGTGATGACATTTTTGAAGAAACCGAAAGCATTATTGAAAAGAGAAATAAAAGGCAGTAATATATAGTCAATCAGTTTAATATGCCCAAGTACAAATTTGTGTATGTATGTTCGCAGATGTTATAATATTCTCCCTTATACTGGTTATTATAATTGGTGTAAGGGAGAATAATTGTGCTTGATGCAAAAATTGTCGGTAAAGTGATTCAGAATTATCGAAAAGATAAAGATAAAACACAAGAAGTTATTAGCGGATTAGCAGATATAGCACGCGAACATTTGAGTTTAATTGAACGTGGTCATCGTCGCCCGACCCTTGATACTTTTTATAAAATTAGCTTGGCTTTAAATGTAAAACCAAGCGAACTAATGAAAGCAATCGAAGACCAAATCGATGGCGAACTTATTGAATAATAGTCCTCCACAGAAATCCCCGCATGAGTGGAGCGTGGAGGTCTAATGAATAACAACAAACAACCACATCTTCATGATGGGCATAGGAAACGCAAGCGTGAACAGCTCATAAAAATGGGATTTGAAGGGTTAGAACACTTCCCAGAGCATGAACCGCTTGAATTTTTGCTTTATTACGCTATTCCGAGAAGCGACACTAACGCTTTAGCGAAAACTTTGATTAAAGAATTCGGTTCTCTTGCTAATGTAATCAACGCCGATTATCATGAACTTCTAAAAATCAAAGGCATTGGGGAAAGTGCCGCTACCTTGATTTCATTCTTTAGGGCGTTATCTAAACTCTACTTACAAAAAAATATTATAATCGAAGCACAAACATTATCTAATTCCGGATTACTTAAAGACTTCTGCCAGACTTTATTCATAGGCGTTCTTGAAGAAGAGGTTCATTGCATTTATTTGACTGATGACCTAAAGTTAATCACACATGAAAAAATCTGTACCGGGAAAATTGGCACAGTTGATATACCGACAAGGAAAATCGCACGTTCGATTTTATCGCACAATTGTGCTAGAGTGGTGGTCACGCATAATCACCCAGCTGGAACGTGTATTCCATCTAAAGCGGACGTGGATTCAACACGAAAGTTGCAAGCAACTTGTAACGAACTCGAAGCTGAGCTAATCGACCACATCATCGTCGCACGTGATGGAGTGATGTCGCTTAGGGAAAATCGGTTCGTTAAATTTGGTGATAACTGAAGTCAATAATTGACCTGAAACTATTTTGATTCGTTGAATGACTGCCTTATTAGAGGTGAAAAACGTGAAAAGAATACTCGGCATTTTAATGTTAGCTATATTCCTACTTTATTTCGTACAATCTGTTTCAGTGACAGAAATTGTAGCGGTGACTGATTCTAGTACAGAATCAAGGCGTTCAAATTTACCAGTCCGTGAAAGTAGATTCAGACTCCCCCAGAATATGAGGGGAGTAGTTTTACGTCCCGAACTAATTCAATTAGAAGAGGGTGAGTACACGGCTCAAATCCCAGATGAGGTATTTGATGAAATTGCCTCTCTCGGAATGAATACAGCAATTATCGAAACTTTTTACTATAATGAAAACCACGAACGTTCTCGCTTTTATAGTGCTGATATGAATAGAGGCGGCGAACCTTCCCCATTAAGCGAAGTACTTGACTCGGCACGTAATCGTAACTTAAACGTGTTTTTGGTGTTCGATATAAATACAGCATTATTTAATACTCCAAATTCAGAAATGCGAACACTTAATTCAACGCTTAATTCTCTGATTACTGAAATACATAAATTCACCGTTCGTTATCGAAGCGATGGTGTAATCCTCGATAACTACTATAACACACGCTGTAGCGAAAGTTTTAGACGTTACATGAAACTCGGCTCTGGAATCGGGTACGAAAACTGGCTGTTTGATTCGACCGAGATGTTTTTTCGCAGTGCCGCCGACACTGTTCGATTAACCGACAACACAGTACCAGTTGGAATTATGCTTAGAGATGTCTGGGCAAATTTTAGCGTGAGTAATAGCAGGGGTTCTGGAACATCGGCGAGCTTTCAGGCGTATTACGACGGGTTCGCTGATACGCTTAGTTTTGTTGAAAACGCCCATGTAGACTTTGCTTTTTTGCACACACCAGACGCACTCATCAGTAACACTTCAGAATCGGCTGAATCTAATATTAATATTCCTTTTAATGCGATTACCACCCATTGGAATCGGGCAAGCAGACACGCCGAAATTCCTTTGTACGTAGTTCACCATAATCAACGAATGGGCGAAAACGCACCAGGGTGGAGCGGTGATGACCAACTTTTACGCCAGATTTCTTCTGCACGTGAACTTGACGCTTTTGGAGGAAGTGTGTTTAACTCACTCGATTCATTGCGTAACAATCCACTTAATTCAACTGAGACATTGAGGGCGTTTTTTGACGATGAAATCAACGAAGAAACGCTGTTTTTAGACCTTGTAATGAACTCACCGCGACAACTAAACTTTGTCACAAACGATGCGGTTGCGATTTTTCAAGGAACGCATGATGATAACTTTTCAGTATACATCAATAACAACGAAATCGCTTTGAATGAAGCGGGAAATTTCTATGTAGAAATGCCACTTTCGGTAGGAGCAAATCATTTCACTCTAAGCCATAAAGGTCAAACTGTGAATTATTCGATTGAACGACGAATTGTCGCCTTATACTCAGTCGACGAAAGTATTGCTACTGGACAAACCCTCCAAATCGATGGCGAAACAAATATCACAATCAACGCAATTGCTTATAGAGGTGCAACAGTCACCGCAACAATCGGCGACAAAACTATTGCTCTAACTGAGCAAGAAGTCCCTCTTTACGATGCCGAACTCAACATATCTTACGCTATGTTTGAGGGCAATTACAGAGTTCCAGAAGGTATAATCGGTAGAGAGCAAGAACTCGGCACTATACGAGTAACTGCAAGTTATCAAGGTTTTACAAACACAATTATTGGAGCTAATGTTGTGATTATTGCATTACCCGAACCTGCGCCACCACCTCCTCCGATGAACGTAACGTGGTTCGACCGCGTGAATGCTGGAACAGGCGAAATAGTTGGGCGAATTGAACCAGCACGCACTCCAGACCAAAGTATTAGATTAGTGCGAATGCTTCATGATAATACTTGCGTATTCCCAGCTGGAACTACTGGTTTTAGACGTGACCCGAATCTTTCACCCCTTCCAGCCGGAACGCTTGATTACTTTCGTGCAACAGTCGGTGAGTTCTATATAACCGAAAGCGGCAGGCGAATTATGCGCGAACAATCCGAGCTTATAAACAGCACTGGATTCGGCGAAAACGCACTAACTGTACTTTCGAGCGGGAGCGATTCAAACACTGGACATTCGTTCTTACGACTAACGCTAGAACATAGAACTGCATTAAACATCCGATTAGGCGGGTTAGACTTTCGTACAGAATGGGGCGGTGCGTTTAATGTAAGAGAGTTCAACGCAACCCATGTATATGTAGATTTTGACAACGTCACCACAGTTACTGGGCTTCCATCGTTTGAAGACAATCCGCTATTTTCAGCTGGCATGTGGGAAACAATCCAAAGTGGTGATATCACCAAGTTTAGGCTTATTCTACAGCTCCGCCAGCGTGGAGTTTATGGTGGGCATTTTGCGAGCTATAACGCAGACGGTGAACTGATTTTGAACTTTAGGTCAACCCCAAATTCCTTATCTGGTATGAACATCGTCATAGACCCTGGTCACGGTATCACCGCAACTGGGTTTGACCCTGGAGCAATCGCACATATCAGAGAGTTTGACGCTAATATCGCTGTCGCAAACGAACTAAGAACAGTTCTCGTTTCAAGAGGAGCAAATGCCATAATTCTCCCGACCGACCAGACGTTTTTGGCAACACGGAATCGCCCCAATTATGCAAGAACCTTGCATAACGCCTGTATGTTGATTTCTCTACACTCAAACGCAGTGACAGGTAATTCATCGGTGAAGGGGCAGGAGGTCTGGTATTTCACGCCGTTCTCGCAACCGCTGGCTAACACAATTTCAGAAAGTATGGCGAATTATTTCGGAACTCACGTCTATACTGACCGAACACGCCGAAACCGCGGGGCAAAATACGCACCGTTTTTGGTCACACTTGCACAAGATTTCCCATCAGTCTTAGTAGAAATGGGGTTCGTGACTAATATTGAAGATGCGATGGCGTTAGCAAATCCAATACATCAAGCTGGAATCGCTAATGCCATCGCCGATGGAATTGTGAGTTATTTAGAGGGGGTATAGTCAGTTGAATTGAAAATGGGCAAAGGATTTGCGAGGCTATTTTTCGTCAGACAAGGCGAATTTTATTGTTAGGCTTTGTGCCTTTCAATAAAATTCAACGCAGTATGGTGGGAAACAGACTGCAAAGACAAGCCTATTTTTGATTTAACCGACTATAAATAACTCACGAACGTATGACGGTGAAATCTTTAGTGGGGATTCGCTTAAGCGGTGAGTAGTTAAATTTCTTGCAAGAATCGCTCCCCTTAACCTCACCAAACATTGAACAGGTTACTCGCGAGCGCCTGTCTGCTGGTGTGCCAAATTCACAGTATTTACAAGCTGGTTTGATTTTTTTTCCAAAAAATTCATTCATGACATTTCCTCCAAATTATTGCATCATAATACATTCCAATACGTATATGCCTTTTTTCTTATATATTGTTTCGCAATTATTAAAAACGTTTCTTAATTTTGTAATTGTACTTTCTGCTCCATGTTTTTTAAAAGTTACTACGTATAGTTTCCCGTTTAAGGTTAAGTGTTTTAGTGATTTTTCGTACATCTCGTAAGTCACCGCTTTTCCAGCGTGAATAGGTGGGTTTATAACAATCGTATCAAAGCGTTCCGAAACATTTTCAAAACAATCTGACACAAATATGTTTGACGTAACTCCGTTTAATTTTGAATTATATCGAGTAAGTTCAACCGTGGCAGGATTTATATCACATTGTGTTAGAGTTAAGTTATAACTCTTAGCCAGAACAATTCCGATACTTCCATAACCGCACCCCATATCGAGGAGAGTGCTGTTTTCTTCAAGCGGAGGAATTGTGTTTAGCAGAATATCAGTTGCGTGGTCAACATGTTCTTTTGAGAATACACCATCATGCGTCTTGAACTTGAACGATTTTCCACCAAACTCATAATTTATGATTCTGGTTTGACTTTTCAGCGATTCGTTCTCAATAAAATAATGATTGTTCATCATTAGATTGTGCCATTCTTTACGTTCAACTTGTCGATTTCTGATTGCAGTTCTTCATAAGACCAACCAAGCTCAAACATTGATACCATGTTCTTTAGCATATTACCTACAAAAAGTGAGCAATCACGAGTGTTTACCAATTCTTCAGTCGGCTCAACTTTGAAACGTTTGCAAATTTCACCAAACAACTCACGCCCATTAGGAATGTTCCACAACGCTTTAACCTGCGTATACATAGTAACTTTTGGCGGTGGAAGCGTACTTTCAAGCGTAATAGTTTCAAACTGGTCGCCTATTCTAATCGTATACGCTCCGCCTTTAATTTGCCAGCTATGCGTCGCCACATCCCAGTAAGAGAACGTGCGTGGATTTAATTCAAAAGCCACGACTTTGTTTTTGCCTTTTTGTAATGCGATTTTGGTGAAATCTTTTAGCTGTGTTCCAGAAAAAGCATCTTCAATATACAATTGCACAATTTCTTTACCATCATATTCACCGATATTTTTGACAGTAAGGCTTACTTTAATATTCGCATCACGTACGCCCGTTATTTTGTTTGTAAGTTGTAAATCACTGTATCGAAACTCGGTATAAGACAATCCATAGCCAAAAGGATATTGTGGCGGATTGTGCGACTCTTTTACACCACGATAACCAACTTTTAAACCCTCACCATAACGAACTGTCGCTCCGTCACCCGGAAAATTTAAGTGTGCCGGAACATCTTCCATATGTTTAGGGAAAGTTTCGGCTAATTTTCCGCATGGGTTTCTTTTTCCAAAAAGTAAATCAGCAATCGCACACCCGAATCCCTGCCCTGCAAGATAAGTGAATATAAGTGCAGTCGATTTCGGTAAAATCACCGGTGCACCCGCACTCACGACAGTGACGGTATTGATGTTGTGCTTTACAATTTCGTCGATTTTTGCGTATTCAACCAAAGGCAAACTCATACTCGTGCGGTCACTACCTTCGGTATCAAACCCATCTGGAGTTCCAGTAAAAATGATTATGGCTTCCGCTTTTTTGATTGCCTTGGCATCATTTTTACTAAGCGGATAACTGACGTTTCTTAAATAAGTCACATCAGCGTATTCTTTAATGCAGGCAAGCGGAAGACCAACTTCAGTTGGTACAATCCTCGAACTTCCACCACCTTGATAGACTGGATTTTCTGCCATCTCTCCGATTACTACAACGCTCGGTTTTCTGCCACCTGCTTTTTTTGAAACATCGGATTTTTCATCTTGCGCAATTAATGGTAATAATCTCCCAGTTTTAGTATTAACCCCATATGGAACTTCTCCGTTTTCGAGTAGTATCATGCTCTCAGCGGCTATTCCAGAGGCAAATTTGTGATGTTCTTCAAAGTCACAAAATTCTGATTTGTCGATTGGTGTTAGAGTATGTTCTAATCCAAGAATAAATTCCAGCATTCTAAGAACACAGATATCTATATCGGCTTCAGTAAGTGTCCCTAAAAAATCAGGTTCAGTGCTTTCAAGAGCTTGAGCCGTGCCATTGACAGATTTTATAATTTCATCAGCATTTGAGCCAAACGAACCGGGCATCTCTAAATCAAGACCAGCAAATACTCCAGCAGGGCGATTGTTTACAGCTCCCCAGTCGGACATAACAATCCCTTTGTACCCCCAGTCATTACGCAAAACATCAGTGAGTAACCAGCGATTTTCAGAAGCAAACGTGCCGTTGATTTTGTTATACGCACACATCATAGCCATAGGTTTTGAGTGCATGAGTGCGTACTCAAAGCTCGCCAGATAAATCTCGCGGAGAGTTCTTTCATCAACAATCGCATCAACCCAGAATCGATAGTTTTCTTGATTATTCACAGCGAAATGTTTCACACAAGCCGACACACCTTGGCTTTGAAGTCCATTCACAATTCCAGCCCCCATCTTGCCCGAAAGTAAAGGGTCTTCCGAAAAGTATTCAAAGTTTCTGCCACATAAAGGACTACGCTTGATGTTTATTCCAGGACCTAACACGCATGATAACCCCATGCTACGTGCCTCTTTCCCTATTAGTTCACCTTGTTTTGTAGCGAGTTCTATGTCCCACGAGCAAGCAAGCAATGCCGCAGTCGGAAAACAAGTTGCAGGATAGCTTTTATTTATACCGAGTTCATTTTCTTTCTGCTTACGAAGACCATGAGGACCGTCCGCCATCGGAAGTGCGGGGAGTCCTAATCTCTCCACCGCAGTAGTGTGCCAGTAGTCCGCTCCTGATAACAGGGCTACTTTTTCAGGAAGGGTTAGTTCTTTTAGTAGAGCTTTAGCTTTTTCTTGTATATTCATTTTTTGAGTTTCCTTTTGGTTTAAAGGTGTACCGCATAATTCCATCGTTATGCGGGTTGTAGAGTGTGCCTTAAGTTTTTATGCAATGTGCTAATCCTTCGGCTATTATTTTGATGATTGGAATTGATACAGAATTTCCAGCCTGTTTATACAGATGGCAATCTGCCATATCAGGAAGTTCAATGTAATTGTTTTGCAATTCTTTTGCTTGTTTTTCAAAAAACATAATTCCCCCTCACTTCCCTTTAGCAGAAAACAATCCAAGTCGCCGAATAAGCGAGTCCATTTCATCGTTAGAGCCAACGCAAATTCGCAAATATTCGCCGAAATTACGAATAGCTATTCCACCTTCTAACAAATATTCATAAATCATAGTAGCGTTCGGGGTTTTGCAGAAAACAAAGTTTGCTTTCGGCTCGTAAACACACTCAAACAGACATAAATTTTGCAATTCTTCAAAAAGCCAAGCGGTATTGGTTTTTAGAACCTCAATGCCTTTTTTATACCCAGATTTGTCAGACAAAATCGCCGTTCCGATTGACTGAGTAATCGAATTTACGTTAAACGGTGATTTCACCATCCGTAAAGCGTTAGTAATTTCTTGATTAGCAACAGCAAATCCAAGGCGAATCCCTGCTAACGCCACTGATTTTGAGCAAGTTCTTAAAACAATCAGGTTTTTATATTCGTCGATTTTATCGAGTAAAGAATGCCGCTCAGTTCCGAGTTCATCAGTCCAAAAATCCATATACGCTTCGTCGAGAACCATCAGCGTATCTGGACATTCTGCAATGATATCAAGCACTTTCCATTTTTCAAGTCCAAGTGAAGTAGGGTTGCACGGGTTCGAGAAAAATAAACACCGCACACCACTTGCCTTAATGAAAGCTATTACTTTTTCAGGGGTGATTGAAAAATCAGCCTCTTTTTGCATCTCGATTACGTTTAGTTCATGCAATTTAGAGTAAAAACCATACATCGAAAAATCATAAGCAAAAGTGAGAACTTTGTCGCCTTTAGTGAGTAATCCTGCCGCAATCAATCCAAGCAACTCGTCCGAACCGTTACCAGCGGTAACATGGCGATGTTTGACACCAGTTTCTTTGAACAGTTCAACGAACGCGTTAATCGTTTCAGTCGCATAAGGGTCTGGATAGCGATTTAACTTCAATTCGCCACTCCCCCCCTTTTCTTCAACGTTTATAACACTCTGTAGGATTTTTTCAGTAGGGAGTTCGATAAAACTTTCATTCGCATCAAGGCGGATTGGATAATCGCCTGTTAAAGGGATATATGGGGTGAAATCTTTTAGCTTTTGTGGTAGTTTGTACATTAATTTAGTCCTCCGATTAAATAGCTCTTTATTGAAAGTTCGGGTATAAATATCCCGACGCTCTGCGTCGATTCTCTCGAACGAAGCGTGCGTGGGCAGGGCTACCCAACATTATAATTGGTTAAATTGAAAATAGACTACACAAGCAAGCATGAAAAAACGCTGTTTTCAGAAAAGCAGCGTTTTTGGAATAGCGGCGAATTTCCCGCATTAAAGATTAAGTTGAAAACACTCCAACCTTTGCGATTTTCACTTTTGCAATCTCGACATAAATTTGACTTCATCGACAATCACTCGTGAGTGTTTACCGCTCCCGATTTGCGTCTTACGTTCGCCTTTTTCATCACAATCATAAGCGGTGACTGTAAACTCAAGCCGTCGCCCGAATACCGCTCCAAGTTTAGCTTCAGCCTCCACTTTTACCCCTATAGGGGTAGGTGCCATGTGCGTGATGTCAACCGCAGTTCCGACTGAGGTTTCACCAGCTTCTAAACCATCAGCGATACAAGAACAAGCGGCTTTTTCCATTAACGCAATCATTGCTGGCGTAGCAAATACTTCTAGTGCACCGCTCTCGACTGTTGCCGCTACATTAGCAGAGTTGACTATAGTATCACTATATCCGATTTTACCAAGGTCTATTTTTTCTAGTTTAGATTCACTGATTCCCCCTTGAATCTGCAAAATCGCCGCAACAACGTGCTTACACAAAGGCGGAGATTTATATCGCCGTGTGCAATAACAGCGATAAAATTCAACATCGCGTTTGTCACGTGCGAAAGTAAGGGTGACTTTTCTACGCTCTTCACCATGTGAAACAATGACTGTGTATTCTCCAGGTTCGGACTGTGCAAAGGATTCCAAAACCTCGATTCCGCCTTTTTCATACAGCCTAATGCCTTTATAAATATCGCCATCAATATGCCGATGGCTTTTTAATGTTGCAGTTATAACACTCATGTTCAAACCCCTTTGTCAATCACTACTACTCTATTCACAAAGTTGACTTTGCGAATTCAAAACCGCACATAGGTCAATTACCTAATATATTCTTCATTTTATCACAGAACAACGTATCATCAGTAGTTATTACCGTCCCATTGATTTCCACAATTGGATATAATACTTTTCGTGGATTAACAAGACGAACGGTTGCTTCAGAACCGTCATTCATAATCACGACTTTACCTTTAAGTTCATCAGCTATACAGTTAATGAAAATGTTGACAAACTTAAGGTCAAGCTCAGAGTGACCTGCTTTCAAGAACTCATTCAAAACCACAAATGGTGAACACGCTTCTTTGTAAACTCTTTTAGTCACCATCGCATCATAGACATCTGAAATTGCAGTTATACGTGCAAAATCGGTGATATTATGAGAAACTAACCCCTTAGGGTATCCAGTTCCGTTCGTTTTTTCGTGATGCTGGATTACACCTTCTAAGACCCTCTTGTTCCTCACACCAGATTTCATAAGCATCTCAAGCGATAAAATCGGATGACGTTTGACTTCTTCAAACTCTTCATCGGTAAGCCCACCCGGTTTGTTCAAAATTTTCTGGTCGATTTTTAGCTTCCCGATATCATGAAACAGCCCAACTTCAACTAAATCGCTCAATTCCGCTTCAGACAGTTTGAGCCATTTTCCGACAAGCCCATTAAGATACGCCACATTCAAACAGTGAGTATACAAATACTCGTCTTCACGGCGGATTTGGTTTATGGCATAAAGAACTAAAGATGAATCTTCCGTCTTGATTTGCTCACGAATTTTCGCTGCGATTTGAGCACCTTTGTCCTTATCAACCCTACCACTCTTTTTAACTTCGGCGATTAAGTCTTCCGTTTCTTTTTTAGAATCGTCATACTTTTCGATAACTTTTTCGAGTTTATAAATCTTATCTTTGAAAACTTCAATCCCGGTTAGAGGTTTTATTTTTTCGAGCTTTCGGCGTGGCGTTATTACAGTTTTAGATTGTTTGTCTTCCCACGGTTTTTTATCAGATAGAATGTCTTTGATTTCTTGGTCGGTAAACCCTAAAGTGTGACCATCACCCAAAAGTTTCTTAACATATTCTTCAGAAATAAAAACTTTGTTTTTAGGGAATATAGACCTTTTTAATCTGTTAAGCATTTCTGGTGTTACAGTTTGATTTTCGCATAACAAAATTAACTCATTTTCAGGACCACCGACTTCTACTACATCTAACGGTTTTTCAAAATAAACCTTACAGTCCAAATATAAGTCAATAGGTAACGAACGTAATTTAACTGGAACAAATCCAACAGAAGATTTCCTTATCACCTTAATATCACCTTTCTCAAGACAAAGTTATCGCAATGTTCAGTATAGTCGGTAAGTTTTGAAATGCTGTGCATTTCAACTTCCAATGTTCAGTAGCACCACTGGGCAAGCCCTGCCCCCTCTCGCTTCGCTCGAGAGAACCAACTCAAGAGCGGCGGGGTATTACACCCGAACTTCCAATAAAATGGATAGAATGATAACTTTTCAAATTTTACATTTTAGTATACCACAAGAGTGTCAAAAAGTCAAGCGATTTTACAAAATTGGTGAAAAAAATCGCAATTTTGTATAAAATATAAGAAGTGGGGGATATCACCGAGCGTTCCCCTTTTTTATTTCTCAGTAATACCAAAAATTTCACGTGTGATTTTATGAAACTCTTTTGCGGATTTTGAACGTGGGGCGTATAGATTTATAGTCTTACCATGAGCGGGTGCTTCGGCGATTGATACGCTTGTGGTGATTTTCTGGTCGAACACATCGGTTTCGAGCTGTGCCGCAATCATGCCCGCTAATTCTTCTACTTCTTTGGTTAAAATCAATCGGGAATTATACTGGTTTAACAAAATCCCCCGAACTTCAAGCATTTTATTGTAATACTTCTTGATTGCAAAAATCGTTTCTTTCATTTGCGAAAAGCCTTGAAGCGATAATATTTCTGGAATCATCGGCACGACTAACCAGTCAGAAGCTACATAAGCGTTGATTGTTAAAACTGATAGTGCAGGTGGCGTGTCGATTAAGATATAATCATAGCTATCCGCAA
Organism: Oscillospiraceae bacterium; assembly: GCA_009786985.1. Classification (GTDB taxonomy): domain Bacteria; phylum Bacillota; class Clostridia; order Oscillospirales; family Ruminococcaceae; genus Ruminiclostridium_E. The sequence continues at coordinate 41,575 of WRGW01000107.1, forward strand.
TCGAGTCGATTTGCTCCTTCAAGATATGTTCACGCCCGACCGAAGTCAGCTCGAGTTCAGCAGCGGAAAGTGTGATGTCCGCTGGAGCAACATCGCAAATTTCGGTATGTTGGATTATGTCATACAGCTCAACCTGACCTTTTAGGGCGTTATACATAGTATAGCTCTCCAGAGCGTTATCTCCACCAAGGCTAAACGAGAGATTTCCTTGAGGGTCCAAATCAATCGCAAGCACTGATTTGCCAAGTTCTGTAAGACAACCGCAAATCGAAGCACAGGTAGTAGTTTTTCCAACACCACCTTTTTGATTAGTAAAAGTTACAACTTTTGCCATGATTATGACCATTCCTTTCTGCCACAAATTTGGCATGAAAAAAGCCTGTCAAGTTTCGGACGAGCAAAGCCCGCCCTGCAACTTTTATTCAAAACTTTCGTTCTCCCTTTTTTATGGTGCTGTCACTTGAACTCCCGTGCCAATCTTCCATGTAAATTCTACAGCATTACAATCACCCAACAGTTCGCCAGTAATCGAACGTTTTGCCGCACGGCGTTCGGTAACTTCTACACTCCCGCAATTGTAACAATCAGTTTGAGTAAGACGTGTTACTTTCCAAATTTTGATTACTCCGCATTCATCGCAAAGAGAAATTTCGACATGGTGGATAATTTGTTTGTGTGGACTGCATGGGTTATTGCAGACTGGGCAATCACATTCATCGCAATAATTACCGCAATATATACAGCATACATCACAGTCAAGAAAATCACGAACCCATGTGTGAGTAGCACGTGTTGCATCATCTTCATAAAAATCGATTAGTTCGTTTGTGTGAAGCACCAGTTTTTGCTCATTACGCCAGTAATCGCTTACCAATCCTAAATCACCACGTGGAATAAAATGCTCCCCTAAGACAAGCATTTCGATTGCGTCTGCTCCGTAAAACATATTAGACATATTTTCAACACTGCTTGTATCCCAACCAGACAAATCAAGACTAGTTAGTGAACTTGCACCGTTGAACATATTAGACATATTTTCAACACTGCTTGTATCCCAACCAGACAAATCAAGACTAGTTAGTGAACTTGCACCGTTGAACATAAGATTCATATTCACAACATTACCTGTTTCCCAGTTAGATAAGTCGATGTCTGTTAATGCACTTGCACCAAAAAACATAGCTGCCATATTCACAACATTACTAGTATCCCAGTTAGATAAGCCGATATCAGTTAGTGCACTTGCACCAAAAAACATAGCTGCCATATTCACAACATTACTAGTATCCCAGTTAGATAAGTCGATGTCTGTTAATGAGCTTGTATTAACAAACATACCAAGCATACTCTCGACATTACCTGTCTCCCAATTAGACAAATTGATGCTTGTTAGAGAAGTTGTATTTTCAAACATAAGACCCATATCTACAACATTACTAGTGTCAAACCCTGATAAGTCAAGAGTTGTTAGCGAGCTTGCATCGCTGAACATTCCAAGCATATCCACAACATTACTTGTGTCCCAGCCAGACAGGTCAAGAGTTGTTAACGAGCTTGTGTGGCGAAACATACTAATCATAGTCTCGACACTGCTTGTATCCCAGCTAGACAAGTCAAGGCTGGTTAGCGAGCTTGCTCCGCTGAACATAGAATTCATACTCGTAACACTGCTTGTATCCCAGTCAGACAAATCAAGGCTTGTTAACGAATTTGTACCAATGAACATACCATTCATTTCTACAACATTACTCATATCAAAATGATGTAATCCATTTATTTGTCTCACATTTCTTAAAATCGAAAAAAGAGAATTTAAATATTGACCCCCAATAACTGGGGCTGTAAATTCAATTTTAGTTATTGAATTTCTGTGTGCAAACCATGGGCTTTGTTGATTTAGTTGGACGCCACTATAATCATAGTTTGATAAATATCCACCCTCTACAGTAAGTATACCGCATCCACATAATTCCCAAGCTGGTAAAATTGGGGTTTGAGCTTGTGAGTCTACTATGTTACAATTAAACACTCCGTTATTGGTGAACACTCCGTTATTGATAAAACTGCCATTATTGATAAAACTGCCAGAGTCGTTGACAATCAACTCACCATCGTTTATAAGAAAACCAGAACCATAATCAGGGTGAACATTAGCGTCTGTCCAAGTTTCTAAAAGTCCGTTGACGATAAGCGTTCCAGTAGCTGTGTTATGCAAAGTTGCACCCATCATTGCAACATTTGATGATAACAACCAAAAGTCAGTGTTAATAATAAGAGTTCCATTGTTTGTTATAGTCTGTCTAGTCGGCATATTACCGCTTATAAAAATATTATTTAGCTCTAATGTATGACCTTCGGGAACAACAAACGTAGATAAAGCAACGCTACCACCAGGAATATCAACAATCACATGGGTATAACCCATTTCAAAAGCATTATTAATTCGTGGTCGAATATCACCAGTTGTTGTAATCGTATAAATGTTGTCTAGGTTATCTAGGTCAGCAATAACCACAGTCTGTGGAAGTGTCATAAACACCATAATTATTGCCAAAATCATAGACATCATTCGTTTAATCGTATTTTTTGATTTCATTTTAGTTTTCCTTAGATTTCGTAGTGAATTTTCACCCCAAAAAAGCCGAACCGTAAAATACAGTTCGGCTTTAAGCGACTTAATACTTAGGTTTCAACTTTAGTTACAGAACCTGAACCAACAGTCTTACCACCTTCACGGATTGCGAATCTCAAACCTTCTTCAATCGCAATTGGAGTGATTAGTTCTACGTTGATTGTAGCATGGTCACCAGGCATACACATTTCTACACCATCAGACAATTGAACTACGCCAGTAACGTCAGTAGTTCCGAAGAAGAACTGTGGTCTGTAGTTAGACATGAATGGTGTATGACGACCACCCTCATCTTTAGTAAGAACATAAACCTCACCTGTGAACTTAGTTCTTGGTTTAATTGAACCTGGTACACAGAGAGTTTGACCACGACGGATTTCTTCACGTTTAATACCTCTAAGAAGTACGCCCGCATTATCACCAGCTTGAGCTTCATCAAGCGATTTGTGGAACATTTCAATACCAGTAACAACTGTTGATTTAGGTTCGTCAGCAAGACCAACGATTTCAACCGTATCGTTAAGTTTTAGCGTACCTCTATCCACACGCCCAGTAACAACAGTACCACGACCAGGAATAGTAGTAACAGCCTCGATTGACATCATGAACGGAAGGTCAGACTTACGTTCAGGAGTTGGAATAAATTCGTCAACCGCTTTCATCAAATCAGTGATGCACTTGTATTCAGGTGAATTGATGTCTTTGTTATCAGAGAGAAGAGCTTCTCTACCAGAACCAAAGATAATTGGAGTATCATCTCCTGGGAAGCCGTTTTTGTTGAGAATTTCACGAATATCCATTTCAACAAGCTCGAGCATTTCTTGGTCATCAACCTCGTCACATTTGTTTACGAAGACAACGATTGCAGGAACGTTTACTTGTTTTGCAAGCAAAATATGCTCTTTCGTTTGAGCCATAGGTCCGTCAGTACCAGCAACTACGAGGATTGCACCGTCCATTTGTGCCGCACCAGTAATCATATTTTTGATATAGTCCGCGTGTCCAGGGCAGTCAACGTGTGCGTAGTGACGAGTTTCAGTTTCATATTCAACGTGAGAAGTGTTGATTGTTATACCACGTTCTCTCTCTTCAGGAGCTCTGTCAATTTGGTCGTAATCCTCAAACTTTGCACCACCAGTTAGTGATAGTGTTTTGGTGATTGCAGCGGTTAGAGTGGTTTTACCATGGTCAACGTGACCGATTGTACCGATATTAACGTGGGGTTTGGTTCTTTCAAACTTTTGCTTAGCCATTTCTTTACCCTTTCTACCTCATTTATTGAGGTGTTAGAATTTTAATCTTTTGTTTCTATTTCTAATTCTAACACATTTAGTTAGAATTTGCAAGTGTTTTTGGGAATTTTTTTTGAAATTTTTGTTTTGCAAGACGAGAGTTGCGGTGTCGGTGGCTCTGCCACCGTGCAGGCAACTTGAAGAGTGCTCTTGCCGTCGAGCTAATCCCTACGAGTAGGCAGAGCCACTCTGCGGGACACGTTCTTGTTTTGCTAAGACGAGAGTTGCGGTGTCGGTGGCTTCGCCACCGTGCAGGCAACTTGAAGAGTGCTCTTGCCGTCGAGCTAATCCCTACGAGTAGGCAGAGCCACCTCTGCGGGACACGCTCTTGTTTTGCTTACTTTTGAATTCCTTCAGCAATTGATTTAGGAACTTCGATATAATGGCTTGGTTCCATTACATATTGTCCACGACCTTGAGTTTTAGAACGCAAGTCATTAGAATAACCGAACATTTCTGATAGAGGCACACTTGCATTGATTTGTTTAATGCCACCTACATCTTCAAGTTCAGAAATTTGACCACGCCTTGAGTTCAAGTCCCCGATTACATCTCCCATATATTCCTCAGGAGTAGTTACAACTACTTTCATAATCGGCTCCATCAGAATAGGGTTTGCTTTTTTGCAGGCTTCTTTGAACGCCATCGAACCTGCGATTTTGAACGCCATCTCTGACGAGTCAACATCGTGATATCCACCGTCATATAGAGTGACTTTTACGTCAACCACTGGGTAGCCAGCTAAGACACCAGCTTGCATCGCACCTTGAATTCCAGTATCAACTGCTGGGATATATTCTTTCGGAATAGCACCACCAGTGATTTTGTTGACAAATTCATAACCTTTACCAGATTCATTAGGTTCAACAGTGATTTTAACGTGACCGAATTGCCCTTTACCACCAGACTGGCGTGAATACTTAGTATCTTGGTCAACAGTACCCTTGATTGTTTCCTTGTAGGCAACTTGAGGGGCACCAACGTTCGCTTCAACCTTAAATTCACGCAGAAGTCTATCTACAATGATATCAAGATGAAGCTCACCCATTCCCGCAATAATTGTTTGACCAACTTCAGGGTCGGTGAAAGTTTTGAAAGTTGGGTCTTCTTCCGCAAGCCTTGAAAGTGCAATACCCATTTTCTCTTGACCAGCCTTGGTTTTAGGCTCAATCGCAAGCGAGATTACCGGCTCTGGGAATTCCATTGACTCAAGGATTACTGGGTGTGAATCATCACAAAGTGTATCACCAGTAGTGGTGAATTTTAGACCAATTGCCGCCGCAATATCCCCCGAGTAACAATATTCTAAGTCCTCACGAGAGTTTGCGTGCATTTGCAGGATTCTACCAACACGCTCTTTTTTACCTTTAGTCGCATTAAGAACGCTTTCACCAGCTTTAACTTTACCAGAATAAGTTCTGAAGAAGCAAAGTTTTCCTACATAAGGGTCGGTTGCGATTTTGAACGCTAACGCCGAAAACGGCTCATCATCAGATGATTTACGTTCGCATTCATCTCCGTTGCCATCAACACCTTTAATTGCTTCAATATCAGTCGGAGCTGGCATAAAGTCAATAACTGCATCAAGTAGCTTTTGAACCCCTTTGTTTTTGTAAGACGTTCCGCAAACCACTGGAACAATCGAGTTAGCGATACACGCTTTACGAATACAATCTTTGATTTCGTCAATGGTGATTTCCTCTTCAGCAAGGAATTTTTCCATGATATCATCATCTTGTTCTGCAACAGCTTCGAGAAGCTTGTTACGATATTCGTCAGCGATTTCTTTCATGTCTTCAGGGATTTCAATGTCAGTGAAATTTGTACCCTCTTTGTCTTCGTAAATACGAGCGTTCATTTCAACTAAATCGATTTGCCCTTTAAATTGGTCTTCAGCACCAATCGGTAATTGAATCGGCACTGGATTTGTTTTGAGCCTTTCTCTCATCATATCAACAACACGATAAAAGTCAGCTCCCATGATGTCCATTTTGTTTACATACGCCATTCTCGGAACTTTGTATTTGTTAGCTTGTCGCCATACAGTTTCCGATTGTGGTTCAACCCCACCTTTTGCACAAAAAACAGTTACAGAACCATCAAGAACACGCAGACTACGCTCAACTTCAACAGTGAAGTCAACGTGTCCTGGGGTGTCGATGATATTGATTCTGTGGTCTTTCCAAAAAGCAGTAGTCGCAGCAGAAGTGATTGTGATTCCACGCTCCTGCTCTTGTTCCATCCAGTCCATTTGAGCGGTACCATCATGAGTATCGCCGATTTTATAAACTTTACCAGTATAGAACAAAATACGTTCACTCGTAGTCGTTTTACCAGCATCAATATGTGCCATAATTCCAATATTACGAGTTTTTTCAAGTGAGATTTCTCTCTTAGCAGTATCAGCCATAATTTCTTCTTAAAGTCCTCCGTTTCAGGCTCTCGCCTCGTCAATGTCCTATATAGCGAAGTATAGTTCTCCGTTTACAGACATCTTGTTTTGCAAGACGAGAGCACATCCCGCAGAGGCGGCTCTGCCGTCTCGCAGGGATTAGCTTGAAGTCTCGCAATTGTCAGCGTGCTTCGGGTT